>JAEEIS010000247.1 GCA_016281475.1 Bacteroidales bacterium
TACGCCGCCCGCCATTCCTACTCCTGCCCTACCGGCATCGCACTGATGCGCAAGAAGCTTGGTCTGTTGGCCTTCGGTAACGTGGGTCGCAACGTCGCCCGCATCGCCAAGGGCTTCGGCATGGAAGTGTATGCCTACGACGCATTCCTCACCGCCGACCAGATTAACGCCAGCGGCATGGCCACCGCCGTCGCCAACCAGGAAGCTCTCTTTGAGACCTGCGACGTCGTCTCCCTCCACATCCCCGCTACCGCCGAGACCAAGCAGAGCATCAATTACGCTCTCGTGGGCAAGATGCGCAAGGGTGGCATCCTCGTGAACACTGCCCGCAAGGAAGTCATCAACGAGCCCGAGCTGCTCAAGCTGATGGCCGAGCGCACCGACCTCAAGTATGTCACCGACATCATGCCCGATGCCGATGCCGAGTTCAAGGCTTTCGAAGGCCGCTACTTCGCCACGCCCAAAAAGATGGGTGCTCAGACCGAAGAGGCCAACATCAACGCCGGTATCGCCGCTGCCAACCAGATCAGCGAATACTTCAAGAGCGGTTGCACCAAATTCCAGGTGAACAAGTAATATCGCAATGCTTTTCAGAAAGGGGGGAGGCGAGCCTCCCCCTTTTCGTTTATCCCATGCTCTGTATTTTCAACCCCGAACACGACCTCTGCCTCGCCAACGGCAGCCCGCATTATGTGCCGCCCGCCTCGGCGCTGGCCTTTGCCGCCGCAGCGTGCAGGCTGATGCGTTGTGTCTATCCCTCGGCGCAGTGCCTACCCGCTGCTGCTGCGGGCGATGCCTATCGTCTCGCCCCCGACCCACTCCTTGTGCCGTGGGGCTGGAATGCCACGCTCAAGAGCCATCTGCTCCGTCAGGGCATCCCCGGGCATCTGATGCCGTCCGACGACGCTCTGGCTCACTGGCGTCAGCTGCAGCACCGCGCCACCCTGCTCCCCCTCCAGCCCGACAGCAGTGCCGTGACCACGGTAGCTGAGGTCGAGGCCCTGTTGGCAGAGCATCCCGACATGGTGCTCAAGGCTCCCTGGTCGGGGTCGGGCAGGGGACTGCGGTGGGTGTCGCGCCGCCTCACCGACCACGACAAGGCATGGCTCGACAAGGTGGTGCACGAACAGCGTTGCGCCATCGCCGAGTCGCGTTGGGCCGTGGCGCACGATTTCGCCCTTGAATACAGGGTTGACGACCACGGGCTGGCCTTCATAGGCCTATCCCTGTTTGAGACCGCCAACGGTGTCTACCGCGGCAACCGCCTGCTGCCCGACCCTGCCATTGCCCGCCTGGTGGGCTTCCCGCTGTCGCGGCGTGCCGACCTGGAGGTCTGGCTCACCGACCATATCGTGCCGCACTACCGCGGTCCCTTGGGCATCGACTGCATCCTCGACACCGACGGCCGGCACCATATCTCCGAAATCAACCTCCGCCACACCATGGGCCTCGTCGCCCATGAGTATCTGCGCCAACACCCCGAGGCGGAAGGCTCGCTTTTCGTGCCCATGGGCTGTCGCGGATGAAAAAAGTCTGCTATTTCAAAAAAAAAGTGTATTTTTGCAACCGATTTTATGAGGGAGTAATTGGCGGCATAGGCCGTGAGTGTTGTCAACAAATCACTGGCTAGTAATAGCTTGGCAGCGTTCGTAAGCAATGAGACTCATAGTTGCGATTGGTCGTAACTATGGGTATTTTTGTTTGCCATCCTCCCTTATAAAAGCAAAATATAGAGTAATTATTAATAAATAGGAATACATGTCACGATTTTTCTTCTTTGCAGCATTTCTGATTTTCATCATCTTCATGCTTGCACTCGATTTGGGTGTCTTTCACAAAAAAGACCACGAGATTAAAATGCGCGAGGCGGCTCTTTGGACCGTCGTCTGGGTTTCACTGGCAATGCTGTTCGGCCTCCTGCTCCTCTTCCGGGCGGAGTGGGTACATGACATCCGTTGCATCGAAGACCTCCTCGCCTACGTCAAGGGCACCGAGCTGGAGGCCCTTATCCAGCCCGAAATGAGCTATTCCGCCGCCCTGCAGGTCTATCGCAAGGAAATCTTCTCGCAATATCTGGCGGGCTATTTCCTCGAAGAGTCGCTCTCCATCGACAACATCTTCGTGATGATAATGATTTTCACCAGCTTCGGCATCGCCAAGAAGTTTTACCACAGGGTCCTCTTCTGGGGCATCCTGGGTGCCATTGTCATGCGTTTCCTTTTCATCTTCCTCTTGGGTGCCTTGGTCGGACGCTTCTCGTGGGTGCTGGCCATCTTCGGCGTGATTCTTATCTATAGCGGTATCAAGATGTTTGTCAAGAAGAACGACGAGCAAATCGACACTGCCAACCATCCTGCCGTGCGCTTTGCCAGCTGTTTCTTCCCCGTCACGCGCGAGCTCCACGACCACAAGTTCTTTGTCCAGCTCGACGGACGCACCTTCATGACCCCCCTCTTCCTGGTGTTGATAGTCATCGAGTTCTCCGACATCATCTTCGCCGTCGACAGCATCCCTGCCGTCTTCTCCGTCACCACCGACACCTTCATCGTCTTCTTCTCCAACATCTTTGCCATCATGGGCCTCCGCTCGCTCTTCTTCCTGCTTAGCAACGTCACCGACCGCTTCTGGCTTCTGCGTTTCGGCCTGGGCCTGCTGCTATGCTTCATCGGTTTCAAGATGATTGGACACGAATTCTTCCATATCAGCATCTCCACCGTCCATTCGCTCATCATCATCTTGGGCATACTGGTGGGCTCCGTCCTGCTTTCGCTGGTCTTCCCCCATCGCAAACACGCGCAGGTGCAATAGTCGTCAGCCATGACCCTTCTCGAATCCTTCCTCTTGGCACTGGCGCTCTGTGTCGACAGCTTTGTGGTCTCCACCACCAGTGCCTTCAAGAGCAAGATGCCCTATCGTCAGGGTCTGCTGTTGGCGTTGGTGCTGGCCCTGTTCCAAGGGGTGTTCCCATTGCTGGGGGCCCTGCTTGGCGAGGCCTTCAAGGAGGTCGTCGCTGCCGTCGACCACTGGATAGCCTTCGGCCTGCTGCTCTTTGTGGGGGGTAAGATGATATGGGATGCCTTCCATGACGGCGATGACGACACAGCCCTCGATGTCACCCGCTTCGGCACCATGTGCCTCCTGGGTGTCGCTACCAGCATCGACGCCTTTGTCGTTGGCATCGGCTTCGGACTCAGCTGCACCCTCGGTGAAATCCTCGTCACCGTGCTGGTCATCTTCTTGGCCACATTTGTCGTCTCCGTCGTGGGGGTGTGCCTGGGCAAGCGCAACATACCCATCCCCGAGAAGACCGCCACCCTGATTGCGGGCCTAGTCCTCATCGGCCTGGGCACCTACACCCTCCTCGAGCACACCGTTTTATGATTGAGAATTGAGAATTGAAAATTGGCTGACGCAGCAGTATTGTCCCTTCACAATTCACCCCTTCACAATTCACGAAACCCCATTAACTTCATTTCTCGATTCTCAATTTCATCTCAATGGCGTAGTGGTCCGAGACGTAGGGCACGCCGTAGTCGCCGTTCAGCGTCTTGAAGCTCTCCACCTTCCATCCGCGCACAAAGAAGTGGTCGATGCGGGAAGGGTTCGACTTGCCGAAACCCGAGAAGGTGTAGGCGGTGTCGCTCACCGGGGCGATGTCGCGTGCCGACAGTAGGCCTCTGTATCTTAGGGGGAGGAAGATGCTGTCGTCGATGCCCGAGTTCATGTCGCCGCCCAGCACGACGGCTCCGTCGCACTGCTCCACAATAGAGCATAGCTGCAGCACCGAGCTCTTCCTGGCCTCACGCCCCACATGGTCCAGATGCGTGTTCAGGTAGGTGAAATGTTTGCCCGTGTAGGCGTCCTCGAAGGTGGCCACCGTCACCGTGCGGCGGCAGGCGGCGTCCCAGCCGAAGCTCACGCTGTCGGGGGTCTCGCTCAGCCAGTAGGTCTTCCACCCTATCAGTTCCAGCCTGTTGTAGTTGTAATAGATGCACATGCTCTCGCCCAGCGTGTCGCCGTCGTCGCGGCCCACGCCTATGCTTCTGTAGTGCAAGCCCAACGTGCTGTCGAGCCATGCCTTCTGGTCAGGCAGCACCTCCTGCATGCCCACGGCATCGGGCATCTCCTCCAGTATCATTGCCGCCATCGCGTCGCGGCGGTATTGCCAGGCGTTCTCACCGTCGTCCTCCCACACACCGTTGTAGCGCACGTTCAGCGACATGATGGTGAGACTCTTGTTCTGGCAGCCACACAGCGTCACTGCTGCCACCAGTAGTAATACGATTCGTTTCATAGTTCTTTCTATTAATTAAGAGGGAGTTAAAGAGGGAGTTAAAGGGGGAGTTAAAAAGGGAGTAATAAAAGGGAGTTAAAAGGAACAATACATTTGGCGACCAAGCATTTGTCCACATTAACTCCCATTTTAACTTCCACTTAAACTCCTCATTTCAAAGTCTCAATAGCCTCGATAGTCCAGTTCTGGAAGAATGCCAGCACCTTGTCGTGGCTGTAGCTCTTATCCTCCTCCAGATACGCGCTGTTCTGTATGTGCAGCACCTCGCCCTTGTGGTTCAGCACCACCAGCACGGGGTAGCCGAAGCGTCCGGGGTTGCCCAGCCGTTTCAGCATGTCGGGATTCTTGTGCTCCTTCGAGGTGTTGAGGTGGATATAGACGAAGTGCTCCTCCACAAACTTGGCGATGTCGTCGTGGCGGGTGATGAAGTCGGCAAAGCGCAGGCACCACGGGCACCAGTTGCCGCCCACCTGGCAGATCACCAGCCGGCCCGAGTTGCGGGCCTCCTCCAGGGCCTCGTCGATTTGCTGCATGGGGTCGCGCTCCTCGTCATACACCTTCTTCAGCCCCTCGGCATTCTTCTTACCCTCCTTGAGGGCGGTCTTTTCCAGTTTCTTGCCTGCCCCCTTATTCTGCTGGGCAAATGCAGGCATCGCCAGCATCGCGACAATGGTCAAAATGATGATTTTCTTCATAAAAAATATCTTGTTTAATGTTTAAAGTTTAATGGTTAGAGAATATCCAGATGCGTCAGGACGTATGTCCACCGGACATCCTTAATCCTCTTGAGAGGGGTGCCACGAAGTGGCGGGGTATGTCTTTATTTCTATTTTCAATTTTCAATTCCCTCAGTACAGTTTGCTCCACACCTCCTCCACATACTTGCCTGCGAAGTCGATATACACGCACACCTCCACTCTGTAGTCCAGCTGCGGGTCGGTGGTGCCCTCCAGCTTCTTGTCGGCCATGCTTGCCAGCTTCAGGGTCAGCGACCGCACGTCGTGCGTGTTCGTGTTGCGGGCAATCACCGTGTTGTCGTTCACCCGCTCGTAGTAGTTGCAGAACGTGCTCCGGTAGGCCTGCTCAATCTCGGTCTCCTCCAGGTGCTTGGGCGTGTGGTGCAGCTGCCAGAATACCTTGCAGTCCATCAGCTCCTCCTCCTTGTTGGAGCACCCGCACAGGCAGCCCGCCACCAGCAATGCAATAATCCATCGGTACATAGTCATACAGAATTGTGAGTTTCAAAATGCAAATATACACAAAAATAATTGAATTGTAGGCAAACCTATGAAAAATAATTCGTATAGTGCGAATTATCACCTACTTACCATGCCTATCTCCGTCACCGTTTCGTGGCTCTGTCGAAGTGGAAGTGCCGTCCAGCCGTGCTTTTGGTAGCGATGCGGACGACAAAATAGGGCTTCCCCTGCCGTCGCCTTCACCCCGACGGGATGTCGCCCTATGTCCGTCTGCACCCCACGTGGCCTTTACCAAAGCTCCATCATCCCGCGGCTGATAATCGCTCGTTCGTCGCCCAGGGACCCTCAAACTGCGCCCCAATCGGTAAGAATCGGTACAAATCGGTAGGGAGCAGTACGAATCCGTAGCATGCGGTAAGAATCGGTAGCCGGGAGGGAAAAAAGTGCTATTTTTGCACGAAAAGCAGAAAAAAGCTGAACTCAAGTCATAAACGCAACACGTACGGCATAATAGGTTGAGAGAATTGATGGTGCAAATATAGGGAAAAAATCTCAATTGGGGTACGGAAGCCGAATCTTTTTCTGGGACGGTTGTTTATGAGGTCGCAGGCACGCTGCACA
>JAEEIS010000248.1 GCA_016281475.1 Bacteroidales bacterium
AGACCGTCGGAGAAAGGCTCTACATCGGTGATAGTATCGGCAAGGGTGACAAGTGTGTGGCCTTGTTTGTCGATGATATGGTGTTTCCCATCAACGAATACGATGGCAACGCCCTCGGTAAAGCTGTTGGCATATTCGAATTGGGGGGCTATGACGAATGTGCCGTTCTTGTCGATATAGCCGTACTTCTCGTTTTTCTCAACCACAGCCAGACCTTCGGAGAAGCCTTCGGCATCAGTGAATTTGGGGGGTATGACAAAGTAGCCTTCACGGTCGATATATCCCCACTTGTCTTTTTGTCTTACAGCTGCAAGACCTTCGGAGAAGGTCCAACAAGCACCAGCTAGAAATGGCTTCATGTCTTGATGATTAAAGAATTGTCAATAGGTTGATAATGAATATTCTCGGCGTTTCCGACAAACTGGGCCAACCAGTCATTGTCGGTGGCGTGGTTGATGTCGCCGCCTTGCCAACGGGCGGGGTCTATGTAGACCTCGAGGAGTTTGGCGGGGCCTTCGGAGAAGAGTTCCACCTGTTCTGCTGTGGCGGGCACCAGCACGCACTCGCCTGCGTGGATGGGCTCGATGCTGCTCATCGCCTTTACGGCAGCGATGCCGTCGACGCATAGGTATACCACAAAGCTGTCCAGCTTGGAGAAGTCTTTGCGCATTGGCTTGGTCAGCGGGATGAGGTTGGTGGTGAAGTAGGGGCATTCCGCCAGCGGGGTGGTGCTGTTCTCGCGGTAGCTGTAGTGCGTCTTGCCGTCGCGGGTGGCACCAAAGTCTATGGCATCCAGAGCCTCGGCGGTGTGCAACTCGCGCAACTTGCCGTCGCTGTCGGGGCGGTTGTAGTCGTAGATGCGGTAGGTGCAGTCGCTGCTCTGCTGTATCTCCGCCAGCAGCAGCCCTTTGCCCAGCGCGTGTATCCGTCCCGCAGGGATGAAGAAAGTGTCGCCCGCCTCGGGGTGTTCGATATGGAGCAGTTTTTCGAGGTGTCCGGTTTCGAGAAACAGTTGGTATTCCTCGCGCGTTACCTCCTCGTCGAAGCCGTCCACAATCTCGGCTCCCTCGTCGGCCTCCATGATATACCACATCTCGGTCTTGCCGTTTTCCATGCCGCGCTGCTGCGCCAGCTGGTCGTCGGGGTGCACCTGTATCGACAGTTTGTCGTTGGCATCGATAATCTTGAACAGCAGGGGGAACGTGGTGCCGAAATGCTCGAAATTCTTCTCGCCAATCAGCTCGCCCATATATATCTCCAGCACCTCGCTGAGGGTATTCTCGGCCAGAAAGCCGTTGGTGATGACCGACTCGTTGCCTTCCATCCCCGACAATGCCCACAGCTCGCCGCAGTTGGGCAGCGGGTCGTAGTCGAAGCCGAGAGTCTTTATCTTATTGCCGCCCCATACTTTGTTTTTGAACAGGGGCATGAATTTCATCGGATAGAGCATGAGCTTTTTTAATTGAAAGTTGAAAATTGAAAATTGAAACCTCGCGGGGGCGGGAATGGGGCTTATTATTTATAGTTGAAAGTTGAAAGTTGAAAGTTGAAACCTCGTGGGGGTGGAAAGTCGCCTCGATAATTTCATTTTTCACCTCTCAATTTTCACTTTTTTCAATTCCCATGCCTGGATGTCGCGGGCCACCACCACGCCTTGCGCGTCCACCAATATCAAGTAGGGGATATGGTTGACCGACAGCTGCTGGAGGTAGTGCGCGTCCCAGCCGTTGGGGTTGTCGTCGATGTTGATGACCAGTGTCTGCACCTCCTTGCCGGCCAGTGCCTTCTCGGCCTTCTCGCGCTGCTGCTGGCAGCGGTCGCACCAGGTGGCGCTGAACTGCAACAGCGTGTAGCCTTCTTGGTTGCGGCTTTCGGCGAAGGTACGGCGCACCTTGTTGCCGTCGAGATAGGCAAAGTCGGGCATCTCGCTGCCTTCGCTCACGGCGGGAGTCTCCCTCAGCCAGCGGCGCAGCAGGGTATAGTGATAGGTGTGCCGACCCTCCTCGCCAATTTGGCCAATCAGCTGGCGCACCGTACCCTCGTCGATGTTGGTCATCTGGCGGTAGAGCACAAAGGGCGTGAATATAGACCCTGCGTTCTCCTTCACATACTGGCGTAGGAATGCGCCGGGCTCGGCCGAGCCGTAGTAGCGTTCCATCAGGTAGCGGTACTCGCTGTTGGTGCGCGAGCCTTTGATGATGGATGCCTCGGGCCGAGTGGCGTTTACGTTGATGCTGATTTCCGACCCCTCGAGGTAGAAAAATAGCGGCTGCGTCATCGTGGGGTGCTGGATGGAGGCCAGCACGGGCTTCTCCACTCCCCCCGAGAAGAAGAACATTCCTTTGTTAGCCTTGTCGGTGAAAGTGTGTGTGGTCGAGTCGCCGTCATAGATGGTGAGCGTGAACACCCCCGTAAGGCTGCTCTGTCCGCTAATCTCGTAGTGCTGCCCCCAACAAAGGGCAGGCAGCAACAGTAGGGTCAAACACAATAACCGCACAAGGCCTGTTGCCCCATGCCTTTGGCACTTCCATTCAAACCGCATGTCGCACTGTGTTTAGTAGGAGCGGTAGGTCGATCCGTTCTTTGCGTTAGTGCCACGAACCGAGATGTTGCTCTTCACGGTCTTGCTGCTTTTATACTTCTTTGGTGGGTTCATGGTAGCACTCTTCGACGAGCCGCATGCGCCCAGTCCGCAGCTGGCAACCATCAATCCTGCCACCAAAAGGAGCGACATAACGAACTTTGAGCCTTTTTTCATATCTTTCATAGTATATCTTTTCTTTTAGTAATCAATGCTGTGCGCTTGGTTTTCCATGTCTTGCGACATACTTTTCAGCGTTACAAAATAACAAAAATTTCTTCAGATAGCCAAACTTTTTCAGAATTTTTGTGACTTTTCGCTTCACTTTACCCCTCCTGCCTCCCGACATTCGCTAATTTTGCTTTGAATCATTAGGGGCTGTTTATCGCTCTCAGTGCGAGAAACAGACTCCGGATTAGTAAAAATGAGTACGAATCGGTAGGAAGCCGTACGAAGCGGTAGGAATCGGTAACGGAGCCAATTTTTTTTGCATGGAGTGTGCGTAATCAAATTTTTTTGTGTACATTTGCAAAGCAAAAAATGTTAAACAGCACGTGTTGCGGTATGCGTAGTCGATAGATTATTAGCATATTGCCGTGCTAAATAGAGAGTATATGAATTATCAAAAAACGTTACGAATCTACGAATGGGTTTCCTATATCCTCATCATTGGGGCCACGGTGGCATACTTTATGCTGCGCGGACAGGGACCATGGGCATTGAACCTGACGCTGTGCATTCTGGTGGTGGCGGTGTTCTGCCGCCTGATGATGGAGCGCACGCGCCGACAGGCCGCCGACGCGGAGAACGACGAGCTGAAAGAGGACCTGCGCAAGCTGACGCAGCTCTACGCTCAGGAGAAGAAAAAGAATCAAAACAATTAAATAATCAAACTTATCTTTATGGCAACAACAGCTGATATTAAGAATGGACTTTGCATTAATTTTAACAACGACATCTACACCATCGTAGAGTTCCTGCACGTGAAACCCGGCAAGGGTGCCGCCTTCGTGCGCACCAAGATGCGCAACGTGAAGACGGGCCGCATGTTGGAGAACACCTTCCCCAGCGGCGCGAAGATCGACATCGTGCGCGTGGAGCGTCGCCCCTACACCTATCTGTATAAGGAGGGCGACATGCATGTGTTCATGCACACCGAAACCTACGAGCAGATTTATATTCCCGAGGCTATCATCAATGCCCCGCAGTTCCTGAAGGACGGACAGTATGTGGAAATCACCGTGGAGGCCGACACCGAGACCCCGCTGATTTGCGAGCTGCCTCCGTTTATCGAGACCGTTGTCACCTACACCGAGCCCGGTTTTGCAGGCAACACCGCAACCAACGCCATGAAGGACGCTACGGTTGAGCCTGGTGTGCAGATTCGCGTGCCCCTCTTCATCAAGGAAGGCGAGCGCATCAAGGTGGACACCCGCACCAGCGAGTACGCCGAGCGTATCAAGTAAATTGATAATTGATAATTGAGAATTGAAAATTGGCTGACGCGGTTAGTCTCTAACCTCTAATCTTTCAATTTTCAATTCTCAATTTCCATAAATATTGTCCAAATGAGGATACAGTTATCTAAGCTCAGTGTCGTAGTTATGGCACTGAGTATTGTTCTTGCCGCAGGCTGCAACCGCAGTGGCAAGAAAGTTCCCACGGCCGCACAGGGTATCGACTATAGTGCCGTAGTGGTGCCGGTGTTCGATGCCGACAGTGCGTACCAGTATGTTGCCGACCAGGTGGCTTGCGGCTACCGCACACCGGGCAGTGAGGGACAGCGACGCTGTGCTGATTATTTGGCCGCGCAAATGCGCCGTTGGTGCGACACGGTTATTATTCAGAATTTTACTACAACCCTCTGGGATGGGCGCGAGGTGCCGGGCAAGAATATTATTGCCTCGATTGAAGGACGGCCGGGGGCAACCAAGCGAGTGCTGCTGGGAGCCCATTGGGACAGCCGCCTCTGGGCCGACCACGACTCGGATAAGGCGAACCATCGCAAGCCTTTCGACGGTGCCAACGACGGTGCCAGCGGTGTGGGCGTGCTGATGGAGCTGGCACGTGCCATCGCCACACAGCCACTGGATGTGGCGGTGGACTTTATCTTCTTCGACGTGGAAGACCAGGGTGTTCCCGACTGGGCGGATACCTATAAGGAGGACAGCTGGTGCTTGGGGTCGCAGTATTGGAGCCGCCATCCGCACACACCATACTACACAGCAGTGTATGGGGTATTGCTCGACATGGTGGGTACGGAGCAGCCGCGTTACACCAAGGAGGAGGTCAGCCGCCAGTATGCGGCGGGCATCATGAACAAGATGTGGACGGTGGCGGATGCTATCGGCTATGGCAGCATCTTTGTCAACAGCGAGACCGACCCGATTCTTGACGACCACTACTATGTCAACCGTTTGGCAGGTGTGCCGATGATCGACGTGGTGCAGAACAGCCGTGGCGTCAGTTTCTTCAAGCATTGGCATACGATGGGCGACAATATGGAGCACGTGGACCGCAACAGCCTCAAGGTTATTGGCGAGGTGTTGCTGAAGATGCTGTATGGCGACTATGCTGGCGTGTCGCCTAAGACTAACAACGAAAACTGATAATTGGAAATTGAAAAAGGCTATAGTCAATAGTATATTAAGGCTGGCGTTCTGCCTTGCAGTGTTTGTCGTTCTTGTGTCGTGCGGCAAAGAGAATATGTGCCGTGTGCCGTTTGGCGAAGCCACTTGTCAGCTGGACCCCAATTCCCCTCTCTACCCAGGCATCAACAATTGCGACGGCTACGAGTATCTGGTGGGCGGCTATCAGGGTATTGTGGTGGTGCGCACGGGATGGAACGACTTTGCTGCCTACGAGCGCACATGCCCTGCCGACAGCGGTAGGCTGGAGATGGCATCGAACTATGGCAACATCGTTCTCGAATGTCCCCGCTGCCACTCGCAGTTCAACACCTTCGACGACGGCGCGCCGTTGTCTACCAGTAAGACACCGTGTTACCTCTACCAATACGGCACCCATTACGATGGTCGTACGCTCTATATCAGCAACTATTGATATTGAAAGACATACCTCGGCCTTACGGCCACCCCTCTAGAGAGGGGACGGCTGGCGCATCTTAATTCTCACAAGATGAGTTCGGCGCAGGATGATTCGGTTTCGTACAGTTTGAGGGAGTGGAGGCGTGTGCCTTCGGGGAAGGAGTGCTCGAGAAGGTGGGCGAAGTGCATGAGGAGGTTCTCGGTGGTGGGGGTGAAGTCGGCCCAGATGATTTTGGCTGCGAAGCCTCCCAGCTCTTGCTCGGAGGGTGTGGCTTGGGCTGCCTGCCGTGGGAGCACCAGCGCGTGGTCGAAACGGTCAACGATGCGTTGCTGTACGATTTCCTTGATGCTACCGAAGTCAATGACCATGCCGTCGGGAGAGCCATCTGTTGTAGAAGGCTCTCCTTCGACGGTGACGTATAGCTTATAGGAATGGCCGTGGATGTTATGGCACTTGCCCTGGTAGGAGGGCAGTGCGTGTGCCATTTCGAATGTGAAACGTTTGGTGAGTCGCAGCAGCATGGCTTATTGCATTCCGACGGGGTGTGCGAGGATGGCACGACCGTTTTTGATTTGGAGCAGTTTGTGGATGGTGTCGCGGTCGATGCCGCCACATGCCACGGTGCCGAGTTTGGCGGAGGAGCAGAAGAGGTAGATGTTTTGGCTGATGTAGCCGGCATCGACGGCGGCGTAGAAGTCGCGGTCCTCAACTTTCTTGAACACGCCCATGCGGTCGTAGTTGGCGACCATGACGATGGAGACGGGGGCGATGGCAAAGTGCTTCTGCTGACTGATTTCCTTGCGGTGGTCGCCTTTGACGACGAGGTGGATGGCGTTCTTTTCAGCGTCGTAGAGATAGATGCCTTCGCGGGTGAAGAGGTAGATGTCGAATTCCTGCACGTTCACAGCGGAAGGGACTACGCGTTTTTGCTCGTCGGGGCGGTTGTAGCCGTAGGCACTCCAAAGGAGGCAGGAGATGAGCTCCATTGGGAGGTCTTCCTCTTTTAGGTTACGGATGGTGCGGCGCTCTTTCATTGCCTCGATAAGCGGGGTATGAAGGCCTTCGAACGACATGGGCAGTTCGATGGTCTCCAATGTTTCGAGCGATATGGCTTTGTCGTCGAAGGTGCCATCGTCCGAGGGCAGGCGGTTGGTGACGGTGTTTTTAGCGGTGTTCTTACCGGTGTTCTTTTTCTGTGCCTGTGCTCCACAGAAGGAGAAGGCCACCACGAGGGTGAGGATGAGGATCTTTTTCATTTTAATGAGGGATTTATGTTTGACTTGTTGATTTTTTCCTGTACCAGTTCCTTGGTGATGCGCACCTTGCTGCCTTTGGCAAGGGTGGGGAGGTCGAACATGAGGTCGGTCATCACGTTTTCCATGATGGAACGCAGCCCGCGGGCTCCCAGTTTGTAGGCCACAGCGGTGTCGACAATGGTGTCGAGGGCACTGCTGTCGTAGACCAGTTCCACGTCGTCCATCTTGAAGAGCTCCTGATACTGCTTGGTGAGGGCGTTCTTAGGTTCGGAGAGGATGCGGCGCAGCGCGTCGTGGTCGAGGGGGTTGAGATAGGTGAGGCGTGGGAAGCGGCCCACCAGCTCGGGAATGAGGCCGAAGTGCTTAAGGTCCATCGGAAGGACATAGCGCAGCATGTTATCGCGGTCGAGATTCTCGCGGGTGCGGGTGCCGTTGTAGCCGATGGCGTTGCTCTTGAGACGCGAGGCGATGTTGCGGTCGATGCCGTCGAAGGCACCTCCGGCGATGAAGAGGATGTTGCGGGTGTCGACCTGTATCATCTTCTGCTCGGGGTGCTTGCGGCCTCCGTTGGGCGGCACGTTGACCACTGCGCCTTCCAACAGCTTGAGCAGGGCCTGCTGCACGCCTTCGCCCGACACGTCGCGGGTGATGGAGGGGTTGTCGCCCTTGCGGGCTATCTTGTCAATCTCGTCGATGAAGACGATGCCCCGCTCGGCGGCGGCCACATCGTAGTCGGCGGCCTGCAGCAGGCGCACGAGCACGTTCTCCACGTCGTCGCCCACATATCCCGCCTCGGTGAGGGTGGTGGCATCGGCTATGCAGAAGGGCACGTCGAGCAGGCGTGCGATGGTGCGCGCCAGCAGGGTCTTGCCGGTACCAGTCTCGCCGACGATGATGATGTTGGACTTCTCAATTTCCACATCGTTAGTGTCGTTGTGCTCGGCACTGTAGCGCAGGCGTTTATAGTGGTTGTAGACGGCTACGGCAAGGACGCGTTTGGCATCTTCCTGCCCGATGACGTATTGGTCGAGGTAGTCCTTTATCTCTTGCGGCTGGGGAATGCGGCTCGAGTCCTTCATGTTCCAGTTGGGGGGCACTGGGCTGTTGCCAAGATGTTCGGCGACTATCTGTGAGGCCTGTTCCACGCAGGCATCGCAGATAAATCCGTTCATACCCGTCAGCAGCAGCCGGGTTTCGGATTCGCGCCGACCGCAGAAACTGCAATGGTTTTCGGTAGTGGTTTTTTTAGCCATTTTGGGTGAATTGAGAATTGAATATCGAGAAATTGGAAATTGGCTACAGCCAACGTATCATCATTTTTTAAATTAGTGCATTACGGTCGGCATCTTGCCGGATAAAGATAAACAATAGCAGAGTGAAGGCTATGAGCGACGACCCTCCGTAGCTGAAGAAGGGCAGGGGGATGCCGATGACGGGCACCAGCCCCAGCACCATGCCTACATTGACGAAGAAGTGGAAGAACAATATCGATGCCACCGAGTAGCCGTAGAACCGCGCAAAGGTGGAACGCTGCCGTTCGGCCATGGTGACGAGGTGTATCAGCAATATCACATATGCCGCCAACAGGGCAATGCAGCCCACGAAGCCCCATTCCTCGCCGACGGTGCAGAAGATGAAGTCGGTCTCCTGTTCGGGCACAAAGTCGGCCTTGGTGATGGTGCCGTTCAAGAATCCCTTTCCCACCAGTCCGCCCGACCCGATGGCTATCTTGGCCTGATCCACATTGTAGCCCACTCCCTGCGGGTCTTCCACCTTGCCCAGCAGCACGTAGATGCGGTCGCGCTGGTGCGACTCCAGCACGTGGTTGAAGGCAAAGTCTACCAACGAGATGAAGAAACAGCACGCCAAAAAGAACCATAGCGTGTGCCAGTAGTTTTTCGACGACCGTTTCGACAGCCACACAAACAGGTATAGCAGGCACACCGCCAGCACGATGCCCATTAGCAGATAGGGGTTTACCAGCAGTGCCGCTACAAACAGGGCTATGGCCAGCACCCCGATGAGCAAAAAATATTGTGACAGTCCCTCGCGGTAGAACGCCAGCAGGAAGGCGAGGAACACCAGTGCCGATCCCGTGTCGTGTTGCAGCAATATCAGCCCGGCGGGCACCGCTGTCAGCAGCAGCAGGGTCATCTTGGTGCGCCACAGTGTGATGTCGAGGTCGATGGCACTGATATACTTGGCTAGCACCAGCGCAGTGGCAAACTTGGCAAACTCAGACGGTTGCAGCTTGAATGCACCAAAGTCTATCCACGACTGCCCTCCGTTGGTCACGGTGCCGATAAACAGCGTCGCCACCAATAGCAGCAACACCACGCCGTATATGATATACGACGCATTGGAGAAGAACCTCGGCTGTATGAACAGCACGCACACCGCCACCACGACGGCGATGCCGATCCACAGCAGCTGCTTGCCGTGCTGGGCGGCAAAGTCGAAGATGGAGGCGTGCATCTCGTTGTAGCAGGCGGCATAGATGTTCACCCATCCAAATACCACCAGCCCGATATACAGCCCTATGGCCAGCCAGTCGAAACGTTTCTTCTCAGTAGTTGCTATCGTTGCCACAATATTAGTGTTTAGAGTAAATCATGTGTTCTTTATCATCTTTTTTTTCTTGGCTTCTTCACGCGGTGGGTGAGGGGGAGTTTCTGGCAGGGGTTCACTTCCATGTAGTACTTCTCGAACTCTTTGCGTTTCACCTCGCCGTTGATATATTTCTCTATTATCAGGCTGGCGATGGGGGCGGCCCATGTGCCGCCGCCGCCTTGCGCGTTTTCGACATAGACGGCCACCGCTATCTTCGGGTTGTCGCGTGGGGCGAAGGCAATAAACACGGAGTGGTCGTTGCCGTAGTTCTCGGCGGTGCCGGTCTTGCCGCACACGTCGAGTCCCGGCACGTCGGCCTTATGGGCGGTGCCGCCGGCTCCGTGCACCACGTCGTACATCCCTCGCGCAGCAATGTCGAAATACTGTCGTTCTATACCCGTTTCGTGCTTTTCGTAGAAGTCGGGGTTTTTCGTAGAGTCGGGACCGTAGTACCGCACCAAGTGGGGCGTGTAGTAATAGCCCCGGTTGGCCACGATGCAGGCGAGGTTGGCCATCTGCAGCGGCACCACTTCCACCTCGCCCTGCCCGATGCTATTGGAATAGATGGTGATGAACGACCAGCGGTTTTTGCCGTACCACTTGTTGTAGAACGAGGTGTCGGGAATGTTGCCACCTTTGACGTCGGGCAGGTCTATGGCCAGCCGCTGCCCGAAACCGAATCGCATCATGTAGTCGTGCCACACGGTGAGGCCGTACTGGCTGTCTTTGGCGGCGTTTTTGTATTTGCCTTGCTGTATGACGCGTCGGTAGGTGTAGTAGAAATAGGGATTGCACGACATTTTGATGGCTTCCTGCACACTGCGCGCGCTGGGATGGCCGTGGCAGCCGATTATCTTGTCGCACACGAAGCCCGTGGTGGGGGTTATCACGCCCAGGTGCAGGGCTATCATAGCCTGCGCCACCTTGAAGATGGAGCCGGGCGGGTATTGCGCCTGCAGGGCACGGTTGAATAGGGGTTTGGCGATGTCGTCGTTGAGGCGTTTGAAGTTCTCGCCGCGGATGCGGCCCACAAGCAGGTTGGGGTCATAGCAGGGGGCGGAGAGGAGGGTGAGCACCTCGCCCGTGGAGGGCTCGATGGCGACGATGCAGCCGCGCTTGTTGGCCATCACCTGTTCTGCGTATTCCTGAAGGTTGGCGTCGATGGTGGTGTAGAGGTTCATGCCTTCGAGCGGCATGGTGTCCATCTGTCCGTGCATGTAGGGGCCTATCTCGCGGTTGTGCACGTCGACGTGCATAATCTTCTTGCCCTTGAGGCCGCGCAGCTCTTGCTCGTAGCTTTTCTCCAGCCCGCTCTTGCCGATATAGTCGCCACGCTTGTAGTAGGGGTCCGACTCGAGGTCCTTCTCGTTCACCTCGCCCACGTATCCCAGCACATGGGCGGCGATGGGTTTGCCGTAGAGGCGCAGCGTGCGCTTGGACACGTAGAAGCCTTTGAACTTGTAGAGCAGGTTTTCCCACCGTCCGAAGTCTTCTTTCGATATCTGTTTCATGAATATCGATGCCGAGTAGGGGGAGTACTTGTAGGCTTTTTCCATCCGCTCGTCGAACGACTCGCGCGTGATGCCCACCGCGCGGCAGAAATAGGCGGTGTCGAGGTCCTTCACCATGCGGGGTATGACCATGAGGTCGTAGACGGCCTCGTTGTATACGAGCAGCTCGCCGTTGCGGTCGTACATCAGTCCGCGTGCGGGGTACTGGGTGACGTTGCGTAGCGACTGGTTTTTCGCCTTTTCCTTATATTCTTTGTCAAACAGCTGCAGCATCGACAGTCGGAGCACAAAGAGCACTCCGATGGCGAGAAAGATAACCTTCACTATTCCACTGCGATTGCTGTACTGATTGGACATTACGGACCTATTTAATCAAACTGCAAAGATACAACTTTTTCTTGACATGTTAATGTTTGGTGTTTCTTTTGTGTTCGGGTTGGCGCTATTTGTCGTTTCCGTCTTGTGTGGTGTCGTGCGTATCATCTCTACTGAGCATCCACTGCGACCCTGTTTCCCCCCTCCTTACTCCCGACAAACCGGGATTTTGGGCTGCTAAAAGGAGGGCTGTTTGTCGCTGCTATAGCGAAGAAGTATCGATGATGAATCCTTGATGGAGGGTGGATAACTGAGAGTTAGTAGGGTGTGGAGGACGCTAAAACCTTAAACCAATTAGGTTTGCCAAATTCTCGCGGAGGCCCACGGTGTAGGGCATGACGGCTTGGAGGTGGGGCGGCAGGGTGTGGTAGTAGCGGAGTTGCTCCTGGAGTATGTGGCGCAGGTATGTCTCGGCTTCCTGTGCCTGCTGTCGGTTGCCCGCATGGTCGAGGGCTTGGACGACAGACATGACCAGCGTGGGATCTTGCAGGGCTGTGAGGGGTATCTCGGTGAGGGTCTTGTCGAGCAGGCTGTCGGCGCGGTCTGCCATGTCGTGGGCGCAGAGCCCCTCGGCGAGTAGCAGTATGTCGCGCCAGTATTGTTCGAGGAATTTGCAGCCTACCTCGTCGATGTATACGCCGTCTAACGGATGCCAGCGCAGTGACTGCATGGCGTGGCGGTAGAAGGGATCGAGTGCCACACTGTCGCATGGTTCGTCCGTGAGGCGGTAGGCGTTGCCTTCCAGCTGCAGGCGGTCGGGGAATAGGTGGCGGTAGTGGTCGTAGGCGTAGTGGGTGAAGTAGACGGGACGTCCGAGGTCGATGCTCTCGCTCAGGAGGCTGACAAAGTTTTGGGCACCCATGAGGTTGATGTTTTCGACGAGGATGTCGGTGCGTTCTTTTTCGACTGTCTGGATGTACCAAAGGGGGAAGGTGTCGTTGTCGCCGTAGGTGAAGAGCACTGTGCCGCGTCGGTCGCGGTCGCACGAGTTGAGTATGTTGGCGGCTGTGTCGCGGGCAATGTGGCGATGGCTACGGTCGTGGTCGTCCCAGTTTTGCCATGCCATGAGGAAGGGGATGGCGAGGAGTAAGAAAATGAGAATTGAGAATTGAGAATTGAGAATTGGCTGCCGCTTTCTTGGGCATACCAGAAGCTCCTCGATTTTTTCAACCCCGAAAGCGATGAAGATGCAGAAGGCGTAGAAGCTGAGGATATAGGCGTAGTCGCGCTCGCGGGGTTCGTAGCAGGGGTGGTTGAGGTAGAGGTTGAGCACAATGCCGCCCATGAGGAAGAGGGTGAGGACTGTCCAGAAGGCTTTTTTGCGACGGGTCAATGCCACCAATCCTATTATTCCCAGCAGTAGGGGCAGCAGGTAGTAGACATTGTGTCCGCGTGTGGGCAGGCTGGGGGGCAGTTTTGCCGAGGTGCCCACAAGCAGGCGGTCGACGGGGGGGATGCCGGTGAGGAACTGTCCGTTCTGTGGCGAGCCGTAACCTTGGCGGTCGTTGTAGCGGCCCGAGAAGTTCCACATCAGGTAGCGCAGGTACATATAACTGAGCTGATAGGAGAAGTAGTAGCGCATATTGCCCACCAACGTGGTGTCGCCGCCACACCAGCTGGCGGCGTATTCGGCATCGTGCGCGCGGTGCCGCCACATGCGGGGGTAGAGCGGAGCCTTCTCATATTGGTCGCGCGTAAGATAACTTTTGAAGTCGGCCGCTGTAGAGGGGTGTCCCTCGTTGATGGGGGTGTCGGCAGCGGCGCGGATGGGGATGAGGAGATAGGGGGTGAGTCCGACGAGGAAGAAAATCAGGAGGTGAAAACTAAGAACTAAGGTGTGGCTTCGCAGCTTTAGTCCATACTTCTTGCTTTTAAAAATGAAGAGTAGCAGCAGTGCGGGCAGGGTGAGCAGGGTGAGCAGGTGTGTGCATACGCCCAGCCCGAGCAGCAGGGCGATGAGCATGAGCCACCGCTGCGCCTGAGTGTGGTCGGGCTGGCGATACCAGCGCAGCATTGCCCAGAGGATGACGGAGGCGATGAGCATGGCAAGGCTGTACACCTCGCTCTCGACGGCGGAAAACCAGGCTGTGTCGCAGAAGAGGTAGCAGAGGCTGCCCACCACGGCAGCGAGAATCTTGTTTAATTGAGAATTGAGAATTGAGAATTGAGAATTGGGAGTGTCCGCGCCTTTACTATCGTCCATTCTAACTCCCTCTTGAACTCCCTTTTCTTGAAGCAGGCGTAAGGTCCAATAGAGGAACATGACGGTGAGTCCCCCGCTGACGGCGGAGAGGGCGTTGCTCCAACATGCCACCATGGCCGCATTGCCTCCGGACAAGAGTGTGAACAGGTGTGCCAGCAGTTGGTAGAAGGGGGCTCCGGGGGGGTGGCCGACCTGTAGATAGTATGATACCGCGATAAATTCGCCACAGTCCCAGAAACTGGTTGTGGGTTCCAAGGTGAGCAGATAGACTGTGGTGCCAGCCACTGCCAGCAGCCAGCCAATCCAACGGTCGGCGTGGGTTACCAGTTGACGACGGATTTGTTGAAGATATCCTCGCATAGCTCGGTCACAATCTCGCTCACCAGTCCCTGCTCCACCGACGAGAAGTCGCGCTCGGC
Source organism: Bacteroidales bacterium (assembly GCA_016281475.1). The sequence continues at coordinate 14,004 of JAEEIS010000248.1, forward strand.
ACTATAGTCCTTGAAACGCGAAAAACTCTGCTCGAAGTCGGTCTTGGGGTCGAAACGGTTGGTGAAACTCACCTTGATGGTGATAGTGAAACGGTTGGTAGCCACGTTGTCGTCGCTGCCGATGGATGAGGCGCGGGTGCTGTAGTCGGTTATTTCGCCAGTGATTTGTAGGTCGCCGTCGTCAGATATGACGTTGAGACTTGTCTGCGACGAGAACATCTTCTGCAGTTCGTCGTACAGGTTCTGGCTCAACTGTGGATTCACCGTGGAGGCATAGTTGGGAAACTGCTTGATGGAAATCGTCTTCGCCTCCGCCGGTATAGAGGCACCCGTGAAAGAATAGCCTCCCGTGCAGCCAGCCAGCAGCAACAACAGAGGTATGTATAACAGCCGTCGCATATTCAAAGATTCACGAATTAACACGTTTACACATTAACACGTTCATATTACACATTCTGTGAGTCGTTGTCGATATGCAGCTCGTCTTCCAGCAGCCACAGCATATAGGACGACTGCTGCTCCATATAGTTCAATATGTCGATGCGCTGGTGCAGGTCGTTGATTTTCGAAATCTCAGCAACTATCTCGTCAATCTTTATTTTTATGTTGTTATCCATTGGTTTATAGGTGTTATACGTATTATTGGTGTGTCTTTTTTCGCCTGCAAAAATACAAAAAAAAATAGAATTTCAATTTTCAATTTTCAATTTTCAATTTTTTTTATGTATCTTTGCATCGTCAATCACCCGAACCCTTTGGCGGGTAAGCGGGTGGGCGACAGGACATAACAAAAAGACGCTGAAACGGCGTTTTATCTGCGGCGTACGAATCTCGCAAATTCAAATCCAACCGCACGATAAGACAAAGTCGGCGCCTATTGGTGTGATATATACATTTCTTGTATATTGTCACAGCGTGGGCTCGGCATTGTTTATCCTCGGTTGGAAGGCATGCGAGAGCCTCGTACGCGGGATAAACGATGAGTTTAGATACCCGCGCTTCTTTTTTATATGCCCCTTGATTAACAAACTTTTTCTGGTGCAGGTATCCGCCAGCAACAAAAACTCTAACAAAACAATGAAAGAGAATTTGAACCGCAAACGGGAGTACGACACTCCTATGGTAGAACTGATTGAGGCCCGTGTCGAAAAGGGGTTCCAACCGAGTGGCACCAGCCCCATCATTGGAGAAGGAACAGGTGAGGCAGTTACTGAGACTGGCTCTGCAGACAATGCATTATTCACTTAATCTAACAGCAAGCCCTATGAAGAAGATTACACTTTTGGGAGTGGTTTTGGCCACGATTGTCTCGGTTGCGACTGTGTCGTGCCAGAAGGACAAAATAACCATCACGGAGTTCACCGCCACGATGGAGAACTGCAACGACGAGAACGGAAAGGTGATGCAGGATGGCAACGTGCTGCGCTGGACCGACGGCGACCAGATTGCTGTCTGGGGTACTGACGGGATGGGTATCTACACCACCCACAACACGGGGACGTATGTCACCACGTTCACCTTTACCGACGGCGAAGACCCCGGCGACCCCAACTACACCGCCATCTATCCCGCCAGTTGGGCACAACGGCAGGCAATAGTGTTCCTACCTCCTGTACAGACCAGCCATGACGGACAGCTGGAAACATTCCCAATGATGGCAAAGTCCAGTACCAGCGAACTGGTGTTCAAGAATCTGTGTGGAATTCTCCGGCTGCGGCTCCAAGCCAGCGGCAAGAGCATCACGGGTATTGAGGTAGTTGCCAATCAAAACCTTTGGGGCTCGTACCGCATCGACTACAACAGTGGCAATCCCATATTGAGCCATTACACCAATGGTAGCAACCAGCTATTGCTCTCCATCGCTACACCGCAAAGCATCTCTATTCAGGCAAAGGATTTCTACATTGCCCTGCCTCCCGCAACCTACGGCGAGGGCTTCACCATCAGAATCTATGCCAGCGACGGCAGCGTATGTACAAAGACAATCACCGAGGGACATAGCTTCACCATCGTGCGTAATGGTATCTTCACCATTACGCTGAACAACGACAATTTACAATTCGAACCCAATGCGGGATTGCTGAGCGGGGAGTTCTCAGTAAGTCCGACTCGGAAGGTGCGTTTCTCACAGGGCAATCTCATGTACACTGGTTTTGGCACTCATGCAGTAGCAACGGGCGGCACAGCCGAAGGCACGTGGATGTTTGGTGACGGGTGGAATAATAATGAAGGCGATGTCTATTCTTCGAGGTGGATAGGTGTGTTTGCTTGGGGAACGAGCGGCTGGAACAGTGGCGCGGCCAAGTATATGCCCTATCAAGCACATGCTGACGCTGATTCTTATAGCTATATACCTGGAGGAGATGTTAGTAACAGTCTGATAGGACCTTATGCGTATGCCGACTGGGGCGTGTACAACGCCATTTTCAATGGTGGTAACCAACCTGGGCTGTGGCGCACATTGTCGGCAGAAGAATGGGACTATCTGCTCAACCAACGACCAGGACATTCGGTGAAATGGGGTGTTGCTGAAGCTGGAGGATGGGATCTTAGTGGACTGGTAATCCTGCCTGATAGATTTAACCTTCCCGAAGGTCTTATTTTTAACGAAGGACTAGGACTTGAAGGTGAGTTTAGTTTAAACAGTTATAGCATTGAACAATGGGCTCAGATGGAAGCCGCAGGTGCTGTAATTTTATTAGTAAGGTGGCAATATGGAGATGGAAGATATTGGACGACGACTGCTGCTAGCGATCTTAATGATTGGGGAGAACTAGGTTCGTATGTACTCTGTGTCGCAGGCGATTATGTAGGAATTACCAACACTGGCAATTCTAGACACTGGGGCGAAGCCGTCCGCTTGGTCAGAGACGTTCAATAACTGTTAGGCAAAGTTAGATTGTCATACCCCGTTACAGGCAGCCCTATCGCCTGTAACTCTGACAAAAAGAGTCCCCGCCACCACGGCGGGGACTTCCTTTTATTCAAGAGCGAAACACCTCCCCGCAGACGTACAGCGGCACATTCTCCATCCACCCTTGGTCTACATACGGCTTCATTGAGAATCTCAGACCTTTGAGATTGGAGTACTTTTCGACAAAGGTGCGTAACGACTTGGAACGGACGTTTTCTTCTGCCTTGACTTCAACGGGA
>JAEEIS010000249.1 GCA_016281475.1 Bacteroidales bacterium
AAAGGGTAAGCTGTTTATATCGCACCGCTACAACCAAACACCCTTGCTGTATTCCTACCCTGGGGGATTCAATGGGAGCTGGTCGTATAAGACTTACCCAATTGCAAAAGTACTAATTTTTTTGGAATTGACAAGAAAAAAAATGTATAGAATACTGTTGTTGCTGATTGTGTGAGTATTATCTTTGTGTGAGTGGGGGGAATGCTGTTTGCAAATTTGCCTAAAGACTTGTGTAGATAGATAAAATCGACCTTGATGAAAGATAAGATACGGATGAATTAGTGGATGTTTCTTTCGTTCAGTGCTTTGTGAAATTTTCTGGCGTTGGCAATGTGCTCGGCAGAGGTGGCGGCAAAGTTGTGCCTGCCGCTGAAATCCTCTTTGGCACAGAAATATAGATAGTTTGTCTTCTTGTTTTTAAGCACGGCATCGATTGAAGCGGCCGATGGGATGCATATAGGGCCGGGAGGGAGCCCAGCATTGAGGTAGGTATTGTATGGGCTGTCGGTCTTGAGCATGTCGCCTTTGATACGTCGAATGCTGAAATCTCCTACGGCATATTTGACAGTGGGGTCTGCCTGAAGTACCATGCCGATGCGGTAACGGTTGAGGTAGACGGAGGCAATGTCGGGCTTTTCCTCGTTGCAGTTGGTTTCCTCTTCGACGATGGAGGCGATGGTCATCACCTGTTCCCGGGTGAGGTTGAGGTCGGATAGGCGGTTGTCGCGCTGGCTCCAAAATTGCTCGTATTCGGAATGCATGCGTTGCACCAGTTTGGTGGGAGAAATGGTCCAATAGAATTCGTAGGTGTTCTGAGGGAACGTGGCAATGATAGTTGTTGGAGTGAGGCCGTATTGGGAACAGAAGGCTGTGTCGGTGAGTAGGTTGAGTAGGCTGTCGGCATCGAATTGCAGTTTAGAACCGAGGAATTTGCACAAGGCATCCAAGGTGCGATGTTTGTTGATAGTGATACGGACGGGGTCTTGACTGCCTGAATAGAGCTTTTGTACCAGACTGATGGTACGCATGTTGGGAGTGACGAGGTAGCTGCCCGCCTTCACATGTTTGGTGAGGCTGCGGAGGCGAGCCAGAGTGTTGAATGTGGTGTGAGAAGAAAGGCAGTGGTGAGTGTCGAGGGTGTCGCAAAGGGCTTGGTAGTCAGCATTGTCAGGGATATAGATGCGGGTGGTGTCGGAGACGGCGACACGTTGGTTTGCAAAACTATAGCCAATGCCGACGGCAATGCCGCCGAGTAGGCAGATGGCGAGAATGATGATGTAGAGGCGTTTCATGGCTTAGTTTAGTATTAATTGATAACGGTAGGTGTCGATATAGTGGTTTGAGCGGACTACCCAGTCGCGAAGGGTAGCGCAATGTTGATAGCCTGCACGTTGGAAGATATGGAGGCTGGGGGTATTGGTGGCGGCGATGTCGGCGTAGATTTGGTGGAGCGAGGTGTTGTTGATGCAGAATTGGGTGAGAGCCTGTATCATAGCGGTGCCAAAGCCTTGGCGGCGGTATTCGTTGGAGACGACGAGTCCCACGGCTGCCCGGCGGTTGACGGGGTCGTAGTTGTAGAGTTCGACACATCCCACCGGTGTGTCGGGCATGTTGTCGGGGTAGGCGTATAGTTTCAGTTCGCCGGAGGATAGGGAGGCTGTTGGGAGGGCTTTGAGTTGCATTTTGGAATAGTGTTTGATTGTTAGAGTGCTGTTGCGTCGACCACGCAAAAAAAAGTTTAACTGATTTTTTCCCAATGGGGATGGTTGTTGCTTTTGAGGATATATTGACGGAGGACGCTGTTCTCAGGACGTTGCAAATCGGGGTCGACATCAAGTAGGTCGTGAACCTCGTCGCGGGTGGCGCAGACTAGCGGCTCGTCGTCGACGAGGTCGGCAAGTTTGAGGTCGAGCATACCGCTTTGTTGCAATCCCTGCAGGTCGCCGGGCCCACGTAGACGCAGGTCGGCTTCGGCAATGGCAAAGCCGTCGGTGGTGCTGCACATAGTCTGAATGCGTTGTTGGCTGGTGTGGTTGAGGTCGGTCTTTGTCATCAGGATGCAATAGGCCTGTCCACCGCCACGACCTACGCGGCCGCGCAGCTGGTGCAGTTGGCTGAGTCCGAAGCGTTCGGCGTTTTCTATGACCATGATGGTGGCATTGGGTACATCCACTCCTACTTCGATGACGGTGGTGGAGACCATGATGTTCGTCTCGCCACGTTTGAAGCGGTCCATCTCGTAGGATTTGGCATCAGCGGGCATCTGTCCGTGAACTATGCTGAGTTGGTACTGAGGTTGAGGAAAACTGCGAGAGATGCTTTCGTAGCCGTCCATCAGGTCTTTGAGGTCTAGGCTCTCGCTTTCATTTATGAGTGGGTAGACCACGTATACCTGACGCCCCTTGGCTATTTCCTGTCGCATGAAGTGGAAGAGCTGTGCGCGGTTGGCATCGGTACCGTGTCTTGTGATGATGGGTTGGCGGCCGGGGGGCAGCTCGTCGATGACGGAGCAGTCGAGGTCGGCATAAAGGGTCATGGCAAGCGTGCGGGGTATGGGGGTGGCGGTCATGACAAGGATGTGTGGTGGGATGTTGCTTTTGCCCCATAGTTTGGAACGTTGCTCCACGCCGAAACGGTGCTGCTCGTCAATGACCACATAGCCTAGGCGTTGGAATTGCACGTCGGGTTCGATGAGTGCGTGGGTGCCGATGAGGATGTCAATCTCGCCATTAGCAAGTCGTTGCTTTATCTTTTTCTTCTGGCTGGTACGGAGCGAGCCAACCAGCAGTTCGACGGTTATGTCTTGATTAGCGAGATACTTTTGGAAGTTGGCAAAATGCTGTGTGGCCAATATCTCGGTGGGTGCCATGAGGCAGGTCTGGCAGTCGTTATCGAGGGCTATGAGGATAGTGAGCAGTGCCACGAGGGTCTTACCACTGCCCACATCGCCTTGCAGCAGGCGGTTCATCTGGCGTCCGTTGCGCATGTCGGCACGTATCTCCTTGATGACGCGCTTCTGCGCTCCCGTGAGGGGGAAGGGTAGATGATTGTTGTAAAAATTGTTGAAATGGCTGCCTACAACACCAAATACACGGCCTACAGAGTGTTGCCGCCGACTGATTCGGCTGTATTGGTAGTCGAGCTGGTGGTAGAATAGCTCCTCGAACTTCTCACGCAGCAAGGCCTGCTGCCATTCTTGTAGGGTGTCGGGATAATGGATTTTGCGCAGTGCGCTGCCACGTTCCATCAGATGGTATTTGTTCAATAAGGTGGAAGGCAGCGTTTCGGACAGATGTTGGGGAATGTGCTGTATCAAGGTGCTGGTGATGCGTGCGATAGCCTTGGTGCCGAGCCCACGATTCTTTGCCTTCTCGGTGGTGCGGTAGATGGGCAGGAAGGCATGGGTGGGACGCTCGTCGTAGAGCGATGAGGCTTCGAGGTCGGGGTGGGCTATTTGTAAGACGGAACCATACGGGGTAGGCTTGCCCATCACATTGTATATGGTGCCGGGCTTGAGGCTCTCTTTAATCCATTTGAGCCCTTGAAACCATACTAGTGTCATCATGCCAGTGCCGTCGGTAAAGGTGGCTTCCATGCGTGTGGATCGGCCCGATGTGACGGTGTGCAGGTCGTTGATACGTCCGCGGAACACAAGGTATGGCTCGTCGGCGTTGAAGTTGTCGATGGTGCTGATATGCGACCGGTCCACTATCCGAAAAGGGAAATAGTTCAGCAGGTCGCCATAGGTGTGTATGTCGAACTCCTTGGCGAGAATGTCTGCCTTGCTGGGTCCCACGCCCTTGAGGTATGAGACATTGGTGTCTAGTATGGTGCTGCTATTGTTGATGGTTCGGGTCGGTTTGGTGGGCGAGACGTTCTCGTTCCAAAGTTGAACTGATGTCTTGGTGTTCGGTGTCGGAGAGTAGGATGACAGTTTCGATGGTGGGGTCGAGAGAGTGGTTGACAGCCGCCACAGTCTGTTCGTAGGCAAAGTCTTTTGCGTTGCGAATGCCACGCAGGATGAATTGTGCCCCCACACGACGGCAGAGGTCTACCGTCATGTAGGAATAGGTCAGCACTTCGATGCGGGTCTCGTCGGGAAAGAAGTCTCGCACGCGCCGAAGCCGCTCCTCGGGTGTAAACATATATTTTTTGTCGGTATTGACTCCGATGGCGATATACACTTTGTCGAATAGTGCTAGCGCACGACGGACAATGGCCTCGTGTCCGCTGGTGAAGGGGTCGAACGAACCGGGAAAAACCGCTTTCTTCATCATCTCCGTCTTTTCTTGTTAGGTTTTGAATGGGTGTAGCGGTTGTCCTCGCCAAACTGCCAGAGTAGTCGGATTGTGACGGAAGAGCCGTAGAAGTTGTTTGAAAAAGTGTTGCCGGCAAATTGGTAGTGCCAGTCGCGCTTGATGGGGATGATGGAGTATTGGTAGCGGGCACTGAATTGTAGCCCTTTCCAGATGTTGAACCGAAACTCCGCTGCCGCAGCCAAGTCATTCTTGAGAAATGACATGTCGGTAGTGTCGGGTACGAAATAGTTGGGATTGAAAACAATGGTGTCATGTGGCTGGCTCACCAAACGGCTGTAAACCAGTCCTACCCCGATACGCAGTCCTCCGTAGTGGTCGTGGTAGAAGAAGGTGATGGGAATGTCGGCATAATGGAGGTTGAGCCGGATATTGTAGAAGTTCTCGTTGCTGTGTCTGTTGTTGTATATCCCGCGGCACGAATAGCCGGTCTCTATTGCCAGACTCCAAGTGTCGTTGTTGTCGAGGTCGGCCATGGCACCCACACCGCCAATTAGTCCCCAATGGTCGAAACCTTTCAATTCGTCGCCCTCCACCTGGGAGGTGATGGCACCGGCAAAGCCATAGCCGTGGAAGCGTTGTGCCTGCATCGTTATCGACGCAAGCAGGAGGAGCAGTATCGTCAGTGTTTGTTTCATGGCTGAGGCTATATGGAAAAGATGTTTTTGTATAGGATTTGGAGGTCGGTGGAGAGTTTGTAATTGCGTAGGTAGCGAAGTTGCAGACGCTGTTTCAGCTCGGGACTGAGCGAGGCACTACGCTGGGGCAGCGCGTCTTCGGGAGCGAAGATACCGCTGTGGGTGTTGGCATGTGCCGTTCCCACCCAGCTCTTTTTTCCTGTGAGCACCTGCCAACAGTGGGCATAGTAGTGTCGCTTGTGTCGCTGGAATGGCAGCAGGATGGGAGAGAGGACAATCAGTATTAGGGCACTGGACATGTCGAAGAGACGTTTGTTGCGTCGGTTGAGCGGGTCGGCAATGGTACGCAGCTCTTCGGTGTAGAGGTCTTCGGTGCGGTGAATGCTGTTGCTGCCAATGATGAAGTCGCTGTCCGTGGGAGCTATCTTGTATTCCACCTGTCGGTGCTTGCCCGGCACGCTGCCCAGACGGGTCATAAGGTTGATAATCTCCTGGATGGGGATATCTTTGCTACAGAATATCACCTCGTCGGCATTGTAGTATCGGATGGTGTCGTTCAGCCTGACGACATCGGGGTTGCTATCAGCGAATGTTTCAATGCGTGTGTTGCCTATCGTTTGATACAGTTGGCTCACACGCTGTATCTCTTCTTTGCTGCCGACGATGACGCAAGTACGTGACCGTAGCGGTCTCAGGTTGAATCCTGGAATGCGTAGCAGGCTGAGCAGCCCGCGGATGCCCAACGTGGCCACCAGTGTCCATGCGCAGCCCAATAGTAGCAGCACTCTCGAGTAGCGTTGGCTCTCGTCGAGGAGCGAGTAGAACACCAGCAGCAATCCGCAGCCGATAGCCATTCCCTTGATGATGCGGCCTAATTTGACAGGCTTTTCATATCCTCCATACAGCCAGCTGCATAGCATCAGCACAAGGATATAAATAGGAATCACTACCCAGGTGTATTGTGGAGGGTAGTATGCGGCATTGGCAGCCCAGTGGGTCGCCCATATATGCTTGATGGCGACAAATCCGCCAAAGGCAACGCCCAAATCCGCCAAAGGCAGTGCCACTGCTTGTGCCACCCGTTTCAGCCAGGCCAATCCGGCTCGTACCCAGATGGCTATGTGTAGCAGCAGGTTGAACCAACGGGCCTTGCTGTCGGTAAAATAGTGCTGCACAAATATCGACATGGCATTGTAGAACGTGTAAACATAGTTCATGCTGCCATGTTTGGTGCTTTCGCCCTTGTAGTGAATGATACGGGCGGTGGGATAGTAGTAGTTCTCGTAGCCGGCCATTTTGATACGCCACGAGAAGTCGATGTCCTCGCCGTACATGAAATACGACTCGTCCAAGAGTCCCACCTTGTCCAGTGCCGCGCGGCTAATCATTAGGAATGCGCCGGGCAGGATGTCGATAGGATTGGATGCCTCGTCGTCGAGGTGTCCCATGTAGTATGCTGCTATGCGGCGGTTGTGTGGGAATAGGCGTATCAGTCCGCTGATTTTGAAGAAGGCAGCCTCAGGAGTGGGAAATCCACGCTTGCTCTCCTTCAGGTACGTCCCCTCGCCATTAATCATCTTCACACCCAGCCCGCCACAGTCGGGGTGGGTGGCAAAGAATTCCACGCATTTGCGCAGCGTGTCGTGCTCCACTACGGTGTCGGGGTTGAGCAGCAGAATCAAGTCGCCCGAGCATTGGCGCAAAGCTTGGTTGTTGGCTTTGGCAAAACCCACGTTGTCGTGGTTGGCAATCAGGTGAACCTGAGGGTATTTCTCCCTCATCATCTCCACCGACCCATCCACCGATGCGTTGTCCACCACATACACCTCCAGCTCGATGCTTTCGGGCGAGGTGCTCCCTTCTGCACAACAACCGTCTTCCGCGATCAGGAGATTGGAACCAAACACCGACTCCAAGCACTGCTCGAGGAAGTACTTAACGTTGTAGTTGACTATGACTATGCTCAGTTTCAACTCTCAGTCTTCTTCTTTCTGCCACGGGGCTTTTTCTCTCCTGCCGCTTCGATTATCGCGATAGCCTCTTCGACAGTTAGTTTCAGCGGGTCGAGATTCTTGGGTATGCGGTAGTTCTCGTTGCGGTAGATCAGATAGGGACCGTAGCGTCCGATGTTCGTGCCCACCGTCTCGCCCTCATGCTCGCCAATGACGTGGGGATACAGGGCGCGCAGACGTTCTTTTTCAGCCTCGGCGATACGCTTGTTCTTGATAATCTCAATGCAGCGGTCGAGGTCCACCTCGTAGGGGTCGTCGTTTTTGGAAAGGGAATAGAACTTATTGTCCAACCGCACGTAGGGGCCAAACTTGCCGATGCTGACAATCACGTCGTGACCCTCAAACTCGCCCACCGTTCTGGGCAGTTCGAATAGGGCGAGGGCATCTTCGAGCGTGATAGTTTCAATGCTCTGGCCTTTCTTCATGCTGGCGAACTTGGGCTTCTCGTCGTTAGAGGTGTCGCCCAGCTGCACCAGCGTGCCGTAGCGGCCTATCTTGGCATACACGTTGCGTCCGCTCTTGGGGTCCACGCCTATCAGTCGGCTGCCGCTGGTGCGGTGGCTCGTCTGCTGGGTGAGGCGGATGTTCTTGTGGAAGGGGACGTAGAATTTGTCCACCACCTTGCGCCACTGTTTCTTGCCGGTGGCAATGTCGTCAAAGTCCTTCTCCACCATGGCGGTGAAGTTGTAGTCCACTATGTCGGAGAAATGTTCCATCAGGAAGGCGTTGACCACACTTCCGATGTCGGTGGGGAACAGCTTGCCCTTCTCCGAACCAGTTTTCTTGATTCGCTTTTCGGTGTGTATGTTGTCGTCTTTGAGCACGATGGCTGTGCACTCCACCTCCTTGGGCTCGCGGTCTTCCTTGATGACATATTCGCGTTTCAGAATGGTGCTGATGGTGGGCGCGTAGGTCGACGGGCGGCCGATACCCAGCTCTTCCAACTTATTGATAAGGCTTGCTTCCGTGTAGCGGGGCGGATGTTGGGTGTGGTGCTCTGTTGCCTCGGCAACGTCGAGGTTCAGCAGCATACCCTCCACCACCTTGGGCAGCGTGCGTCCGCTGTTGTCGCCGTCGTCGGGTTCGTCGTCGGTCGACTCCATGTATACTTTCAAGAAGCCGTCGAAACGCACCTGTTCGCCCTGGCAGACAAAGTGGTCTTCATGTCCGCTGATGCTGATTTCCACGGTGGTCTTCTCCATCTCGGCATCGGCCATCTGCGAGGCAATGGCACGTTTCCAAATCAGCTCATACAGGCGACGCTGGGCGGTATCTGCATTGATGGTCACGTCCTCCATATAGGTCGGGCGGATAGCCTCGTGTGCCTCCTGAGCCCCTTTTGTCTTGGTCTGGTAGCGGCGGGTCTTCACGTAGTTCTCACCATACAGCTTAGTGATTTCGGTCTTCGCCATGTTCAAGGCCAAGTCGCTCAGGTTCACGCTGTCGGTACGCATGTAGGTGATGAATCCGTTCTCATACAGCTGCTGCGCTATCTGCATGGTGCGGGCCACGCTGTAGCCCAGCTTGCGGCTTGCCTCCTGCTGCAGGGTGGAGGTGGTGAATGGTGGTGCGGGAGAACGCTTGGCAGGCCGTGTGTCGATGGTCTGCACCTTGTATGAACAGCCTATCAGGCTCTTCACAAACTCTTCCGCCTCCTGCTCAGAGTCGAACCGGCGGCTCAACTCGGCCACCACCTGTGTGCGTCCGCTGGCGGGGTGGAACTGTGCCGTGACACGGAAGTAGTTTTGGCTTACGAAGTTCTTTATCTCCTCCTCGCGCTCCACTATTAGTCTCACCGCCACACTCTGCACACGTCCGGCACTCAGCGCAGGCTTGATTTTAGCCCACAGTATGGGGCTGATTTCGTAGCCTACCAGACGGTCCAGCACACGCCGGGCCTGCTGTGCGTCCACCAGATTCATGTCGATGCCGCGCGGGTTCTCGATGGCGTGAAGAATGGCGTTCTTTGTAATTTCGTTAAACACAATGCGCTTGGTCTTTTCAGGATTGAGCTTCAGCGTCTCCTGCAGGTGCCAGGCAATGGCCTCTCCCTCGCGGTCCTCATCAGATGCCAGCCACACCACGTCGGCATCCTTCACAGCCTTCTTCAGCTCCGCCACCAGCTTGTGCTTCTCTTCGGTAATCTGGTACTCGGGCTCGTACTGGTTCTCGATGTCGATGCTCATTTCTTTTTTTGCCAAGTCGCGGATATGGCCTTGGCTCGACTTGACCACATAGCCTTCCCCCAAGAACTCCTCAATCTTTTTTGCCTTGGAGGGCGACTCTACTATCACTAGGTTTTTCATATATTATGTTTCTCTATTTCCTTATTATATATTATATATTGTACGCGTGAAAGATTTTGCAAAGTAACGCATTTTTTCTGACATATAAGAAAATTAAAAATTAAAAATTATAATTTAAGAGGACTCGTGGGGGCTGGTATGTGCATATTATTAGCCTTATAGCCCATTTTAATTATTAAATTTTAATGCTTAATTCACCACGACACTCCCCGCTTCACCAGCCACGCCTGCGCGTCTTTGTTGCCCAATCTTGCCGCCTTTTTGTAGGCTGTCTGCTCCTTTCTCTCGCCTTTTTTCTGCTTGCCGTACAGCTCGGCAAGGTACATATAGGTCTCGGGGTCGGTCTTGCATATGTCAGTCGAGCGGATGAAACTCTGTATCGCCTTGTCGTACTTGCCCCAGTCTATATACGCCTTGCCCATATACTTGTATGCCGTCGCGTCGTTGGGGCGGATGTTGAGGGCGCGCTTGTGATAGGCTATCGCCTGGTCGTAATGTCCTTCGCTGCAGTAGAGTGTGCCGATGCGGTTCAACGTGGGTGTATGCAGGCTGTCGTATTCCAATATCTGCTTGTAGCAGGCCAAGGCTTTCGTGTTGTCCTTCCTCATGCGGTAGGCGTAGGCCAAGGCGGTGTAGAGCCGTATGTTGCGCGGATTGCGACGCAGACCCTGTTTCAGCAGCTTGATGGCCATCTCCTGGCTGTTGCGCATGCAATACAGTGTGCCTAGGTTGAAGTAAGCATCGGCCAGCGTGCTGTCCAGCTGTATCGCCTTCTTGAAATGCCGCATCGCCTCGGTGTGGTTGCCCTTGCGGAACTGGATGTAACCCATCACATTCTCTCCGCGGGCAAACTTGGGATTGCTCCGCAGGGCGCGGTTGGCCCATGCGATGGCGTTGATATGCTGGTCGCGCTCCGTCTCCACGTATGCCATCATCGTCTTGGCCAGTGCCGAAGCGGTGTCCAGCTCTATGGCACGTTGGGCGCAGTGGCTTGCGCTGTCCAGGTCGTGCAATTGTATGAGGCAGAAAGCCTGATGTGCCAGTGCCTCCGACGTGCCCGACTGGTTCAGCAGCATGATGGCCTCGTCGTAGTATTCCTTCTGCTCCATCAGTATGCCCAGCAGCCGTTGCGTCTCTCCCGTGGGGTCCCCCTCGGCGGTCTCTAGGGCGCGGCGGTAGTAGCGTTCCGCCAGTTCGGGCAGGCCAATCTTCTCGGCATTGAGGCCTTTTTCCCTCAGCTGTGTGGCGGTGAGGTTGTTCTCATCCTCCTGTGCCACGACGCTGGTCGTCGCAAACACTGCCAACAGGCAGCAAATCAGTATCTTTTTCATCACTTGTTTCATTTCTTCAACAATCTAATTCAAACGTGGATTTATTTGGCAGCAACGAGTTGAAGGCTTCGATTATGAGTTTTGTGCTATTGTCAAAGTCAGTGTTTTTCTTAGTGTCATTTATGCATATTTGTGGTATCGCTCCATTTCTTATGAGTTTACATATCCATGGTGTGTTTTTTGGGGTGATTGTAATATTTTGGCCCAATCGTTCCTTGCGAGTTGGATAAAACTGTCCTTTAGCCTGATTCCATGCACATAGCAGCCATGGATTTACACCGTCGTCGCTACGAAACCGGTGCATTGAAGTCTGGTCTAATACTTCGGGAAGCAGATCCCATATTTCCTGCAATGTCGACTTCAATTGCGGTGACGCCAAATGACCGTAAGGACTCACCGGCAACGAATGGTTGGCCATATAGCACAATAGGTTCTTTGCAGCCCTATGGAAGCCCAATTCCTTTATGTTGAACCATTTATTCCAATTCTTTGATATCGATTTCTTGGTGTTAAAGCTTGTTTTTACAACACAATAATCATTGAAAACCGTCCGGCTCCAATTGTTGTACCCTATTAGATTTGTGTATCTTAAATCGGTGTCTATCACGGGTAGGCCATGCTTAAAGAAGTAATCGGGCTCTACTGGTTGAAGCAATAGTGTATCGTCGTCAAAAAAGGCAAACCGCTCGGACAACTCTTCTATTCTGTGTACGTTCAACCCAATAGCCCGTGAACTGAAGGTGGGTAGATATTGGGGAGGCATATAGTCTTTATGGTCCACCAAGTGCAGTTTCGGATGTGCCACGTTCAGCCATGCGGGCCGTTGTCCGCAGGTGACAAAGTGTATCTGGTTCACCCATGGGGCAAACTTCTCCACGCTGCGGAACCAATATCTCAGCAGTCCGTTGTCCCGAAAACGGCAGTCTGCGGTCGAGTCATCTATGATAGGTGTATCTTTCAGTTCTATTTTCTCGTATTTCCTCTTCTCCTCCCGCCATGCCGCATCAGCCTCATCCACCCATGTAATGACGAAGTCAATCTTTTCCATATATCAGTTTTTGATAATAAAGTATTCTAGTAACGCACAAATTGTAATAAAATTGCCCAGAGTAATAATGTTTTGATAAATCCACTTGATTTATAGATGAATAAAAAACACTGGAATACCTACCCCGCTTGTCCGACAACCGCTACCGTTGCCCCCATAGTAAAATTTTGGCACCCAGTTACCGCATCCTACCGATTCTTACGGTTCCCTACTGATTTGTACCGATTCTTACCGATTGTCCTGTTCTTCAAGGCTCCTAGAGCGGCAATCGAGCAATGAAGTATCGTTGCTAATTTCATTGTCGGTGGGAGTCTCTAGGTGGTTGCATAGGGGAGAGTCGGGAGGATTATTGCTGTTTTCGGCAAGCCGGATGCTGACGGACATGTTCGTCTGCTGAGGCGAGAACGCGACTGATGAAATCAAACTTTTTTCTGCCAGTTCAAATATTATTCGTATATTTGCAGGTAGAAATGGGTGATAATATGGACGAGCAGCTGACCAAACAGATATGTGGCTATTTTGCAACCCAGCCGGTGCTAAAGGCGTGGGTATTTGGCTCGTACGCCCGTGGAGACCAGCGCGAAGACAGAGATATCGACCTCCTCGTGCAGTTCGACCACGAACATGCAAAAATAGGATTATTCAAGTATTCTGACATGATTATCGACCTAGAAAACCTACTTCACCGTGAAGTGGATTTAGCAGAAGATGGTGCGTTGCTGCCTTTCGCTGAACGTACTGCTAACAAGGATAAAAAGTTGATTTATGAGAGAGCTAGTGCGTGATCCAGGGCGTTTGGAGCATATCCTTATGGCGGTAGATCATATTACATGGTGAGCAATATCGTTGTACGGACTGTGGCTAACAGCGATATACCTAACTAAAGTTTGACAAGTAAATTTAGGTACATGTCCTTCGTTTTTGTATTGTGATAGATTGCTTGTCAAAACGGCCTGAAGGGCCACCACACCTGTAGCCCAAGGCACCGCCTTGGGTGGACGGTGTATGCGGCTGACGCCCTGAAGGGGCAGAAGCGTGATTCTTTTGCCCTTTCAGGGCGTAGATAGCATGTCCGCTAATACCCAGGGCGTTGCCCTGGGCTAATTGTTTTTTGGTCTTTCAGGCCGTTAATCTCCTAGGGATTGTCTTGTCAAGACAGCGTACTATATCGAACTACAGCGAAAAAAACACTTGTCAAACTTTAGTACCTAATGCTTAACCAACAATACAACGTCTGCTTGATGAATCAAAAGAGGTTGATAGGTGCATGTGTTGGGCCATAGAATTAAAAATAACGCCCCGCGGAGCGGGGCGTTATTAGTTGTTATTAATCCTAAAAATCAAAGAGTTGGCATTATTTGACAAAAGATTGATGACCTCTGATTTTCATTTGCAAAAGTACTATGTTTTGCGGAGGTGGCAGATAACGATTGTCGGTGATTTTTAGGATGGGGGTAGCTAGTTGTAGGGAGGGGGAGGGAAATTGAAAGGTGAAAATAGGATACATACCCCGGCCTCGCGGCCACCCCTCTCAAGAGGGGACGGCTGGCGCGTCACATGCTTTCAATTTTCAACATTCAATTTTCAATTTTCAACTTTCTAGACCATTTGTTCGATGTTCCACGCAAATGCTCTGATGCCTTAGGGCTCGTTATCAGACCATTTGTTCGACGTTCCACACAAAAGCTCTGATGCCGACTTCCTCGTTGCGCTTGTCGAGCTTGCGGACGGCGAGGAGGATGGATTCGACCTTGTCGTCGTCGACGACGGTCATGATGGCGTTGTTCATTTCGGGCCATGTGTGGGTGCCGCGATGGGGGTCGCCGTTGATGTGGCCACGGCCTTGTACGTTTTCCCAGAAGGTGAAGCCACGGATGGAGAGGGTGTCGAGCAGGTATTCGACACGCTCGTTGTTGGCTTGGTTGTAGACTATGAGGATTGATTTCATTGTTTGATAGGTTAGAGGTTAGGGGTTAGAGGTTAGGGGCGGCAGCTACTCTCAAAGCTAACCCCTAACCTCTAACCTTTTATTCATTTAAATCGATGTTCATGAATACGAATTTCTTGCGGATTTTCTCCTGACGCTCCATGTCGCCACGGCGGTTGAAGGCTCCGTAGAGGACGGGGACGACGAGGAGGGTGACGAAGGTGGAGACGGTGAGGCCGCCGATGACGACGAGGCCCATGGTGGTCCACATCTCGGAGCCTTCGCTGCGCGAGGTGGCCATGGGTATCATGCCGAGGATGGTGGTGAAGGCGGTCATAAGGACGGGACGCAGACGGCTCTGTCCGCTGATGGCGATGGCTTCGTAGAGCGGGATGCCGCGCTCGCGCATGAGGTTGATGTAGTCGACGAGCACGATACCGTTCTTAACCACGATGCCGATGAGGAGCACGAGTCCGAGCATACCAATCATGTCGAGGTTCTGCCCGGTGACGAGCATCATGAGGATGACGCCGGTGAGGGCGAAGGGTATGGAGGAGATGATGATGGCGGGCTTGCCGAAGCTCTCGAACTGCGACGCCATGACGATGTAGACGAGCATGAGGATGAGGGCGGCAAGGAGGCCCATGTCGCGCGAGGAGTCTTGCTGGTCTTTGTAGTTACCGGCGAGGTCGACGTGGATGTCGGCAGGGATGCCCATGTCGTCAATTTCTTTTTGGACGCTCTGTGCCAGTTCTTGCAGAGAGGTCTTGTAGGGCATGACGGTGATGGTGAGGTAGCGTTGGCGGTTTTTGCGCTCGATGGTGGGCGGGCACCAGTATTCTTCGATGGTGGCGAGCTCTTCGAGCTTGATGATGCTGCCCGTGGGGGTGGGGATGGAGAGCTGCTCGATGTCGGTGATGGAGGAGCGGTACTCTTCCTTGAGGCGGACGACGATGTTGTATTCCTCGCCGTCTTCCTTGAGGTAGCCGGCGGACATGCCGTTGACGCGGTTGCGGACGTACATGGCGACGGTGGAACCGTTGAGGCCGTGGCGGGAGAGTTTCTCCTTGTCGAAGGTGATTTTCAGCTCGGCACGGTCTTCGTCGCGGCTAATCTTGGTGTCGCGGGCACCGCGAACGTTGTCCATGATGCGCTGGCGCAGGTCGTTGGCGTAGGCGGTGGTCTGGTTGAAGTCGTAGCCGTAGATTTCGACTGAGAGTGAGTTGTTGCTGCCGCCGCCCATCATGCCGCCTTGGTTGACTTGGAAGGTGACCAGTTCGGGATATTCGGCAAAGCACTGGCGCAGCTGTTCCTGCATCTCGAAGATAGTCTTCTTGCGGTCGTACTTCTTGGTGCAGCGGACGGACATGGAGATTTTGTTGTTGGTGGTGCTGTTGAAGAGGGCTGACATGCCGGCGTCGTCGTTGGAGCCTGCCGAGGTGGAGACGACGAGGACGTCGTCGCCGAGGATGCGGTAGATGTCGTCCTCCATGCGGCGGGCGGTCTTGAGGGTCTCTTCAATGCGGGTGCCGCGCTGGAGCTCGGCAGTGATGCTCATGCGGCCGTTGTCCTGTTCCTTCATGAAGTCCATGCCGATGGCACCGGTGACGATGGGGATAAGAGACACGATGAAGAGGGCCGCGAAGAAGAGCAGGGTGACGAGTTTGTGGCGTAGGCACCAGCGGAGGAGGTTGGCGTAGGCGGCATCGACGGCGGCAAAGGCGCGACCGATGGTCTTTTCGTAGGTGAAGCGTTTGCTCTCGGCTTTGGCCTCGGCCTCTTCGCGTGCTTCTTTGGTAAGATAGAAGGGCTTTTCCTTCAACATCTTGGACGATAGCATGGGGATGAGGGTGATGGCGGCGGTGGTGGAGACACAGACGACGATGGTGACAATCCAGCCCAACTCCTTGAAGTAGATGCCCATCATGCCGGGCAGCATGGTGAGCGGCACGAAGACGGCCACAAGCACCAGCGTGGTGGCAATGACGGAGGTCCAGACCTCGTTGGTGGCGCAGATGGCCGCTTCGCGTGGGTTCTCGCCACGCTCGATGTGCTTGGTAATATTCTCCAACACCACGATGGCATCGTCGACGACCATACCGATGGCGACGGTGAGGGAGGCGAGGGAGATGATATTGAGCGAGCTGTCGGCTATGAGCAGGTAGATGAACGAGGTGACGAGGGAGATGGGGATGGTGAGGGCGATGATGACGGTGCTACGCCAGTTGCCGAGGAACACGAGCACCACCAGCACCACGAAGAGGAGCGCGTAGAAAATGCTTTCGGTGAGGCCGTTGATGGCGTTGATGATTTCTTCGGAACCGTCTCGGACGAGGGTCATCTCAATGTCGGGGGGCAGGGTCTTCTTTATCTTCTCCATCTCAGCCTTCACCCCACGGGTGATGGCAACGGTGTTGGCACCGGTCTGCTTGGAAATGATGAGACGTGCGCCGTCCTGACGGTTGATTTTCTCGTCGAGCGAGAGGTCCTTGATGGTGTCGCGCACGGTGGCGAGGTCGCGCACGAAGACCTGCTTGCCAGTGGCGGTGGTGGCGACGGCGATGTCGTTGATTTCGGAGCTTTCGACATATTCGCCCTTGACGCGCATTTGGTATTGCTCCTTACCCATCTTGACGGTGCCGGAGGCGAGGTCGAGATTGTTGGCACTGATGGCGTTGCCCACCTGCTCAAGGCTGATGCCGTATGCATCGAGCTGCTTGGGGTCGAGGTCGATGTAGACGTACCGCTCGGGTGCACCGCTGAGGGTGATGTTGCCGATGCCGTCGACGCGGTTGAGCACATTGACCACGTTGTCCTCGAGTATGCGGTCCAATCCCGAATAGCTCTCCTTGGCGGTGAAGCCATACACTAGGATGGGCATGGCACTGGAGTTGAGTTTCAGAATCATGGGACGCGACACGCCGTCGGGCAGGTTGTCGTAGAGGAGGTCGACGTAGGAGCGGATGTCGTTCAATGCCTCGTCGATGTCGGAACCCCACTCGAACTCGAGGGTGACGACGGAGATGTTGTCCTTGGAGGTGGAGGTGAGGTTTTTGAGACCGTCGACCGAGTTGAGCGAGTTCTCGATAATTTTGGTGATATTGGTCTCTATTTCGCTGGCGTTGGCACCGGCGTAGGTGGTCATGACGGTGACGTAGGGCGGGTCCATCTCAGGCATCTGGTCAATGGGAAGCCGTGAGAGGGAAAAAAGCCCCAACACAATGACCGCCACAAATATTAAGCCCGTAGTGATAGGCTTATTGATAGCTGTTTTGTAAATGGCCATGTCTTAAATTGAAAATTGAAAATTGAAAATTGAAATTATTATTCCAAGTTTTCTCCTTTCAGGTTATTATTATTTAGTTTTTTTATACTGGTGATAATTGATGTGAGGAGTGCAATGATTTCTTTGACATCGTTGTTCATTGATGCGTACTCGTTCTCATCAATGATGTTTGATAGGGAAAGAACTTCGAGCCAATATTGTGTCTCGTCGGCTTCCTTCAGGGCAATTGAAAGTTTGTGTACATAATCCGAACGTCTTTCGGCATTCTTGCTTTCGCGGATATTAGCACCAATGCTGGTACCGCTGCGCAAGATTTGTTTACTGATGACAAACTCTTTTTTGTTGTCGCAAAGGAAATTGTAGGATTTTACAGTGCGGGCAGCAAAACTATGACTTTTGTCATATAACATGATGCCTGTCATCGTTCGGATATAATTTCAATTTTCAATTTTCACCTTCCACTATTTCAAGTTTACTTCCGTCGACTAGGCGGGCTTGGCCGGTGACGACGAGCTGGTCGCCTTCCTTGAGGTCGCCGGGGATGACGGGCATGATTTCAATGCGGTCGTCGAAACGTTGTCCGAGGGTGACGGCGACGCGGTGGGCGGTGCCGTCCTGGTTGGTGAACACGTAGCGGTCGTTGCTGCCGGTCAGCTTCAACACGCTCTGGTATGGCACCACAATGGCGTCAATCTCGCCGAGCGAAAGGGTGGTGCGGACAAACATGCCGGGGCGGATTTTTTCGTTGCCATTGGGGATGTTCAGCTTAGCCTGGAAGGTGTGGCTGGTGGGGTCGATGGTGGGATAGACAATCTCGATGGTGGCGGGGAAGACCTTGTCGGGATAGATGTCGCTATAGACATCCACCTTCATGCCCTGTTTGACCAACGGGAAGTAGCTCTCGGGGATGTTGATGATGGCCTTGAGACGGCTGATTTGGGTGAGAGTGAGGATGGGGGCCCCGGTGTACATCTCACCGTCCTCGTAGTTCTTAGCACTGATGACGCCGGCAAACTGGGCCTTGACGAAGGTGTTCTCGTTCTGGAAGCGTTCGGTCTCAACCAACTGGTCGTAGCCGGCCTTGGTTTGATCGTAGACCTGCTGGCTGATGCTGCCCGAGGCCTTCAGGGCGGTAACGCGGTCGAGCTCGGTCTTGGTGCTGTTGAGGTTGATACGGGTGGTATTGAGCTGGGTCTGGTCCATACGCACCAGTATGGAACCTTTCTGCACACGGCTGCCTACCTGCACGTAGATGTGCTCGATATGGCCGGTGATGCTGGGAGAGATGTTCATGGTCTCGTAGCCTTCCAGTGTGGAGGAGAGCTCCAACTGCTTGGCTATGCGCTCGCTCTGCAGCGTTTGCACTTTTACTTTCTCAGCCTCTTTCTTGGTAGTGGTGGCTTGGTGGGTTTCGCTCTTGCCGCCACAGGCTGCCATGGCGGTCACGGCAAGGAGTAGGACGGTGGTTCTAACTATCTTGTTCATTATGTTGTGTTTGTTGTTTAAAAGTTGATGATTAAGTTCGATTTTATTTGTTCAATCCTGCGCCCATCAGGTTTTCGAGAGCCACTTGTGCCTGCACCACGGTGAGCACGGCCTGGATGTAGTTGCTCTGTGCTGTGATGATGTCGGTGCTGGCGTTTGTGACCTCTAGGTTGCTGGCGTGGCCGTAGGAGTATTTCTCGGTGACGTTTTGGAACACGCGACGGGTGACATCAAGGTTCTGACGTTGTATCTGGTAGCCCTCGATGGCTGACACGAGGTCGTAGCGCAGCTGGTTGTACTGCACCTTAAGACCGTCTTCGGCTTGCTGCTTGCTGTTGAGGGTCTCTTGAAGGTCAATCTTAGCACCCTTTATTTTGGCCATGCGCGTGCCACTTTGGAATAGAGGCAGGCTCACGCTGGCACCTATCATGTTGGGCGGGGTCATGTTGAAACCGGCATCTTTGCCGAAATAGGTCTTATCGCTGTATTGGTAGTAGGCCGAGATGGTAGGGGTGAAGTCCATCCACGCTAGGGTCACCTGTTTGCGCGAGAGGCGTTCGTTTTGCTGCAACAGCTGGTAGTCGAAGTTATCCTCGATGTGGAAGTCGCCCATGGTCAGCTGTGCGGCATAGTCGATGTCGAGCACCTTTTCGAGCGGCGTGGTCAGCACTATCTTCGCATCCACATCGGTACCCAGTAACAGCACCAGAGAGTTGTAGAGCATCTTCAACGTCCGCTTGGTGGAGTTGAGGCTGTTCTGCATCGAGGCTACCTGTACGTTCAGTTTGTCGGCGGTGATCTGCTCCGAGGCACCTGCCAGCACGCTCGCCTCGGTGGTGGCAAGCAGTTGCTGCATGTTCATCAGGCTGGTGTCGAGCAGCTTCACCGTCTGCTCCATAATGAGGATGGAGGTGTAGGTAGTCTTGACGTTGGTGCGGGTGGTGAACTCCGACTGGCTGTGTGAGATGTTGGCCATGTTGATGGCAATGTCGTTGAGTATCGTGCCGATAATCTGTGCGCCCGTAAGGGCAATAGAGGCGGTGATGCTGAATGTGCCGCTGGGGTTCATCGGGATGCTTGTTGAGGTCTCCTCGGTATTGCCGCTCGAAGGAAAGGAGATAGCAAAGGTCTGTCCACCGATAGTGATTGAGTCAGGCAGCATCGAGCCCACCGAGCTCCGTCCGCCGAAGTTCATCTCGTAACCGCACATGTTTTGATAGTCGAAGCCAGCCTTCACCTGCGGCAACAAAGTCGACAGCGTCTGCCAGCGGGTGGCTTCCGCCTTCTTCACGTTCAGTGCCGCGTTTTGCAGGGCGTAGTTGTGTTCGACAGCGTACTGTTGGGCCTCCTCTAGCGACAGGCGCATGACGGTAGACTGCGCGTGGGCAGGGGAAGGTAAAAGGTAAAAACTAAAAACTAAAAGGAGAATGATTGTTTTTTTCATTTGTATGGACTTTTTTAGTTTTTACTTTTTTTCCTCTCGGGGATAGGGGTGATGTTGGTTTTGGCGACTTTGATGCGGGTTCCAGGAGCAATCTCAAGCACGGCCTGTGCCGCATCGGTGCTGACAATGGTGGCGTGGATGCCGCCCGTAGTC
>JAEEIS010000250.1 GCA_016281475.1 Bacteroidales bacterium
ACCTTCACCGGTGTACACACCAACGACACCCTCCAAATCACCGACTACGAGGCCAACACCCTGAAGATGCGCACCCCCGAACAAATCTTTCCCGAATACTTCATCATCCGCGTCAACGAGTTCAACCAAGTGGCTACCACACCGCTCGAAGAGTGGATTGAATACCTGAAGAATGGCAAAATCAGCTCCTCCACAAAAACGCCAGGCCTGCAGGAGGCCAGACAGAAATTGCTCTACATGAACATGAGCGACAAGGAGAAGCGCATCTACGAGCACTACATCACCGACCTGATGGTGGAGAACGACGTTCTTGAAACAGCCCAAATAGAAGGACACGCCAAGGGTCTTGTCGAGGGAAGAGCCGAGGGACTCGCCAAGGGTCTTGCCGAAGGGAGAGCCGAAGGGAAAGCCGAAGGAAGAGCCGAGGGAAGAGCCGAGGGAAGAGCCGAAGAAAGACACAAAGTGGCAAGGAATATGAAGCAAATAGGCCTACCTTCCGAAATTATAGCACAATCCACTGGACTATCTATCGACGAGATAACGTCACTTTAAACAAGAACAATCAATCGAAACAAAAGGAGTCCCCGTCGTGTGGCGGGGACTCTTTTTTACACGTTGTTTGCGGACTGTAAACCTAATACTCAACCCATTTCGGATTTCGGATTAGAAATCTGCCACAACAAAAATACGTTAAGATGACTAGGTATACACTGACATTCTAATCAATTCTCGGCTTCGGACTTGAGGTACTTGTCGAACCAGTCGATGAAGTTACGGTGCCAGAGGAGGCTGTTTTGCGGGCGGAGCACCCAGTGGGTCTCGTCGGGGAAGTAGAGGTAGCGTGCGTCGAGGCCGCGGAGCTTGGCGGCATTGTAGGCTGCCATGCCTTGGGAGGCTACGATGCGGAAGTCGAACTCGCTATGGACGACGCAGATGGGGGTGTTCCAACGGTCGACAAAGAGGTGGGGTGAGTTGGCGTAGGAGTGGGCAGTCTTGGCGTTCTTCTCCCAGTAGGGGCCGCCGAGGTCCCAGTTGGTGAACCAGTATTCCTCGGTTTCGAGGCATTGCTGTTCGAAGTTGAACATGCCGTTGTGGGCGAGGAAGGCCTTGAAGCGGTGGTTCTCGTTGTGGCCGGCGAGCCAGTAGATGCTGTAGGCACCGAAGGAGGCGCCACAGGCACCGATGCGCTCGGCATCGACCTGGGGCATGTTTTTGGCGAAGTAGTCGGTGGCGGCCATGTAATCCTTCATGCAGAGTCCGCCGTAGTCGCCGCTGATTTCTTCACACCAGGCGGTGCCGAAGCCGGGGCAGCCGCGACGGTTGGGGGCGATGACGAAGTAGCCGGCGCCGCTCATGACCTCGAAGTTCCAGCGGGTGCTCCAGAACTGGCTGACCATGCTCTGGGGGCCGCCTTCGCAGAAGAGGAGGGCGGGATAGGTCTTGGTGCTGTCGTAGTCGTAGGGGTAGATGAGCCAGACGAGCATCTCCTTACCGTCGGAGGTGGGAATCCAATGCGGCTCGGTCTTACCCATGCGGACGAGGGAGAGGACTTCGGTGTTGATGTTAGTAATCTGACGGCCGGTCTGGTTGGTGTCGGCGAGGGTGTAGTGGAAGATTTCGGATGGGTGCTGCATGCTGACTTCGTTGGCGTAGATGTCGCCCGCACGGAGGGTGAAGCCGTTGATGTCGTGGATGCCTTTGGTGACTTGTCGGATGGCCTTGGAGGCGAGGTCGAAGGCAAAGATTTCGTTGGTGCCACGATACATGACCACGGCAAGAATCTGAGCGTCGTCGTCGCTCCAGGAGATGGAGCTGACGCCGTAGTCGAAGGCCTCGGTGTAGTCGGTCTTGGTGCCAGTGGCGAGGTCGCAGACCATGAGGCGGAGCTTGTCGCTCTCATAGCCGTCGTGCTCCATGCTTTCCCATGCCAGCTTGGTGCCGTCGTGGCTGAAGACGGGGTTCTGGTCGTAGCCCATGATGCCTTCGCTGAGGTTGACGGTCTCGCCGTTGGCGATGGTGTAGAGGTAGATGTCGCTATTGGTGCTGAGTGAGTAGTCTTTGCCCGTCTTCTTGCGGCAGGTGTAGGCGATGCGCTTGCCGTCGGGCGAGAAGTTGAACTGCTCGACACCGCCCCACGGACGCATGGGGCACTCGAAGGCGTTGTCGCCAATGACGTCAATGGCGTTGTCGATGTCGACCTTGCTGTCATTGAGGGCGGCGAGGAAGATGTGGGGGTATTCGTCTACCCAGTTGTCCCAGTGGCGATACATGAGGTCCTCGTTGATGCGGCCGGTGGTCTGGTCGAGGCCGACATAGAGCTTGTTGATGTCGTCGGGACGACGGACGGGGAGGTCGGAGATGTAGAGGATTTGGGAGCCGTCGGGTGAGATTTTGAAGCCTTCGAGGCCACCTTCGACGGTGGCAAGGACCTTCTCAGCCTTGGTGTCGACATTGATGGAGACGATGTCGTTGCCACGGGCAAAGAGGAGCGTGGAGGCATTGAGCCAGACGGGGTTGAACTCGCCCTGCGAGGTGTTGGTGAGGCGCATGGCCTCGGTCTTGCCGTCGGTGGGGATGAGGTAGATTTCGGCGTTGCCCTTGTTCTGTGCCATGTCGTAGAAGGTGGTGGTGTAGGCAATGGTGGAGCCGTCGGGGCTGAGGGCATACTCGCCCATCTTGCCGAGTTTCCACATCAGCTCGGGGGTGAAGCGACCATCCTGCACGGAGACGGTGGGACGGCCAATAACGGATTCTTGTTCTTGTTTCTTCTTGCAGCCTGCCGTGAGGAGCATTGCCGCAGCCAAAATGATAACGATTTTCTTCATATTGTTCAGTGTTCTTTTATTCTAACGGAGATAATAGGCCCAAGTTATTTTTTTGCAAAAGTACAACTTTTTTTAATAACAGCACACAAAAAATTATATCATTCCATTAAAAAGTAGTATTTTTGCAAATTAATATAATGGGTCACGACAACTGAAATGTATTTGGAAACATTTGACAGCCAAAGCATAGCAATATTGCGCCAGCAGGTGAGCGAGGCGCAAAAAATTGTATTGCTGTCGCACATGAACGCCGACGGCGACGCGTGTGGGAGCATTCTTGGCTGTACGCTAATGCTCGACCAGGCGGCGAAAAAAAGCCAATCGGTGGTGCCTGTCCTGCCCAACGGCTGCCCGAGGACCATGGAGTGGCTGCCGGGAAGCGGACGCATCCTGTCGGGAGAGCGGGAGCGGGAACGTTGTGAGACCGTTATTGGCGAGGCCGACTTGATAGTGTGTCTCGACTTCAATGTCGCGTCGCGTATCGACTTCCTGAAGGATGCACTGTTAGATGCAAAGGGGTTCAAGGTGCTGGTGGACCATCACCACAACCCTGCCAGGGAGCAATTTGACATTGTGTTTTCAGACCCCATGATTTCAAGCACTTGCGAGCTGATGCTGTGGCTGGCGGTGGAGACATGGGGACGGGAGTATCTGAATGTGGAGGTGGCGCGCTGTCTCTACACGGGCCTGCGCACCGACACGGGCGGCTTTGCCTTCAGCTGCAGCCAGCCCAGCTGCTTCGATGCCGCCGCGCTGCTGGTATCATACGACATACACCCTGCCGAGATACACAACCAAATCACCAACACGTTTACCTACAACCGCATGATGTTCTACGGCTTTGCCCTGAGCCAGCGACTGGAGATATTCCCGCAACAGCGGGTGGCCCTCTTCCACTTCTCGATTGAAGACCAAGAGCGATACGGCATTACGGGCGAGGATATGGAAGGGCTGGTGAACTACACGCTGATGATGACGGATATAGAGGTGGGCGCACTGCTGAGAGAGGAAACGGGCCGCACCAAGGTGTCGCTACGTGCCAAAGATGACGTGGATGTCAACCTCATGGCGCAGAAATTGGGCGGCGGCGGACACACAAAGGCGGCGGGTGCCACCTGCAATATGTCGCTGACCGACACGCTGGCAGAGGTGAAACGGCTGCTGGGCGTGGAGGGTGTAGAACCATTAAAAAACATACATACCGCATGAAACGCATAGCTCCATATCTGATTGTCCTTTTCCTTGCAGCGGGCTGCGGCGACCGCACGCCCATCGTAGAGGTGGAGGCGGACAACAGCACGCGTTTCAAAGAGAACATGATAAACGCCAACCGCGTTGTCATCCAGTCGGAAGCCACACAGATAGAGGGCTATGTGCAGCGGCGCGGCATGGAGACAAAGGCACTGCCCTGCGGAGCCCTGTACCACGAATACACCCACGGCACCGGCACCGCCATCAATCCCGACGACACGGTGGTGGTCAGCTATAGGCTGGAAGCATTGGACGGCACCCCCTTCTACACCCACCAGACCGACACGCTGACGGTGGGACGGAGGCAGGTGACGGTGGCTTTGGACGACCTGCTGACGGTGCTGCCCTGCGGCAGCCAGGCGTGGCTCATTGCCCCGTCGAACACGGCCTACGGCGTGGTGGGCGACGGCGACAGGGTGCCCTCGCGCACAGTAATTGTATATAATATTGTATCAATTAATAAATTACATTTAAACAAATCATGAAAAAACTCTTAGTAATTGCCACTGTGGCATTGACTTGCGCTGCCTTTATGACAGCTTGCAACTCCAACAAATTCAAGACTGCCGAGAACGGTCTCCTCTATCGCTTTGAGACCGTCAATCCCGACGGCGAGCAGCCCAACGTGGGCGACCTGCTGGTGGGCGAGCTCATCCTCCGTCTTGAGAACGACACCCTTTTCTCCAATGTGGGCAGCCCCGACCGTATCTTCCAGGTGGCCGAGAACTGCATGTTCAAAGGCGACATCCAGGAAGGTCTGTTGATGATGCACACCGGCGACAAGGCCATCTTCAAGATTCCTGCCGACTCGATTGGTAACTTTATGCAGCCCAGCCAAATGCCCCCTTCGTATGAGCAGGGCAAGGGTCAGTTCTTCTACTATGAGGTGGCCCTGATGGACATCGTCACCAAGGACGAACTGGCACAGGAGCAGGCCAACTTCATCGAAGAGATGGAGCAGCGCAAAAACAACGAGGCCGCCACTCTCGCCCAGTACATCACCGACAACAACATCACCGTGAAGCCCACCAAGAGCGGCCTTTACGTCATCGTGAATAAGAAAGGCGACGGTCCCAAGGTTGCCGCCGGTAAGAAGGTAAGCGTGAACTACACCGGCCGTCTGCTCGACGGCACCCTCTTCGACACCAGCCGCGAGGCCGACGCCAAGGAGGCCAACAAGGTGCAGCCCGGCCGCCCCTACGAGCCCCTGAGCTATGTGGTTGGCGAACAGCCCATGATTAAGGGTTGGGACGAAGGCATCATGGGTCAGCCCGCCGGTAGCGACATCACTCTCATCATGCCCTCCGAACTGGCCTACGGTGCCCGTGGTGCCGGCAAGGACATCCTGCCCTACAGCCCCCTCGTGTTCAATCTGACTATCGAATCTGTTGAATAAAACAATCTGTTACGACTGATGAAAAACATTGTCATTTTCGGCGCCCCCGGTGCCGGCAAAGGCACCCAGAGTGATTTCATCGTTGAGAAATACGGGCTTACGCACATCTCCACTGGAGACCTGCTGCGCAAAGAAATCGCCGACCAAACCGACCTTGGCAAACGCATCAAGAGCATCATGGATGCCGGTCAACTGGTCAGCGACGACATTGTCATAGAGATGATCGACAACGCCATCGCCCACGACAGCAAGGGTATCCTCTTCGACGGATTCCCCCGCAACGTGGCACAGGCGGAAGTACTGGACCAACTGCTTGCCAAACATGGCCGCACGCTGACCTGCATGGTGCGGCTCGACGTGCCGCGCGAAGAGCTGATACGCCGCATGTTGGAACGTGCCAAGGTGAGCGGTCGCAGCGACGACAACGAAGAGACCATCAAGAATCGCCTCGTGGAGTATGAGAACAAGACACTGCCTGTCGCCTCGTACTACGCCAAACAGGGCAAAGAGGTAAAAATCAACGGCCTCGGCGACATCAAGCGCATCTCGGACGACATTGTCAACGCCATCGAAGCCTTATAAAAGATTCCATTAACTAGAAAGTTCTAGAGAATCTAGTTAATCTAGATAATCTAGAACTTTCTTTATAAACACTACGACCATGACTTCCAACTTTGTCGACTATGTGAAAATACTTGTCCGCTCAGGCAAAGGCGGCGCAGGCTCGGCCCATCTACTCAGGGTAAAATATAATGCCAAGGCAGGCCCCGACGGGGGCGACGGAGGACGCGGCGGACATGTCATCCTGCGCGGCAACAGCCAACGCTGGACACTACTGCACCTCAAATACACCAAGCACGTCTTTGCCGAAGACGGTGAGCACGGAGGAGAGAACCTGTGCACGGGCCGCACGGGCCGCGACCAGATTCTTGAAGTGCCGCTAGGCTGTATCTGTCGCGACGCGGAGACGGGCGAGATGCTGGGCGAGGTGACAGAAGACGGGCAGGAACTCATTATCGCCAAAGGAGGACGTGGCGGATTGGGCAACGACCATTTCAAGTCGCCCACCAACCGCACCCCGCGCTACGCCCAACCCGGCGAGCCAGCCGTGGAACGCTGGGTGATAATAGAACTCAAAGTGTTGGCCGACGTGGGCCTTGTGGGGTTCCCAAATGCGGGCAAGAGCACGTTGCTCAGTGTTGTATCGGCGGCAAAACCCGCCATCGCCGATTACCCATTCACCACACTGGTGCCTAACCTCGGCATCGTCAAATATCGCGACAACCAATCGTTCTGCATTGCCGACATACCTGGCATCATCGAGGGGGCCAGCGAAGGCAAGGGACTGGGAATCCGATTCCTCAGACATATCGAGCGCAACTCGATACTGCTATTCATGGTCAGCTGCGAACAGCTGGATATCAACCACGAGTATGAAGTGTTGCTAGAAGAGCTACGCCGTTACAATCCAGAACTGCTTGACAAGCAACGTATCCTAGCCGTCACCAAATGCGACATTCTCGACGATACAATGATGCAGCAGCTGCGCACACACCTGCCGCAAGGCATCGAGAGCATATTTATCTCGGCTGTCTCGGGATTGCATATCCAAGAGCTTAAGGACCTTATATTCCAGAAACTACAGACCGAGGTACAACCCGACCCGTTAATAATCGAAGCCGACCTGCCCACCTCAGAATCAGAGTCATCAGAATCATAAAGATACATGAGCCTCGTCCAAACTGACACCGACCTTTTTCTTTGGATCAACCAACATCACTGCACGGCAGCCGACTGGATTCTGTGGGTTGCCAGCCAAGGCTGGTCGTGGGCCGTGGTGTTGGTGCTAACACTCGCGCTGGCCACTCTGCGAAAAGAACCACGGCGGTGGTGGGTAGTGCTGCTGGGCATTGCGCTATGTTTCCTACTAGCCGACCGCACATCGGTGTTTATCAAATACCTAGTGTGCCGTCCTCGCCCCTGCTATGCACTGGAGGGGGTTCGCATGTTTCGCACATCGTGTGGCGGGGAGTATGGGTTCGTATCGTCGCACGCCGCCAACGTCTTTGCACTCTCCATGTTCCTGACTTTGCGCTACCGCAGAAGCCTCCGCCACAGCCACACACGCCACCTCTTCCCCATTCTTATGTTCCTGTGGGCTGCAGTGGTGGGCTACTCCAGGCCGTATCTGGGAAAGCATTATCCCGGCGACGTTATCTGCGGAGCCCTGCTGGGAGTGCTGTTAGGCACGCTAGTTTACTTTGCAGCGCAACTAATTGACAACATATCACATAACGTCTCTACTCAAAAAAAGTTGTCGGAGAATGAAACAAAAAAACAACATTTGCGTTAATTATAGCGTGCTTACTTATTTCAAAGATGTATTTGACGGGGCGTCTCCTTCGTGGGGACGTTCTCGTTTTATCAAATCACACACAACAATCCATATAAATGAATATTCTTGATATTATTTTAGCCATACCCTTATGCTTCTTCATCTACAAAGGCTGGCGACGCGGACTGATCTTCGAGCTGGCCACCTTGGTAGGAATTGTTGTCGGCTGCTGGGCAGCCATCCATTTTTCGTCATGGGTTGCGGAACAGCTCAAACTGGAAGGCGACGGAGCCTTGCTCATTGCCTTTTTCATCACATTCCTCGGCGTGGTGGTAGGGTCATACTTCCTTGGCAAAGCCGTCGAAGGCTTTATCAAGATGGTCAAGGCAAATGCATTGAACAAGATTTTGGGTGCATTGGTAGGCATGGCAAAATGCCTATGCGTGCTCAGCATACTGCTCAACTTCGTACTAATGGTGGACTACAACCATATCATCATCAGCCCAAAGGTGCAACAGGAGAGCAAACTCTACAAACCCACCTACACGTTGGGCAACAAGCTCACCGCCACCCTTAAGACACACCTGCACGAACTGCGTGCCAAACAGGAAAAATGCTAGCCGCCCACTATGCTTATCCTAGCCCCCATGCAAGGACTCACTGAGCTGATGTTCCGCAAATCATACCACAAGTGCTTTCCCGGAGCGTTTGACTATGCCGTCTCACCCTTTCTCTCCCTCACCCACGGCAATTTGGCCGACGCATGGAAGAAGATAGACGACGTGCAACCACTTGACAATCGCGACTCAATACCTGTCATTCCCCAAATCCTTGGCAAAGAGCCTCACGAATTTACCGACCTGGCCAACAGACTCTACGAAGTAGGCTACAGTGAGGTGAATTGGAACATCGGCTGTCCCATGCGACGCGTCACCGCCAAACACCGTGGCAGCGGCATACTCCCCTACCCCAACGAGATACGCGCCATCCTTGAACAGGTGATTCCCCACCTGCGCCCGCGCCTCAGCGTCAAGATGCGCCTAGGACTCAACAGCGCGCAGGAGATATTTGCCATCATCCCCATCCTCAACGACTTTCCCCTTGCCAACATCACCATCCACCCAAGGACAGGACGTCAACAATATGGTGGACAGGTGGACCTAGACACCTTTGAGCAGGTTCTACCGTTGCTTTGCCATCCCGTCATCTACAATGGCGACATCTGCACCCCAGCCGACTATCGCCGCCTGCGGCAACGCTTTCCTCAAATCTCCGACTTTATGATAGGGCGCGGAATCCTCTACGACCCCTTGCTGCCGCTGCGCATCAAAGTCCAGTGCGACGAAGCCGCTAATAACGACTTGACCCAAACGATACACTTCGTCCGCACCCTCCTGGCAGCCATTGACAAAGGTGATGTGCGCGACGTGAGCAAGATGCGGAAAACCAAGGAATACTGGTGTTTGCTACGTCGATGCCTTCCCATCACCGAGCAGCAGGCCTCCACCGTACTCCACGCCCAAGACTACGGCAGCACAATTGACTGCATAGATTCCCTGCTAGAGAATGTCGAAAACGGCTAGTTTCTTCGAAACTCTCACTTTATTTGACATACCCATGCAAGCGAGCTTGCCTGGATTCGGCTTAACGAAACTTCCATCACATTTTTGAAAAAAATATTAAAGAACCACATAATAAAACCAAGAAAAATACGTTTATCAAATTAATGAAAAAAATAACAACCCTACTCATCCTTCTTCTTCCGGTCCTGTTCTCTCTCGTAGGATGCGGCAACCGAGCTAACACTCCTGACATGCCAAACGAGGAGGCACTCAAAATCCTTGACATTCAAATTCACAGACACCCCAAAGACGACAAGCTCTATTTCGACCGAGCCAAAATATACATGGAGATGGGTCGCATCAACGATGCCATCGCCGACCTCACGCGTGCCGTCGCACTCAATGACAAAAAGCCCCAGTACCACATGCTGCTCGGCGATGCCTATCTGGCCAATGGCAGTATCGAACAAAGCTATGCCAGCCTGCAACGCGCCCTTGAGCTTGACCCCGAAAATCAAGAAGCCACTCTCAAACTGGGCGAAATAGCCTACTACAGCCACAACTACGACCGTGCCATGGAGTGCCTCAGCAGCGTCACCGCCAAAGACCCACAGAATCGCACGGCCTTATTCATGAAGGCCTTCATCTATAAAGAGACGGGCGATACCACCAACGCTGTCAACCTATTGCGCAAAGTGTGCGACCTATACCCCAACTACGAACCCGCCTTCGAGGAACTGGGCGTGCTCTACTCCACCCACCACGACCCACTGGCTGTGGAATATCTCAACACCGCCATCCGCATCGAGCCAAACAACACCAACGCGCTCTATGCACTCGCCATGTATTATCAGGAGCTCAACCAGATGGACAAAGCAGAGGAAATCTACAAGCAAATCCTCGACATCAACGCCAACCACAAGGACGCATGGCACAACCGCGGCTATATCGAACTCTTCACATACGGCGACTATCCCGAAGCCATTGAGCATTTCACCCGGGCCATACAATGCGACAGCACATTTGCCGAGGCTTGGGTCAACCGAGGCTGCGCATACGAGCTCACAGGCGACAAGACACACGCACTCGAGGACTTTCACACCGCACTTGACCTCGACCACACCTTCCAACCAGCCATCGACGGCATCAAACGAATCAACAAATAAAAATATAAAGTATATGAGCACATTAAAAGGACGCAACCTCATCTCCATCACCGATTTCTCCAAAGAAGAATACATCGAGGTGCTGGACATAGCCGAGGGCTTTGAACAAAACCCCAAGCAACGTATACTCAGCGACAAGGTCGTCGCCACACTCTTCTTCGAACCCTCCACCCGCACACGCCTCAGCTTCGAGAGCGCAGCCAACCAGCTCGGAGCACGCATCATCGGCTTCAGCGACCCCGGCGGGACCAGCGTGCAGAAAGGCGAGTCGCTCCACGACACTATTGTCATGGTCTCCAGTTATGCTGACCTCATCGTCATGCGCAACCCCAAGGAAGGCTCCTCGCGCTACGCCTCCGAGGTGGCTACCGTGCCCGTCATCAATGCCGGTGACGGTGCCAACCAGCACCCCACCCAGTGCATGCTCGACCTCTATTCCATCCGCAAGACTCAGGGCACCCTCGACAACCTCAATATCGCACTCGTCGGCGACCTCAAATACGGACGCACCGTGCACTCTCTCGTACAGGCCATGTGCAACTTCAACGCCACATTCCACCTTGTGTCGCCCACCGAGCTCAAACTCCCCTCGTCCGTCAAGATGAGCATCAAGGAGGCAGGACTCAAGTACTACCAGTACACCGACATCCGCAGCATCATCCCCATCGCCGACATCATCTACATGACCCGTGTGCAACGCGAACGCTTTCCCGACCCGCTGGAGTACGAGCGCGTAAAAGACAGCTGCATCCTCTCAGCCGACATGCTCGAAGGCTGCAAGCCCAACATGCGCGTGCTGCATCCCCTGCCCCGTGTCAACGAAATCACCACCGACGTCGACAAGACCCCCTATGCCTACTATTTCCGTCAGGCACAGAACGGAGTCTATGTCCGTCAGGCACTCATGGCAGCCATCCTCGGCGCAAAATAATTGAATATTGAAATTCTTGTCGCACAACATATCAACTTATCAACATATCAACATCATCATGGAAACCAAGAAAGAACTCGTAGTGCCCGCCATCGAGAACGGCACCGTCATCGACCATATCCCCACCGAATTGGTTTATCAAGTCATACACATCCTCGGTCTTGAAAAATACAAAGACGAGGTGCTCATCGGCAACTACCTCCAGAGTGGCAAACTCGGTCGCAAAGGCATCATCAAAATCAAAAACAAGCACTTCACCAAGGAAGATGTCAGCAAAGTAGCACTTGTCGCGCCCTTTGTTACCATCATCACCATAGAAGAGTATCAGGTGAAAGAAAAATTCTCCACCGAGATACCCGACCACATCGAGAACTTCGTCAAATGCGCCAACCCCAAGTGCATTACCAACGCCGAGGCAGTGCCCACCAAGTTTGATGTAGTCGACAAGGAAAACCTCAAACTCCGCTGCCACTACTGCGAGAAATTCACCACCAAGGAAACCATACACTTCAACCTCTAATAAATGACGGCTCCCGCCCCCGTCCCCTCTTTAGAGGGGTGGCCGTAAGGCCGGGGTATGTTCCCAGATGGGTGCCACGAAGTGGCGGGATATGTCTTTAAATTTTCAAATTAACATGAAACGTTACTACGTCGCCCTCATCATCGTCACCATCCTCCTTGTGCTGGCAGCATTCTGCACAATGTGGTTTGCCGACGGTTTCTTCCAAACCGTCATGCCTTTCCTGCCGCTCTACTTTGCCGTGGTCACAGGGCTGCAACACTACGTCGTGGTCAAGAGCCTATACAAAGACCCTCGCACCTTTGTCAAGAACTTCCTCGGCCTCACCGTTGGCAGTCTCTTCCTACACCTAGTCATACTCTGCCTGTGGGCCTTCACCCACATCCCCACTGCCCGCAACTTCATCCTTGCCTTCTGCATCTGCTACATCATCTACCTAGCCTTCGAGACCGTAGCACTAGTCCTCCTAGTTCGTCGCAAACGTTCCGAATAAAACACAACGAATATAAACTATAAGAATCCCCGCGTTTAATTTGTGCGGGGATTCTTTATGTAAACGAATGTAAACTAACCTCGTCAGCTGCCCCCTTTTTAGAGGAGTAATCGCAGATTGGGGTATGTTTATTACCTTACCACCACCCGCTGTGCCACACCATCACCCACCTGCACTAGGTAGACTCCATCGGCAACCATACGGAAATGCTGCATCTCTGGAACGCTCAACTCAATAAAGAGCAACCTACCTATAGCATCGAAGATACGCACACGTTGTCCTGCCGCACCTTGCACTGTGATGACATTGTCCTGCACGGTAATTGTGCTCTCTGAAGGTTGCACATCGGCTATGCCAACATCATCCCGATAGAAATATGCATACAGGGTCATGTTATGTGTCATCGTCACATGGCGCGGATTGTCTGTGTTGTCATCATTCCACCTTACAAAATGGTACCCGCTAGACGGAATGGCTACTATCTCCACGACAGTGTTTTCACTATATTGACCTGAGCCGACAACAATACCACCATAGTCCTCCGGCACCGTAGATAGATTAAGATTGTAATAATCGATCGGTTCCATTATTACCACCGTATCATATATGAAGTTGTCCACATATGTGGTATCATGGATATAGTTGTTGATAATCGTTGTATCATGTATAACTGTCGTGTCATGAATATAATTGTCAACAACAATGGTATCGTAATGCCACAGATATGTCGTGTCATGAATATAATTGTCAACAACAATGGTATCGTAATGCCACAGATATGTCGTGTCATGTACTTGGATGTACATGGTATCATAAATGTAATGGTCAACCACCGTCGTATCGTGAATGTAGACATTCTCCACCACAATAGTCGTGTCATGTACTATTTGCACCAATGTGTCATGGACTACCTGCGTGGCGATATATGCCACACTGTCAAGTAAAGTAATCATATTGACACCTTGCTGATTGGCAGCCATTACGTTGTGCAACTGCATAAGTTGTGTGCTGTGGTCGTTCGTGTCTGAGAGATGCAGGTGCAAATCCAATACTGGTCCGCTGTTGCCGTTGAACAAACTATTGGTCATCGACATTGCCAACACGCGCCACGTCGAGTCGTTTAACTGTGCAGAGCTGACCAGATGCCCATTGCTTCGCCCTGTCAGATGAATATCGTTGCTCCCAATTGTCGCATAGCGGTGGGGGTACACAATATCCATTTGTAGTGCGGTGATGTCTGAATAATTATCAAGAGCAATGCTCACCATGGCACTGTCTACACCATTGGCTGGGTTAGTTGTCATGTACAATGCATTGGGTTCGTACCGCCAGCACGTCAGCGACACCTCTTTGAGCGTGTTGCGCGGGTCGTTGGTGTATAGCTGCATAATGGAGGAGCAGTCCCCTGCCGTTGTTCCGCAATAGTTGACATGCAGCGTGGCATTTTGGTTGATTGCAACAGTCATGGGCAGACTCTCACTGATGGAGTACCCGCTTTGTGTAAACGCCACTTGACTCAACGTCATAGGGGCATTACCCGTATTGCGGATAGTAAATGTGGCTCTTGCCGTGTCGGTGACAGGAGTGCTGCCTATATCAAGTTGATTGCCGCAGTTGAGCGTAGGGCTATTAATGTTCACCCGCCCAGTATACACCGCCGACAGGACGTTGTGTCCTGCCGAGTCGGACAGGGAGGTTTCCAACAGCTGTATGTTGCAATAACCATACCCATGCAACCGCACTTGAAAACTCGCCACCACCCCATCGCCACCATGTAACGGATAGTTCTGTAGATTGGTGACAATCATTGTCAGTGTGTCACCCAGCATTCCCGCTGTGGCGGTATGTCCGTGGCTGCGGCTACTGTTGACAGCAAAACTTCCAGGGATGTAAGTCAATGCCGCGGGCATCTTGATGGAGGTCTGCAATGCCACAATGCTGTCCATATTGTTCATGCGCAACTCGATGGTGACAATGCTGTCAGTCTCACCTGTGACGGTGAGCGGACGCAATTCATTGACAGCATACGGGTTTGCCGTGATGGTCAACACACTGTCACCCACCTTCGCATTGCTGTGCAGCACGGCATGCATAGTGATGCTGCCGGCTTGCATGGGAGCATAGGTGATGGTTATATTGCGTGTACCCCCACCTGCAATTGTCACATTAGAAACAGAACAACTCAACGCCGCATTGTCAAAAGTCAGACCATAGAGCGTCAAGGGTTCGTTGCCCAAGTTCCTCACAGTCACATTCCGTGTGTAGGTGCTACGTATAGGGTAATGGCCAAAATCCACACTGGCCGATGTCATCCCAATCTTGGGCGACTGGATGGTAACACTGCCAGCCGTAGTCTGTACCGTAATCGACGAGCCTGTACTGCTTGACAAAACCGGCTGTACAAGTGGCAGGTTGTATGTGGCTGGCTCGTTGCCCAGCACCACACGAAAAGTCAGCAATGCCCCACTGCTACCACTATAGGTGGCCAAACTCAAAGAATATGAATAGATTCGCAGCGTGTCGTTCTGCACCGAAGCTGTAACCTGATGGCTGCTGCCGCGGTTTGTCAGGGTGCAGCTCCCTGTCACATATTGCAGTTGTGTGCCTAACGGAATGAATGTCTGCATGGCACTGATGCTGCTCGTGTTGGTTAGCGACAGTGTCAGGGAAACAGTGTCACCAGGATGCCCTGATGCCGTGCCAAGCGTCAGCGTGTTGACTGCATGGCAGATGCCAACAGCCGCCACAAACAGAAGGAAAAACAAGATACGTTTCATAATTGTCCTCCTCGCTTATTTGATGACCAGTTTGATGACATGTGCCGCCACTTCGCCCACACGGAGGGTTGCCATGTAAACTCCATGAGGCATCCCCTCGGCATTCCATACATAGCTGTAGCGTCCAACGCTGCTGGCTGGCACCACACCAGTGTGCACCAACTTGCCGGTGATGTCGTAGATGGCAATGCTCAGTGGCTTGCCAGATACTGCACTGACCACATCCAACCGTACCTGATGGCTGAACGGGTTGGGGTACGCCTTGGCAATTTGGGCTGGCAATGTACCCAAGTCGGTAATGCCGACTCCGCCACCGTTAAGGGCAACTACATTGTGGCCTTCGAGGTCGCTTAGCACGATGTCGTCTAAATCTTTCTCGCCCAAACGCAGCAGGGCTGTCTTGCCTGCCGTGATACTGTATCCGCTCATACTGTAGGACAACATGACAAGGCTGCTGTCCTCGCCTTCCACATACACGGTCTCAAATCCTTTCATGGCATCCAGCAGTTCTATGTCGCTGCGACGGCAATGGGCTATGCTGAACTGTAACCCGCCCAATGCCACGGGGCTGTCGACATACAGCACACCATCCTCTATGGTGTAAATAGCTGTCTGCTGCTCGTAAGTGTCGGTGCCTTCTTTCTGGCCTGGGTGCAGGATGATATTTATTATACCCACAATGTCCAGCACGTTGATAGTGCCGTCGCCATTCACATCGGCGGCATCGAAGAGGAAGGGCTGCGGGTTCTGCCCCGTCACATAGTTCACCGTGGTTATCACATCCGCCACATCCACCGCAAAGCTGCCGTTGGCATCACCCGGTATGCTGCCATAAGGCACACAGGTGACGGTTTTGGAGGGGCTGTTCTCGTTCAGCGAAGTATTCAGAATCTTGTAGTAATAGTAGTAGCGTTCGCCCGGCACCACGTCGTAGTCGGTGAACACAGTGTCCTGCACCAAGGTGGAATTAATCAGATG
>JAEEIS010000251.1 GCA_016281475.1 Bacteroidales bacterium
ACATCGTACTGCCCATTGATTTTGGTGGCACGCCATACGGCATACGTTGCCATTGCCCTGAGATAGGTGACACGGGCAGTGTACGTCTGGTCGCCCAAGGCGGGTATCTTTATCTCAGCCAACGAACCCACTCGCAAGTCGCCCAACATATCCTCACGCACACTGACCGAAATCCACACATTGCTCATGTCGAGGATAGACATCACGGGCGAACCCGTGCCAATCAAGTCACTACGCTTGGCGTAAATCTCTGCCACCTCCCCATCGCAAGGTGCCAACAGATAGCGGTCTTGCACATAGGCTTCGACCTCCGACACGGCGCCTTGTGCCTGTTGCACTAATGCGTTGGCTGCCTCCTTATCCTCGTTCTGCGCCCCTTCACGAGCCATCTCATACTGCAATTTGGCTGCATTCGAAGTCGCCACAGCAGCCTTGTATTGTGCTTCAGCCTCATCGCGTTTCTGTGCCGACACCACTTTCTTGTCATACAATTGCTGCACACGGTCGTACGACTTCTTGGCAATATCAACGCCTACCTCTGCCTTCTGCCACATCTCATAGGCGGATGCCACCTGTTGCTCTCGGGCACCATTCTGCGCCTTGCTGCTCTGCGCGGTAGCGGCAGCTCGGGCAGCTCGTGCCTGCTGCATCTTGGCATCTACCTCAGGACTGCTGATATATGCCAGCGTATCTCCTGCGCGCACCTGCTGTCCCTCTTCTACAAAGAGGGTGCTCAAACGTCCAGGCACCTTATTGGCAACACGGTATTCGTCGGCGCACACTTCGCCAGTAATCATTTCGGGCTCAGGCTGGAGGGCAAATATACCTATTATCGCCACCACCGCCACTACTGCGATGACCACACCAATTCCCAGCCATAGACTTTTTTGTTCCTTATTCATATATTAGAGTTTAAAGTTTAATATTTAAAGTTTAATGGCGGCAGCCAATTTTCAACTTTCAATTTTCAATTCTCAATTCTCCCAGTTGCCTGCATCAAATAGAGGTGGTCGAGCCGCAACTCTATCTCGGCATCCAACACTTCGGTCTTTGCCTTCATCCAGGCAGTCTGCGCCGCCATCAGGTCGGTACTGCTGATCACCCCTGCTTCGAACGACTCGTCTGCCAGACGCAAGTTCTCTTCGGCATTGTCGAGGTCACTCTCGGCCTGTTGTAGTTTGAGGTTTGCCACCCGCAGCTGATGATTTAGGCGATTCACCTCAAGAAGGATGAGGTTCTTTGACTCCTCGACCTGATAGGCAGTTTCGGCACGCTTATGCTTGGCAGCTTTGAGGGCATAGATGTCGCCCGGATGGCCTAGCGGAATGTTTACCGCCACGCCAGCTGTGAACATGCCACCAAAGCTGTTTTGAAAACCGTTATACAGGTTGGGGTTGCTCACCACGTATGAGCCAGTCGCCACCACGTTGGGCAACAGACCCGCACGAGCCAGTCGCACACCTTGGTTGGCTATTCCTTCTGCATCGCAAAGCGCACGGTAATCATCGCGGGCAGCGCATATCTTTTCGATGTCTATATGCTCTAGAGGGCTGTAGGTGGCTATTGTGCTATCCTCAACAAATACATAACCGCCATTAGGGTCTAGCCCACATATCTGGCACAGAGCCAGTCGCGCCAACTCCAACCCGCAGTCCGCCTTGGTAAGGTTCATGCGTGCTTCGTTGAGTTTGACACGCACCTTGGTGACATCGCCACGGGTGGCAACATCGGCATCGACCATTGCCACCACGTTGCTGTCGAGGTTCTGCAACAAGTCGTAGTACTGCTGTGCTAGTTGCTGCTTGTGGAGGAGCGATATATACTGCCAGTAGGCAGCGTCGACAGCAATCAGGAGTCCGTCGTAGACCTTGTTGCCCAACGCCTGCTGCATGTCTCGACTATACTGAGCCGAGCGGTAGAGTGCCGAGAGTCGGCCTCCAAGGTAGAGCGGCTGTGCTACGGTGACACTGCCTGCCACTATGTTGTGCATGTCGATATTCATGGCATCGGTCACCTTCTGGCCCATGTTGTTGAGATTATCTTCGAGGCGCATGCCGCCCAGGTTTTGCACGACATTCTGTGCCAATGTGGGGCTGGTGACACCGAGCGATGCCAAGAAGTCGCTAAGGCTGTTCTCAATGTCGTGTTCGACAGTGGTGCCGATGTGGTTGATGTCGTATGCCTGCTCGTCGCTGAGGAGGTGTATGTTCTTCTGGTTCCACACGTAGGTGCCGTTGGCATCCACCTTGGGCAGGAACTGGCAGAAAGCCATGCCCAGCAGGGCGTCGGCGGCATCGATGCGTTCCTGTGCCGCCTTGAGCGTGGGGTTGCTCTGCGTGGCTAGGTAGTGGCACTGAGACAGGGTAAACATACCCCGGCACTCCGTGCCACCCCTCTCAAGAGGATTAAGGAAGTCCTGTGGACTTACGTCGCGCTGTGCCGACACTGCCAACGCTGAGAATAATAAGATTGTGATAACAATTGTACGTTTCATTTCCTTCGATTTTGAAATGCAAAAGTACGCACATTCCCCGACAAGGGAGTGCCTCTCCTCTCCGAAACCGACAAAACGGGTGCCGAAATGTCGACATCCGCCCCTGTAACAAATCGAAAGTTGGAAATTGAAAAACGAAAATTCGGCTGAACGTGCTGTAGTCTTATAAAAAATGGACTGTCACAAGGGTGGCATTGTCACGAAAAGTCTCCACCACGCTCCCCACATGAACAGCGAACCAGGGTGGAACGTTTTCGATAAGCCTCAGCAGACGAACTTGTTCGTCTGCTGAGGCGAGAAAACGCCTGTCGCAAGAGAAACTTTTATTTTAGAGAAACAAAAAAAACGCTGAAAAGCGGCTTATATCTCAACAAAAAATACAATATCACTCAAGGCGTTGGCTGCATCGCTTTCCATTTGTCAGGAATTCGTATGCAGTAGCCGTTGGCCTGCATAACCTCATCGGGCATTACGGCTTGCTTGAAAAGACGCTCGTAACGTTCCATTCGCATC
>JAEEIS010000252.1 GCA_016281475.1 Bacteroidales bacterium
ATTTGCCTGAGTTGAAGGGAAAAGATCCAAGGTGGGGACGTCTCACCATCCGCCATCTGCTAGATATGCAAAGCGGACTTGACTTCGACGACACCTACGAGTTCTCCATGAAGGGCTTGAAGCGGGTCAATGCCATAGCTAGATTGAACTATGGACACGACATCATGAGGCAGATCCGTGGTCTGAAATTCCGTTGCGAGCCAGGCACTGATTTTCGCTACGAGAGCATGACGTCAGCGATACTGGGGGTGGTCATTGAACGAGCCTCTGGGAAACGCTATGCCGATTATCTCAGCGAGAAAGTTTGGAAGCCACTCGGAATGGAATCTTCGGCACTGGTGAATATCGACAGTCGTAAACACGACGTGGCACATGCTTTTGGCGGCATCACACTTACCATAAAGGACCTTGCCAAGATAGGACGACTCTACCTGAACCATGGTGTATGGGATGGCAAACGCATCGTTAGCGAGGAATGGATACGCTTGTCGTCAGAATATGACCCCAGTAACTATGGCTATCATTTCAATTGGTATAACCTAAAATACGAAGGTTATGGTAAGTCACCATATCCTGGTTATTACGCCTT
The DNA here is from genome assembly GCA_016281475.1 of Bacteroidales bacterium. The sequence goes on from JAEEIS010000252.1 coordinate 590, forward strand.
AGGCATCTGTGAACAGGTGCTTTATGTCAACCCTTACCAAAACCTGATTATGGTCAGAATTGGAATGAGCAACAATTGTTCCGCCGCCATTCCAGTGCTGTTTGAAACCTTGTGTCATTATTGGATCAACACGCCGAAAAAGACGAAATGAACAGCCTTCCTTCCAGAACCAAAGCCATGATTGGCGTCAGTTTCCGTGAGTTTGCCAGTCATCACAGACATCGGTCCGCCGCCCGAAAAAAACTGCGTTGTTAGGTATAATAATTGAAAGATAATTTTTTAAATATTTTAATAATTTATTTTTACACAATGAAAAGAACTAGTTTTTCTTTTTTTCTTCTCGTTGCCTTGTTGGTAATGGGTAAAATTTCTTGGGCACAAGACGAATGGCCGCTCCTTCTACAAGTTGAACGCTGAAGGATCTGCTATTGTGGCGGTTGAAAACTATGCCACTACCGCTATTGCTCCTTGCTCGGGCATCATGATCCATGCCGATGAAGCTGGAACCGTGACCTTTACGAAAGACATTCAGCAACAGCAGGCCAACAGAGGTGGTATCCAGATTGCTTTGGCTCAAGCCAATACCCGCGGCAATGCCATGATCGACAATGCTATCGTGAGCTTCAACGAGAGCACTGCACTGCCCAAGTTCCGATTTGGAGACCATGCCGAGATTTGCATCCCTCAAGGCAACGACGACTATGCCATCGCATACAGCGACAAGCAAGGCGAAATGCCACTGAACTTCAAGGCCTTATACAACCTGCCGGAGGGTTCAGGGATAAAAGCGACTGGTTTTTGGATTTTATGGAAATAGAGAAAAAGGTTTTTAGCGAGATTTCTTTTTTTTGTTCCGAAAGCCAAATTTTTTTCTATCTTTGTCAATCATAAAACTTTGTCGCCATGAAAAAACTTTTTCTCATTCTCCCCATCCTTATTGCGTTGGCCTCTCATGCGAAGGCCGACAACTTTGTCACCGATGTGATGGTCATCGGCGGAACACAAGCCGAGACGAACGCTCTGAAAACCCAGTACCAAAACCAAGGCTGGACCTTCGTCAACAAAGACTTGAACCAAGGTGCCGGCGGCGACTACATCTACTTGCTCTACAAGACGGACAGCGACGCCAACCCCGATGCCACTTTCATCACTTACTTCTCTTGGCTCAGTTTTTACACCGAGGAATTCTCGATGATGTCTGGCACCTTCTATCCTGTGGCCTATGATGGCGGGAGCCAATTCGTGGCGAGTCAAGGTAACTTAAACTGCGGCACAAACGGGTTGTCTTTTTACCTCTATTACACCAAAGACTCTAACGGGGGAACCGACAACCCCCACATCGTAAAATCCATCTCCTTCAACAGCAACTCGGAAGGTTCAATGCCAGAAGGTGCCGACTTCAACTGGGAATGTGGCGGCAATGCCCCTGCAATCTATATGCACCCCGAAATAACGCAAGGGTGGATGTTTTGGCAGGGCAATGACACCGAGTGCATGATCACGGGTTATGACGGCCCCAAGGCTTGGATAACTACATATACCGTACCCTCCACCCATGACGGACTGAATGTGATTGCCGCCAATGTCTTTAGCGGGTTCATCAATCTTGAGACTTTGAATTTCTGGAATAATTCTCATGTTACCGTAATGCCTTCGATGCAGGGTTGCACCAACTTGAAGCATGTCAATGTTCGTCTTAATAACAATACCTACCCAGACCAGACACCTCCCTCCATGACAAGCATCCCTGACTTAGCTTTCTACGAAACAGCCATCGAACAATTAACCATGCATTCTGTCACCCAAGTCGGAGACTATGCTTTTGAGGGTTGCAACCTGTCGCAAGTCATCTTCAATCAATCAAATGTCCAAATCGGAAACTACGCTTTCGCCAACATCAGTCGCAATTGCACGGTTTCTTATGCGGGTTCCGTGAATGACTGGAGCGCGAATACGTATGTGTATTCGCCGAACTTGGTCGTCAATGCATCGGATGGTGCTTGCGGCTGGTGTGGCGGTGCTGATGCGACAAGTGAAAACAATCTCTATTGGATCTTGGCCAATGGGCATCTGACCATCGATTGGCTGTGGGAAGGTTCCCCCGAAGAGCAGGTCATCAGCAGCTACAATTGGAACAAAAACAATGTCCATTCCCTCACGCTGAATCATGTTTATTTCATAGGAGCAAACGCATTTCAAAACCACACAGGTCTGACCTCCGTCACCATAGGTAACAGCGTGACGAGCATCGGGGATAGGGCTTTTTTTACCTGCATAGGTCTGACCTCCGTCACCATAGGTAACAGCGTGACGAGCTTCGGGGATTTTGCGTTTTATAACTGCCCAAGTCTGACCTCCATCACCATCCCCAACAGCTTGACGAGCATCGGGGGCGGTGCTTTTCAAGATTGCACAGGTCTGGCCTCGGTTCATATATCCGACCTCGCCGCTTGGTGCAACATATCTTTTGGCAATTATTTGGCGAATCCTCTATCCCATGCCCATCATCTTTATGTAAATGATAATGAAATAACGGATTTGGTTATCCCCAACAGCGTGACAAGTATCAAGAATAATGCTTTTAATGGCTGCACAGGTCTGACCTCCGTCACCATCCCCAACAGCGTGACGAGTATCGGGGATAGGGCTTTTGGGAACTGCACAAGTCTGACCTCCGTCACCATCCCCAACAGCGTGACGAGCATTGGGGTTGCATCTTTTTTTGCCTGCTCAGGTCTGACCTCCGTCACCATCCCCAACAGTGTGACGAGCATCGGGATTTATACTTTTAGGGAGTGCAGAGGTCTGACCTCCGTCAACATCCCCAACAGTGTGACGAGCATCGGGGATCAGGCATTCTATAACTGTTCATCCTTAAAAGACCTCTACTTCGACGGCACAAAGACGCAGTGGAACAATGTGACCAAAGGGAGGGCCTGGAAAGACGGTGTGCCCTCCAACTACAAGGAACACTGGCGTTGCACTGTCACCTTCAATGCCAACGGCCACGGCACGGCACCCGCCCCGCAGACCAACCTGTGGAGCAAGGAGAGCAAGGCCACCCAGCCTGCCGCCCCAACCGAAACGGGCTATGTCTTCACGGGCTGGTACACCGACACCCAATGCACCACGCCATGGAACTTCAGCACCGACATAGTACCCGACGACATGACACTCTATGCCGGCTGGGACCTTGAGGTGCAAGGACTGCAAGGCTCGGGCACTGCCGAAGACCCCTATCTGATCAACAACAACGGGGAATGGATCTGGTTCGCGCAAAGCGTCACCAACGGCACGACCTACGCGGGACAAACCGTGAAACTCGCCGCCGACATCACCGCCACCGTCATGGCAGGCTCACACACCGGCGAAAACAACTACCATGCTTTCAGCGGCACCTTTGACGGCGACGGACACACCATCACCCTCGCCCTCTCGGGTAGCGGCGAAGGCATAGCCCTCTTCTCTGACCTCAACGGCGCGACCCTCAAGAACCTGAAAGCGCAGGGCACCGTAACCACTAACGACCGACGCCCCGCCACCTTTGCCATCATCGTTTTCGGTAACAGCACCATCAGCAACTGCTGGAGCACCGTGGCCGTGTCGTCAACCAGGACCAGCAGCTGGATAGACGGCGGCGGCTTCGTGGGCCGTGTCAGTTCAAACGCCACACTCAACATGACCGACTGCGCCTTCCACGGCTCAGTGACCTTCACCAACGGGGCCACCACGGGCGGTGGCATGATAGGCTACACACAAAACAACGCGACGGTCAACCTCACCAACTGTCTCTACAGCCCCTCTGCGCTCACACTGAACGTCAGCCAATACAATCCTCGCGTCTTCGTCTCGGGCAGCGTGGCAGGCAATCTCAACAACTGCTACTACAACGCCGAGGCAGCGGCCTCGGTACTTGAGAACCAAGGCATCGATGCCTCTGGGATGAGCAACGAAGCACTGGTAGCAGCCCTCAGCCCGAATTGGACCATCACCGACGGCCTTGTGGTGCCCAAATGGATGCGCACCTTCACCAAGTCCATTGCTGGCTACGGCACGGGCAACAGCAGCTGGCAGTTGATTGCCTCGCCCGTCGGCACGGTCAATCCCCAAAACGTCACCAACATGCTTAGCGGCAGCTACGACCTCTATGCCTTCGAGCCCAGCCCATCTGACAATCTGGAATGGCGCAACTACAAGGCCGACACCTTCAGCCTTGAAGTTGGCAAGGGTTACCTTTATGCCCATGACGACACGGTCGCCCTCGTTTTCACCGGCACCTCCATCGAGGCCACTGATTTCGTGGAAGTGCCGTTGGTGTACGATTCAACCGACGAACGGAAGTGCTGGAACTTGGTGGGCAACCCGTTCCTCTCTGCGGCCTACCTCGACAGGCCTTACTATGTGCTTGATGCCGACAGCAAGGACATCAACCCTGAACCCATACCGGCCACGGTGCCTGTTCCGGTTTGCACGGCGGTGTTTGTGAAGGCCACTGTGGAAGGTGACACGGTGGTGTTTGGGACGCAGTCCCGTATGGCCTCAAGACATTAAGCAGGCGGTGAAGCATCGCATAACCCCTGCTGCAAAGCATACAAACAACAAAAACATATCATTATGAAAATCATCAATCTTTTTATCCTCTTCGCCCTCATGACCTTCGGGCAGGCTAATGCACAAAGACTGTCTGGCTCGGGCACGACCCAAGACCCATATCTGATCAACAGCAATGCGGACTGGAACACCTTCGCACAAAGCGTCACTAACGGCTCGACCTATACGGGCCAAACGGTGCAACTCAATACCGACATCACCGTCACCACCATGGCGGGAGTCGAGAATAAGTGTTTTGCTGGTATCTTTGATGGGAAGGGTCACACCATCACCCTCGATATGACGGCCAGCATGCAATTCACCTCCCTCTTCTGCTATGCTGACGGTGCCACCTTCCAAAACCTGAAAGTAGATGGTACCATCAACACCACGAAGAAGTTTTGCGCCGGCATCGTGGGAGCCGTCGTTTACAACGGCTGTACCTTTATTAACTGCGTCAGCGAGGTCACCATCAATTCCTCCATCAACGGCGATGGAACACACGGCGGCTTTGTGGCGTATGCCGCATGGGGTGACAACACTTTCGAGGGCTGTGCCTTCACGGGTAAGCTGCTTGGCGCAAACACCACAAACGTTGGTGGTTTCGTCGGCTTTACTGAAACCAACCGTGAAGCCACTGTCTCTTTCACCAACTGCGTCTTCCATCCCGAACAAGTCACCATGAGCGGCAACGGCTGCCAGACCTTCGCGCGCTGGCGTTCGGGAAACAACAGCGTCATCATTGGCGACAACTGCTACTACTCGCAGACTCTTGGTGCAGCCCAAGGCAAGCTGATGCATAGCATCACAGGCGGCGAGTATGTCACTGTGGCCTTCAGCGGCAATGCCAACACTTACAGTGTCAGTGGCATCAGTACTTATGGTGTCGGCATGAGCCTTCCTTCTACCGCTGAAGAAGGGGCAGGGGAGAGGCTGCTCTTTGCTGGAGAAGGCGAGACGGTGAGCCTCAACCTCAGTTGCACACCGCCCTCGAACTATGGCTGTTTCGGTTTCGCCACGGTCAATGGCACCCTCACTGGCACGGCCAACCCTTACACGCTAACTATGCCTGACGAGCCAGTGACGATTCAAGCGGTGCTTGAACAATTACCGCCTGTCGCCTACCTCGATGAGAACGGCGAGGAGCAGGAGTGTGCCTCCTACACTTTAGTGACCAACAATCTCGGCTTCGACAACCTCTCTGCCGGCTGGTATGTGGTAAAAAACGACATCTACATCAATAGTAGCATCAACTTCACCGGCGATGTCCACCTCATCCTCTGCGACAACGCAACGCTGAACATCAGCTGCCTTGACGATGCCCTCGTGGTTGACGGCAGTCTTACCCTCTACGTCCAGAGTGAAGGCACGGGAAGCCTTACCGCCAATTCCAACGGTGGCAACGGTATTGTAGTCTTTGAAAACTTGACCATCAACGGCGGCACCGTCACGGCTGATGGCTATTACGGCGATGGCATCCTTGCCACCAACCTGACCATCAACGGCGGCACCGTCACCACCGAAGAAATCTTCTCGCCAATGGTCACCCTCGGCTGGAGCAACATCACCGACCACATCACCGTCGGCAGTTTCACCTATAACATCACGCCCACTGTCAGTGTCAAGAGCGATCAAGTCTTGCAATACGAAAACAACGGCGAGATGGTCACCATCAGCGGCACACTCAACGAAAACCAAATCAATGCTATTGGCGGCAAGACGCTCTACCCCAGCTTACCCGCTGTCGCCTATATTGACGAGAACGGCGTGGAGCAGCAGTGTACCTTTTACACCGTAGTGACTGACGAGCTCAATTTCGACAACCTCCCCGGCGGCTGGTATGTGGTGAACGAAGACATCTCCATCAATGGTAGCATTCACTTTACCAGCGATGTTAACCTCATCCTCTGCGACAATGCAACGATGAACATCAATGTTGTCTATTCCGATGCCCTCTACACAGATGGCAGCCTTACCCTCTATGGCCAAAGCGAAGGCACTGGAAGCCTTAACGCCACTTCCGTAAATGACATTGGCATCCGTACTATCATTCTGGTCATCAACGGTATCCACGTCATTGCTACAGGCGGTAACAGAGGCATCTTTGCTAACGACCTGACCATCAACGGTGGCACTGTTACCGCTATGGGCAATTGCGGTATCTTCTCCTCCAATGTCTTCCTCGGCTGGAGCAACACCAACGACAGCATCACTGTCAGTAGCATCGTCTCTTATTATACGCCCTCCGTCAGTGTCAAGAGCGGGCAGGCGTTCTATTATATAGGCTATGACAGCGGGGAAAAACAAATGATGGACACTGTCATCATCAGCGGCATGCTCACTGCATGGGAGATAGAGGCCTTAGCAGGGAAGACGCTGATGCCTTACATCGAGCCTTGTACGCCCCCCTCTGATTTGGAGGTCACTGGTATAAATGCCACCTCCGCCACCTTGCAATGGACGGGAGTGTCAGAGATGTACAATGTGAATTATTATAAGCAATGCTTCTATGACAGCTTTGAAGAAGACCTCAGCGCATGGACCATATATCATGAAGGCGACGGTGCCTCATGGGAATGGGGTGTGGAAAGCCCGCACGATCACAGTGCTGACTTGAACGCCCACAGCGGTTATTATGCTGCAGTATCCTATAGCGGATATGATGTTCATGCCGATAGCTGGCTTATCTCTCCTCAGATTCGGTTTCCTAACCATACCATGTTGAAGTTTTGGATTACCTGTCCCGGATACGATAATGTACTGGACGAGTACGAAGTGCTTCTGTCCACTACGGGCAACGCCATCTCAGACTTCTCTACCGTCCTGAAGGAAAAGGAAGCTGCCAACACGACTTGGACCGAAGTCTCGATCGACTTGAGTGAATACGATGGACAATCAGTCTATATCGCCATCCGTCATGACTATACTGGCGGTTCCTTTATCATGGTTGACGACTTCGCTATCTTGGGATGGTTTGAAGAAATGCTTACTCCTGAGAACCACCTATTCATCTATGACTTGCAGCCATTGACTGAATACCATTGGCATGTGCAGGGTCTCAATTGCGACGGCGAAGGTTCCGGCACTGAATGGAGTGACACGGCAACCTTCACCACGTCCAGTTCCTGCTGGCCTATCCACTCCTTGAGTATCGACAACTTAACTTCTTTCTCGGTCAACCTGAGCTGGATCTTGGGTGACGAAACCCAAACCGATTGGCAGATTTGCCTCAACGATGACGAGAACAATCTCATCACTGCCAACACCAACGAAGGCTTCCTCTTGGATGGCCTTACGCCCAATGTTGAGTACACTGTGAAAGTCCGTAGCTATTGCGGTGAAAACGACTACGGCAATTGGAGCGACACAATAAACTTCACCACACCCGAAGTCTGCGCGACACCTAAAGACCTTACCGTCAGTAACATCACCACCGTTTCTGCTGACCTTAACTGGATTGGAAAAGAGGATGTCGAAAGCTACACGGTACGTTACAGGTCGGCAGAAGGCATGGTTGTTCACTTCCTGGAAGACTTTAGCGACAACATCGACCGTTGGACTTTGGTGGATTGTGTGTCAAGAACTGGCCTCGATAATGGTGCCTTCGCCTTCTATCGTGTAACCGATGCAAACACCCCAAATCCTAACCAATACCTGATTTCTCCCGATCTCACAGGCTCTGTCACGAATAATAGCGTTCTCGAGTTCAAATATCGTATTTATGCCTGTGGCTATCCTGAGACCTTCATGGTTGGCTTCTCTAGTACTGACAACGAGATTGGCTCCTTCAGCTGGAGCGATCCTATCACCGTTTCCACTAATGTGTGGAATACCTATGATGCCAGTCTGCCAGCCAGCACCAAGTACATAGCCATTCAATGCCCTTCGGTTCGTAAATACCATCTGTTTATCGACGATATCATCATTGGGAATGAAGCTATTGCTGGACAATGGATGACAAACATCACACCTGAAACCGAGGCACATCTCATCAATCTCAATGCAGGCACCATGTATGAAGCCCAAGTGAGAAGCGACTGCAATCCGGATGGTTGGTGTGATAAAATCACCTTTAAAACGGAGCTTGACGGCACCATGGTGTTTGTCAGCGAAGGCGACTGGAACGCTGCCAGCAACTGGATACCTGAAGGCACTCCTACACTTGGCAACAAAGTCATCATTCGCGCTGACGCTACCATCCCGAGTGGCTGTGTGGCCGAAGCCAACCGCATCCTCTTCGAAGGCACAACGCTCACCGTTGAGAATGGTGGTCAGTTGAAAGTCAATAGCGACATCACCGCTACGATAAAGAAGGATATCGTTGGCTATGGTTCTGACAACGCCCAGACCAACATGGGCTTCTTCCTCATTGCCATACCAACGACTGATCCCATCACTGCTGCCGATGCGAGTCTCCTTACTGCCGATAACAATTACGACCTTTTTGGTTGGGACCGTACTGCCACCAATGAGGAGTGGCACAATTACAAGAAAGACATGTTTCCCTTGTCCAACGGCATGGGATACCTCTACGCCAACCAAGGCAATCGTGAAATGAACATCACCGCCACGCTACGGCGCAGCAGTTTGCCTGTCACTTTGACTCCTGCCTATGATGAACAGGCTGGTGGCTGGAATCTTTATGGCAACCCGTTCCCATGTGAGGCATATCTCAGCACCGATGATGAAGGCGTGACCTTCTACCGCCTGATTGGCAACGAATTCGTGCCTGTAACCGGTGCCATCGCTCCAATGGAAGGCTTTTTCGTTGTGGCTACCGCCGCCAACCAGACCTTCACCATCAGCAGAGAAGCTCCCGCCAACCAGATTCTGCCTTAGCAGCTTGAACATGACAGTTTATAGGATGTGAAATGAATAGCCTTCCTTCCAAAACCAAAGCATTGATTGGCGTCAGTTTCCGTGAGTTTGCCAAATATGCCTTGCCGAGCATCATAGGGATGCTCATCGTGGGTTTGCAGACCATCATCGACGGGCTTTTCGTGGGCCGTGGCGTAGGCGCGCTGGGTCTTGCCGCCGTCAACATCGCCATGCCGCTCATCAGCTCTATGCTGAGTGTGTCCATTATGATTATCTCTGGCGGCATCGTCATCACGGGCATTGCCAAGGGTAGGGGAGATGAGGCACTGGCGAAAGGCTCTACGTCGCTTACCTTTGTCGCCTTGGTGATTAG
>JAEEIS010000253.1 GCA_016281475.1 Bacteroidales bacterium
CGTGGCGCGCAATCGCTGCTCGCAGCCCTTGGTGCAACTGCCCCATCCCTTCTTCGACGGCATGCATCAGGCCTATGCCGACCACCGTCCCTTTGTGCTCTCGCCCGATGCCGTATGGCTGCTCATATGTCAGGGTTTCTCCTATCATGTCAACTTCAATGCCGAGGCACTGCGTCATTTGTTCGTGGACTTCGAGGGCAAGAAAACACTTATCGTTGTCAGCAACGGTATCAGCCTCGACAACCCCAACAGCCCGTGGGAGCGTTACTTCCCCCAGTTTACCAAGCAGATAGCAAAGTATGTGGGCGACAGCCTTGTCAACACACTCACCTGCAACTTCTCCACCTCCACTGCCGTTACCCGCGCCGCCTCACAGATAACCATCATGTCGGCTATGCAGGAATATTTTATATACAAGTTGTATGTAATCTGCGGCATCCCGCAGGTCATCCTCGAAGGCACGCCAGAGGATTGGCACACCATCGTTGAGCGCACCGAGGCACTCCGCAAGTACAAACTCGACTGGTGGGTGGACGAGCTTCTGCCCATCCTTCGCAAGATAGAGAAGGCTGCCAACGGCGAGGTGGACACCAAGTTCTGGCGCGGCATGTACAAGCAGCACGACCTCAAGCGCGAGATGTGTGGCGACCCATATTATATTGCCGACGGCTGGATAGTCAAGTTCTATCCCTACGACGACGACAAGCATCGCAGCGACTTCAAAGGTATCGCCGACGCTGCATCCAACATCCCAGCCGAAATTGTCTCTGTCCCCTTGGAGTTCACCGACATCAATAGAAAAAAACACGACCTCACCCTTTGGACAGGCTTCGTAGGCCTCACACAGGACACCACCACCTTCGCTCTTCGTCCCGAGATTGGCTGGTTTATCACCAAATGATTATAACAAAACAAGTATCGACAAATAAACAATCCAAAACAATGAAACCTCTAGCATTAACCCTTTTTGCAATGTTGTGCATTCTTTTGCCTTTCTCTGTCCGCTCACAGCAAGTGGTAACCGACAATTGGCAACAGGTGCAATTACTTTTTTCACCCCAGGAACCATCGTATAGCGAAACCCATATCAATGGCGAAGCGTTTACCAACGTTACTTTTGATGGCTATATGTCCTCCGCCGCCATAGGTGCCCCCTCACTGCCTACCTTCTCACGGCTCATCGAGGTGCCCCTTTGCACCGGTTTCGAGGTAAAGGTTACCGAGGCTGAATACGACACAATCCAGCTGTCCGGCCCCAAGCTTATGCCCACCCAGCCTTCGCGCAGCAAGTCCGACACCACACCCCAGCGTCTGGTCATCAATGAAAAGCTCTATGCCACCGATGCCTTCTATGGTCAGGAAGAAGCCTCCGTCGAGGCCGTAGGCATAGCCCGCGACCGCCGTCTGGCACGCATCCAATTCTCCCCGGTGCGCTACAACCCTGTCCGCTCCCATCTTATCGTCTGTCGCCGTGCGGTGGTCACAGTCCGCTATATCGATGCCGACCCCGATGCCTCAATCAGTCTATTCAACCGCCATCATTCACCTGCCTTCTCTATCGGCAATGGGGTGTTGAACAGCCTTTATCCCAAGTCGGTGCGCACCACAGCCCCCATCCGCTACCTCATTGTCGCCCACAGCTCTTTTCGTGGGCAGCTGGACAATTTCGTGCAGTGGAAACGCCGCAAGGGTTACCTTACCGACATCGTCTACACCGACTCAGCCGCTGTAGGCACTACCACCACTTCCATCTCCTCTTTCGTCCAAAGTCAGTATACCAACGCCACGGCCTCCAATCCCGCACCCACATTCCTCCTCATAGTGGGCGACCACGAACAGATTCCGGCTTTCACCGGCACCACCTCTTCCAGCCATATCACCGACCTCTACTATATCAGTTGGACCTCCGGCGACAATATCCCCGACTGCTATTGCGGCCGCTTCTCGGCCCAGACGGTCGGCCAGCTCTCTCCGCAAATCGAGAAGACTCTCATGTACGAGCAGTACACCTTCAATGACCCCTCTTTCCTCGACCGCGCCGTCCTTGTGGCAGGTGTCGATGGTGGCAACTCGGGCGACTATGGCTACACCCATGCCGACCCCGCTATGGACTATGCCGCCACCCATTATATCAATTCTACACAGGGATTCTCGCAGGTGCGTTATTTCAAAAACAACACCTCTATCATCCCTGTTGCCTCAGGCGTTACTATCGGCAGCAGCGCCTCTTCCAACTCGGCCACCGTGCGTGGTTACTATAACCAAGGGGCTGGTTGGATAAACTATTCCGCCCACGGCAGCGCCACCAGCTGGGGCACTCCCAATTTCACCACCACACATATCTCCTCCATGACCAACTTCCAGAAATTCGGCCTCATGATTGGAAACTGCTGTCTCACCAACAAGTTCGAGACAACCACCTGTTTCGGCGAAGCTCTCCTGCGCAAGGACAACTATTGCGGTGCTGTAGGCTATATCGGAGGCAGTAACAGCACCTATTGGAACGAAGATTTCTATTGGGCTGTGGGTCTGCGCAGCAGCATCGGCCCCACTATGTCCATGGCCTACAATGCAGCCAATCTCGGTGCCTACGACCGCCTCTGCCACACCCACAGCGAACCCTACAGCCAGTGGGCACTCACTCAGGGCGCCATCATGATGGTGGGCAACATGGCCGTCGAAAGCTCTACCTCTACCCGTAAACTCTACTACTGGGAAATCTATCACCTCATGGGCGACCCCTCCGTCATGCCCTATCTCACCCAGGC
>JAEEIS010000036.1 GCA_016281475.1 Bacteroidales bacterium
ACATATCACCGATAGCCTCTCTGCCACAAGCCAACTTCAGATAGGGGCAAGCCACCTGACCGTTGGCTTCCACACCCTGTATATGCTGATAGGGAGCGACAGCGCCTTGCGGATGGAGAGCTCTACGTTCTTCATCACGCCGCCCCTCCTGCCACCCGACACATTCGACCAGCACTATACCTACTGGCTCGACCAGAACATGACCCAGACCTTCGAGGGCACCCTCACCGGCGGGCAAATGCTCATCAACTGCAACAGCCTCGACTATGGGTTCCACAGCCTGCACATCCTTTTGGGCAGCGGCTCCACAGCACGGCTGGAGAGCCACATCTTCTACAAGACACCGCCGACTCGGCCCGCCGACACATTCGACCAGCACTATACCTATTGGCTCGACCAGGACATGTCCCAGACCTTCGAGGGCACCCTCACCAACGGGCAGATGTTCATCAACTGCAACAGCCTCGACTATGGGTTCCACAGCCTGCACATCCTTTTGGGCAGCGGCTCCACAAGACGGTTGGAAAACCACATCTTCTACAAGACACCGCCGACGAGACCCGCCGACACATTCGACCAGCACTATACCTATTGGTTCGACCAAGACCTCGCCCAGACCTACGAGGGTACCCTTGCAGGTGGGCAGATGCTTATCAACTGCGACAGCCTCAGCGAGGGATTCCACATCCTCAATATGCGGCTGGGCAGCGGCACCACGGCACGGCTGGAACGCCACACGTTCTTTATACCGCCCAAAGCCCTTGCCGAAAATTACACCGACCTGGCTTACTGGTACGAGGGCGAGGGGGTAATGCACCATGTTTCGCCCCTCGGCGGGATGCATATGCTCGACGTGCCACAGATGGCTTGCGGAGCTCAGGGGAAGATTTTCCTGATGGCAAGCGACAGCTTAGGCAACACCTCGCCTGTCATAGCTCATGAGTTTGTGATGATGGATTCCAATTGCTGTCTGCCGCCGCTGTTTGCTACAGCCGACCATGTGACCGAATCGGGCGCACGTCTGCATTGGGACTACAACCGTCCGCAGACGTTCACCTTGGTGTATGACACTGTGCCTATCAACGACCCCAACGTCGGACACAACCGCGTGACGCTGACCGACACAGTCTATTGGTTCACCAATATGCCGTCGGGCATTATCTGCTACTACGCCATCAAGAGCGAATGCGGCGACCGCTGGACCATGGGCGAATGGAATACCCGCTGCCGCACATTGACACCCCTCTACACCGAGGCTTGCGACAGCTACACGTGGAAGGGAATCACCTACACGGCCTCTGCCACTGTGCCTGAATTTGTCTTTACCTCCACCGGCGGCTGCGATAGCGTGACCGTGATGCACATGACCATCAACCACAGTAGCAACAGCATTGAGACGGCTACAGCCTGCGACAGCTACACATGGCACGGCTATACTTACTCTACCTCTTCTATCGATTCTATCACCTCTATCAATTCAGCAGGTTGCGACAGCGTGACAACCCTTCACCTGACCATCAACCACAGCAACACAGCCATTGAGACTCAGACCGCCTGCGACAGCTACACTTGGCACGGCACCACTTACTCCATCTCCACTATCGACTCTATCACCTCTATCAATTCAGTAGGTTGCGATAGCGTGACAACACTTCACCTGACCATCAACCACAGCAACACAGCCATTGAGACTCAGACCGCTTGCGACACCTACACTTGGCACGGCACCACTTACACTAGCTCTACTAGTACTCCTAGTTACACTACCACCAATGCCGCAGGCTGCGACAGCACCGTCACGTTGCACCTGACCATCAACCACAGCACCAACGCCACCGAGACCGCCACCGCCTGCGACAGCTACACTTGGCACGGCACTACCTATACTAGTTCTACTAGTACTCCTAGTTACACTATCACCAATGCTGCAGGCTGCGACAGCACCACCACCCTCCACTTGACTATCAACAACAGCACCACCGGCACCGAGACCGTCACCGCCTGCGACTCCTACACATGGCACGACAGCACTTTCACAGCTTCAACTTTCAATTTTCAATTTTCAACTTTCAACTCTCAGGGCTGCGACAGCACCGTCACCCTGCACCTCACCATCAACCACAGCACCACCGGCACCGAGACCGTCACCGCCTGTGACACCTACACCTGGCACGACTCTATCTATTCTATCTCTTCTATCGACTCTATCACCCTTACCAACGCCGCCGGCTGCGACAGCACAGTCACCCTGCACCTAACTATCAACAACAGCACAACAAGCACGGAGACCATCACCGCCTGCGACAGCTACACTTGGCACGACAGCACTTTCACAGCTTCAACTTTCAATTTTCAATTTTCAATTTTCAACTCTCAGGGCTGCGACAGCACCATCACCCTCCACCTCACCATCAACCACAGCACCACAGGCACCGAGACCGTCACCGCCTGCGACACCTATACCTGGCACGACTCTATCTATTCTATCTCTTCTATCGACTCTATCACCCTTACCAATGCCGCCGGCTGCGACAGCACCGTCACCCTCCACCTCACCATCAACTACAGCACCCGTGACACCATCCACAAAAGGGCAACCAACAGTTATGAGTGGAACGGCAACACCTACACCGAAACCGGAGAATACATCTACGAAGGCCAGACTGCGGCAGGCTGTGACAGTATTGTCGTCCTGAAGCTCACCATCGACCATGTGGGCATCGCCGACGTGACCGCCCTCGATGGCATCACCCTCTACCCCAACCCCACCACTGGTAAGCTCACCATCGATGCCGAAGGGGTGTCGAAAGTGGAAGTATACGACTACTCCGGCCGTCTGGTGGCGACATTCACCAACACCAACCAGCTCGACATCTCACAACTGCCCACAGGTACCTACGCCCTGCGCATCAGCCTGCAGAAGGGCAACACCGTGCGCCGCGTCATCAAGCGTTAATCAGCCTTTGGCAGTGTCACACCACCATGAGGCAGACCTATAAAAAGGGGCCTGCCTCAATTTTTTTCGTCATGAGCGAATATTTTGGGGGTGTTGTACGTTTATTGTGCAAATGACAGAACGCGAATACTCACATATAGCCCAACAGTGCCGAGAGGATTTGTACCGCTACGCCGTGCGTTACACGGGTGACGGCGACAGCGCGTGGGACGTGGTGCAGGATGCTCTGGTGGAGCTGTGGACACACCGTGAGGCGGTGGAAACCGACAAGGCGAAAGGCTTTATGATTCGCGTGATGTACCGCGAACTGGTAGATATCCACCGACACGAAGTGCGTTTCCGTGAGCGTATGCCCGAACTGGTGGGCGAGCAATGGTACTGCCAACACGACAACTTCGAACTGCGCGATGCCATGCAGCAAGCCCTCGCCCAGCTGCCTGACCAACACCGAGCTATACTACTGATGAAAGATATCGAAGGTTACAAATACCAAGAAATAGCCCAAATGACGGGACTTGAAGAGTCGCAGGTGACAGGCATACTCTACCGCGCCCGCGTCAACCTGAAGAAAGCATACATCAAGTTGAACACAATAAAACAATCCGCGATATGATAACACTTGACAATTACGAAAGCTATCTATTCCTCTACCAAGAAGGCGAGCTGGACAGTGCAACACGCACCGAGGTGGAGCGGTTCCTGCTGCAGCACCCCGACATACGCGAGGAGATGGAACAATACTACGACCCCACTTTCGTAGTGACTGCCGAGCCTCCTACCCGCAAACGCCACACCGTCATGCCCTTCTGGCGTTGGGCTGCCGCCGCCTGCGTGTTGCTGGTATTGGGCTATGGAGCCTATCTGCTGCTACCCAACAGCACTGAGAATGGTACTTTGGTGGCGGAAGTTCGTCCTTCCGAGATGGTCAATACAAAAAGTCCACAACCTATTGCACCTATCCCTGATGATACACCTAGCCTACACCACAAGGCAAGGCATAATGCCCCTATCCATACGACAATCCCACCTGTATCAGCAGATTCGGCGGCCTCAGCAAATACAGTGATTGAACCAGAACCGACAATCGTGCAACCAGAAAGCAACCCATCACCAGAAACAGAGAAGGCTAAACCTACCACCCCTGAATACATCCTCACCGACCGACTGGCATTAGAACCCATCATAGTGGACAATCTGGCTGTGGAGGTGCCCAACAGTTTCCCATATCCTTCCTCTCAGACCAATCTGGCAGGAATGCTGATGGCATTTTCAGACAGAAAGAAACAAGAACTCTTTGACTTCATCCGACAAGAACAACACCCCCAACATAAGTTAATTCAATTAGCACAAGAAATGTATTAAGACCACTTCTATTAATTGCATGCAATTAAAGTCTCAAATTCTTATCAAATTCAAAATATGTAATTTACAAATTCTCCAATTCTCTAATTCTTGATAAATAGAAATCCCCTTAACAATAAAAACTTACCATGATGAAAAGAACCGCCATATTCACCATTCTCGCGTTCCTCTTTTTCACAGGCAACGCGCAAGTCAACATCTACCGCCAAAACATCAACCAGGAAATCCGAAAACTGGTAGTGTCAGGCAGCTGCTTCGTCCATCTGCAACGGGACACCAGCAACTGGGTGTCATACCAGAGCACCTCGTTGCCCGAATCGTCACAGATGGTGATAATCGAAGGCAACGTACTCACCACCACCGAAGCTGCCAACGGAAAGATACTTTATGTGGGCACCTCCGCTGTCAAGGGGTCGCCATTTGACATCGCCGTAGAGGACGATGCCGTAGTGCTCTTCAATGGGAAATACTACACTAAGAGTGGAGTGTTAACGCAGGATGCCAATGTTATAAAGTCCTCTTCCCCAACCCACAGCTGGACGGGGCTGAAAAAGTACACCTCCACCCAACGCCTTCATTGGGACTTTTTCTTTGGCGCCTGCACATGGGCAGTACCAGAAGCAACCTTTGGAAGCGAACTCTACCCCACTAAATTTACAAAAAATACCGGCATAATGGGACACACTGGCTTTCAGGCAGGCTATTCAATTTATATGGACAACCATATCGCTGCCGGCATAGGAGTAGGATACACGATGTACAACAACGAATTCAAACATCCTCTTGTTGACTATTCTACCCATGACAACTTACTCTTTTATGGTACCTCAGATTTGCCAGGAGTATGGACAACTACTACCACAACCATGTCGCTTGGCGTGCCCATGCACTTCATTTTCTATCCCGATGAATCGAAGCATTCGATCAACATGAGGTTGGAAGTGATTCCGCAAATATCTATCATACAAATCATCAACCAAAACTACACTTATGAACAAGGCGGTGTCTCGACCAATGCCAACTACACAAGAGACCTCCCCTTTAGCCTGTTCAACCTCACCACACGCCTCAGCCTCAACTATGGTTTGCTAGGTGCTTACGCCGAAATAGGCCTTGTGCCACTTAGTCGCAATCTTAGCTTCTTGGGCAACAACATCTCACCCCACAATTTTGCCTTAGGAGTGAGAATAAACCTTTTTGATATGATTAAGAAGTAAGAACTAAGCAGCCAATGCTCAGTTCTTACCTCTTAGTTCTCTAAACATCTCCCACATCACGATGGCGGCAGCACAACTCACATTCAGCGAGTGCTTGGTGCCCTGCTGAGGTATCTCGATGCTGCCGTCGCATAGGGGCAACAGCTCATCCTGCACTCCCTCCACCTCATTGCCGAAGACGATGGCAATTTTTGAGTTGAAAGTTGAAAGTTGAAAGTTGAAAGTTGAAAGGTTGTCCAGTTTAATGCTGTCGTCCACTTGCTCTATGGCATACACCTTATAGCCTTGCGTCTTCAGTTCGCGAACACAATCGACTGTTTCCTCATAATAAGTCCAATCCACACTGTCTTCTGCTCCTAATGCCGTCTTGTGTATGTCGCGGTGCGGCGGTGTGGAACAGATACCACACAGACAGATACGTTCCACACGAAAGGCATCGCCCGTGCGGAACACCGAGCCGATATTGTTCTGGCTCCTCACATTGTCCAGCACCACCGTCAGTGGCAGCTTCTCCGCCGCTTTATACTCTGGCACCGAGATGCGGTGCAACTCCTCCATCGATAATTTGCGTGCCATTATCCTACGCTCCCCTCCAGTGAGATGCTCAGCAGTTTCTGTGCCTCAACGGCAAACTCCATAGGCAGTTTTTTCAGCACATCCTTGGCATAGCCGTTCACTATCAGTCCCACCGCGCTCTCGGGCGTGATGCCGCGCTGCTGGCAGTAGAACAATTGGTCTTCCGAAATCTTCGATGTGGTGGCCTCGTGCTCCAAGATAGCCGTGCTGTTGTTCGCCTTGATATAGGGCCACGTGTGCGCGCCGCAAGTGTCGCCCAGCAGCAGTGAGTCGCACTGCGAGAAATTGCGGGCATTCTCCGCCGTCTTATTAATCTGCACCAAACCGCGGTAGCTGTTGTGACTGTGTCCCGCGCTGATGCCCTTCGACATAATGGTGCTGCGCGTGTTCTTGCCAATATGAATCATCTTGGTGCCCGTGTCGGCCTGCTGATAGTTGTTGGTCACAGCCACGCTGTAGAACTCCGCCGTGCTGTCGTCGCCCTGCAGTATGCAGCTCGGGTACTTCCACGTCACCGCACTGCCCGTCTCCACCTGTGTCCACGAAATCTTCGAGTGCGACCCCTTGCAGATACCCCTCTTGGTCACAAAATTATAGATGCCGCCCTTGCCATCCTTGTCGCCGGGATACCAGTTCTGCACCGTGCTATATTTCACCTCGGCATCCTTCAGTGCCACAATCTCCACTATGGCGGCATGCAGCTGGTTCTCGTCACGTTGCGGAGCCGTGCAGCCCTCCATATAGCTCACGTAAGCCTCCTCGTCCGCCACTATCAGCGTGCGCTCAAACTGGCCCGTCCCCTTCGCGTTGATGCGGAAATAGCTCGACAACTCTATCGGGCACCTCACCCCCTTGGGAATATAGCAGAACGACCCGTCGCTGAACACAGCCGAGTTCAGCGCGGCAAAGAAGTTGTCGCCAATTGGCACCACCGAACCCAGATACTGCCGCACCAAGTCGGGGTACTTCTGCACCGCCTCGCTGATGGGGCAGAACAGAATACCCTTCTCCTCCAGCATCTTCTGCGACGTGGTCTTCACCGACACCGAGTCCATGATGGCATCATACGCCACCCCCGCCAGCTCCTTCTGCTCCCTCAGCGGGATGCCCAGTTTGTCGAACGTCGCCAACAACTCCGGGTCCACCTCGTCCATGCTCTTCTTCAGTTCCTTCTGTTTCGGTGCGGCATAGTAGATGATGTCCTGATAGTCCACCTTGTCATACTGCAGGTGTGCCCAGTCAGGCTCCTTCATCGTCTGCCATTTGCGGAACGCCTTCAGCCGAAACTCCAGCAGCCAGTCGGGCTCGTTTTTTTTCTTCGAAATCAATCGCACCACATCCTCGTTAAGCCCCTTGCCGATGGTGTCCGTGTCAATATCGGTCACAAAACCCCACTTGTACTCTTCGTTTGTAACCTCTTGGATTATACTATTGTTATCTTCAGCCATAATAAAGTCTGTTCAATTAAATCAAACTGCAAAGATACGCAAAATAAATTGAAAACTAATTAAAAATTAAAAATTAGAATTAGCTGGCGCGTCAGCCGTCCCTCTTGAGAGGGGTACCGCGAAGCGGGGGGGATGTCCTCTAACCCTCTCTATTCTTTCAATTCGAATACAGCGTCGTGGCATTCTCCGACACCGAGTCGCCCACCATTGCAGAATTTTCTACACCCGCCGAATCGGCCACAAACACCATGTTCACATGCTTGAATCCAAACGACGAGAAGATAGCCGCCAGCTGTCGCTTCCCATTCTCCTCGGCCACCGTCAGCAGATTCTCCTCCATCACTAGCTCCAACAGCTTGGCCCGTGCCGCATTCTTGGTGATCGTCACCCTCTCATGCGACCAAGTGCCCTTCTCGCTAAAGGTGCGAATGTCCGACGGGTTGGTGATGATGTCCAATATCTGTGCCTGTGGCAGCGTGAGGTTGATGGTGGAGTCGTTCACCACCTCGGTCTCCATCCTTGAGAGGTCATAGCCCATCCTCACCTTCCCTCGCACTATCAAGACTATGTTCTTACGTCCCAAAAGCTGTTTCTCCTCGTCCTGAATCATCACCTCGCCGATATAGTTGGCAGTGCAAAACTCCGATATCCTCTTCATCTCGGTGATAGTCTGCACCAGCGTCTCGTAGCGGTTCTTTCCTACCCGGTTCCGATGAATGACAAACAACACCAACAGCAACGCCACCACCGCCAAAGCGACATACAGCACCAAGCGTTTCCGCCTTACCACAAATTCCTTCAACCACTCCCAAATCTCTACAACCTTACTGCGGTCTTGCTCCACGATGTCTTCCTTCGGAGCGTCCGTCTGCTCCGGCTCCTGCTGTTCCGCTATGGGCTTATCCTCGGCCTCAATTTCCACCGTGCCGTCCTCTGCCATGGCATCGAGATGGTCTTCATTCTGAACCTCTTCCATTATCTTATCCTCATTTTCCATGCTTGCCCTCCTGCTTAAAAGTTATTGTCACATTAGTAAACCCATTCTCGCGCAGCAACATCTCCATAAACATGGCGGCATTCTGCCGCGCGTCCTTCAATATCATATCCGTCAACTCCTTGTCCTCCTTCAGCTCCATCTCGCCCTTGGTCTCAATGGCGTTGCGCTCCTCGTTGCTATACTCCGTCCGCAAAAACGACACCTGATGGTAAATCATCTTCACGTCGTCGGGACAGATATTGTAGCTCAACACCTCGGGCTGTGGCAGCACCAGCGCGATGCTCTTCGTCTTATCCTTCTTGTCCACGCTGATACGCACCGACTCCGTATCGAACTTATCCATATCGATACCCGCCTTAATAACAGCCTTGAACGAAAACAATATCTTACGGTCGCCAAATATCTGCCACGTCTCGTCGCTGTTGCTCACCACCTTCTGCACCGTGTACTGCACCGTGCCCAACTCCGACACCTGTCTGATTCTTTGCTGCCACGCGCTCTCATCCGTCCCCCTATTGCACGATGGCAGAAGCATTGCCACAGCAACAATCACCATCCATCCAACTGTTTTTTTCCTCATTTCATTTTTCATTTTTTATTCATAACAATACGCCACAAATTTGTTATCAGGAAGTTACATACACACTTCTTTCCAATACCACATTTGTGTCCAAGATGCAAATATACAAAAAAAAATTGAGGTGACTTCTATTTTTTATCGCCTGACGGCGAGATATTGAACAAAATCGAAAAATAAAAAATATTATATAATTTTGAATCAAGATTTTATATAATTTCTGCCCGCAGGGCATCCGTCAAATTGGGGATTTATAGAAATCCCTTTGAAATAATGTAGGGGCTGACACCGGTGTCTGCCCGTACTGAAAGTGGCCACCGCACCTCTAACCTCTAACCCCTAACCTCTAACCTCAATTCACCACCAGCCGCTTGCTGGCCGTGCCGGCGCGTGTGCGTACCAGCACCACGTAGGCACCCTTCGCCCACTTCGACACGTCGAAGCCCGCCGTAGTCCCACGCTCTGCGCCCGAAAGCGTCAGCACCCGCTCGCCTCTCACATCGTATACCTCCACGCCCTCGATGCCGTACGACGACATCACCACCACGCTCCCGCTCGCCGGGTTGGGCATCAGCCGTATGCCGTCGCTATTATCGTCGGGACTGATGATGGAGAGCGGCTCTCCATCGCGGGTAAAGCGCATCGTGTCCGTCCAACTGCTATACATCGTGTTGTCGAAGCAGATGGCACGCACCCGTGCGGCATATTCCACTCCCGCTGCCAGGCCTCTCAAGGTGCATTCGGGCGTGGTGGTTGCCAGTGTGGAATACCCTTCTGGGTCGTCGTTCGCCGGGCCGTATGCCACCTCCCATGCGTGGTTGTTCTCGCCA
>JAEEIS010000037.1 GCA_016281475.1 Bacteroidales bacterium
TGTTGGGGCAGAGTCTGGTTGTTCCACCATCCTTCGATGGCGAACATTACGTTCATCGGCTCGAATACCGTGCCCGCACCCCCGTCGGCACGCTGTATCAAGGCGGCACTGTAGCGGTTGCACAATCCTAGGTGCAGGTCTACGTGTCGGGCTCGCCAGCCCAGCTGCAGAGCGCCAGTAAACTCCTGTCGGTCAAACGAAGGGTAATGCCGCCACAGATAGCTGTTCTCCAGCGTCAGACGTTGCCCTTTTTGAGTAGTCAGCAGCGTTGCCACGCCGCCCAATTTGGCAGCAATGCGGTTGATGCTGGCATATTCGGCACCGGCGTACAATGTGAAGGTGTTCGACACCTCCCAGTCCGCCATCAAGGCCCCTCCGCCTATTCCGTCGGTGGCGTAGCGGAAGTCGTAGAACCCGTAGCCCGTCACCGTCAGGGGGTGGCTCTTTGGCAGCTCTTCCTGCCCCTGCAGGGGCGTACTCCATTGTAAGCCTGTCACCGTCAGCAGCAAAGCTGCAATTATTTGTTTTCGTATCGTAATCATTCTTTCAATAATTTCTCAGATAGTGTTTTCATTCTCGTGGCAAGGCTGCGGTTCTCCTCAAGCAGGTTCCAAATCCCGTCCTCGCTCAGCACACCTCGTTTCAAGTCATGAGGTAGCAGCCCATTCTCATCATCTGCCAAGTCCTGTCGCCACTCCTCACTCCCCAGATACGCCTCCAGCACCGTCACCCCCTCCTGTGCCGCCTCATAGCAGTCCAACGCCTCCTCCATCTGTCCCACCGCCGCCATTGCCTCCTCCAGCCGCCGTTCCATCTCCTGTATGCGCATTATCCCCTCTTGAGAGGGGTCCGCCGTCAGGCGGGGGGTATGTCCCTGTGCTGAAGTATGTAAATCATCCATAAACTGCAGTCATTTTAAAATTGCAAAGATACACATTTTTTTCGACATAGCATGTGATTTCGTTTTAATGCAAGTTCACCTTCTTATTCACATGTGGCACAAATATTCCCTTCAAAATCTTTTCCATAAGGTGGTTGCCATACAGATGTTCTTCAAACAGGATGTACATTAGTCTTCTCCTTTGTTTACCCTTTTTTCTATCTGCTCCAGTTCCTATCCAATATATCCAATAATTGTGGATGCCTTTCGTCTTTTGCGACAGGTTGCTGCAATATTTGTCCCTCAAGTTGGGGGACATTTTGTCCCTCAGGTTGGGGGATTAATGTTGTGCACTGTGAATAAAGCAAATAGAAACTTCTAATGTAATACAGATTGGTGCGTGAGAAACAATGGGCATCAGGGTTCTCCCGTTGCAAGTCAACAGACAAGGTCTTAATAACGTTATCACCCCAACGTTCCTCAATGTGCATTTCAACAATGTCTCTCCCCAGTTCCCAATAGAACCGTATTATCTCCTCGTTCACCCTCACCGCAGCCTTAATCTGGCTCCTGCGGTAGCGCGAGCCAAGATCCTTCACCCACTGCAGGTACTTCTTGTCCTGAATTGTAAGTGTTTTGCGCATAATATCTGTTACTGTCACTTTATTTTTCTAGTTCACTACTCCTGCAACAAGTCCTCCAGCCGCTCCATTTCTTGTATGCGCACTATCCCCTCTTGAGAGGGGTCCGCCGTCAGGCGGGGGGTATGTCCCTGTGTCGAGGTATGTAAATCATCCATAAACTGCAGCCATTTTAAAATTGCAAAAGTACACTTTTTTCTTGGCATGGAATGTGGCTAGGATTTTTCGTTGGGACATGAGAGGTTTTTATATACAGGAATTAGAGGCAACAAAGCTACTACCTCATTGCCGTACGATCATTATAGGTTGATGGTTTAGTTCGGATATGCAACCATTTTTTAGTGCATCTGCGTACTTGTCGTAGTTTCTGTCTTGGAATGTTCATCTATGATCAAAGAATCCATTAGAATTGCTATAAGAAGACTTTTTTGTATAATGTGTGATACATAATTCTATACTTAGGAATTCGTTCATACTATATTGTTTCCGATAAGCAAAGATTATAGTAAATGCATATAGCTAATTGTTAAAAAAGTTCAGTCATTAAAAATAATTAGATTGTTGAACACTTCTTTTATCTCATCAATGTACTTTTTTCCAATAGGAATTCCAATAAGATATATGTCCACTTCAGAGTGTGTTATGGGATTATTAACAGTTAGTTTGTGGCTTGTTACAACAGAGAATGGATAAACGAGCATGGCCTGTTTTGTTAAAGAGGAATTTAATGCACAATAAGCAAGTATCTGATGAAAATCGTGGCGAAAGGCTTCTTTTAGTATATCACTATTGTCATGCCAATTAAAAATATGACTCTTATACTTTGCATCAATTATTATTTGATCTTGATTCTTAATGAGAATAAGGTCAGGTTCAAGATAATGAAGTCCCCATTGTGGAAGATTCCCTGTTCGTATGGGATAGTGTGGATTATTTATTCCGTGTGCACCTTTCCTTTTTGTAACATCTTCTAACAAATATTGTACATATTTTTCGAAGAATTCCGCATAATCCATTCGCCAAGCCAACCTCTCATTAGACTTGTTTCCCAGAATAATAATTGCCAGATCTTTCAACCGTTTGATGATACAAGGATCTGACATGCGCTTTTGTATATTCTTTATAGGAATTATTGGTTTGTCATTTAATATTTTTTTTAGTTGATTGATTCGGTTTGAATAAATTGCACGAATGCGAATAGGAGCCCGTTGAGATTCTAGCTCATCAATGGCAATCTTAAGAACGTAATTAAGCTGTGCCCATTCTGGGTGGTCTATGGTTAATAAATTGCGTTTGTTATGGAAGGTGGAGAATTCTAAAGGATTTTTTGCAGTCCGTAAAGCATATTCATCCCATATAGTTGAACCTTGAGGGAATTGTTCTATCTTAATAACATTTGAAAACTTTTGCCATCTAAAATGTTCCGCTTTTATATATATATCAATATATTTACAGCACTCCATGAAAATAGGAGGAGTCAATTGGGTGTCTTGTACTAAACGGAGTTTATCAGAATACTCAGGTCGTATATTGTTATCAAGAAGTGTGATCAATTCGCCTGCTTCTTCCCCGAAACGTCCTGAGACAATTAGATCTCCTACAGCCTTCCCGTTCAAAGGGGAAATAATAGGAATGGCCCCTATAAACTTGGAAGTAATAAGTTTAATAGAGGATTTCCCGTTGAGGTTTTCGATGTTGGCGGAAATTCCTAGATAAGATAAATTCTTTTGATTGAGTTCAATGAATCTCTGCATGACCGATTCCATTGATCTGTCACTCCATTTCCAACTTTGCTTCAGTTTATCAATAGACCAGTAGACAGTACTCAAGGTTGGTATTTTACCAAAAGAATATGTTTTTGTTCTATTCATACATTAGATGACCAGTTTCTTTTAGGAAAAGGTCGCAAAAAGAATCTTTTGCTTTCAACAAATACCCCTCTGCCAGGTATTCTTTTATAAGAGGCATTAGTTCATATATTATACGTTCTTTCATTTCGGTTTCCTTATTATTCTTATTTACAATGAAATAAGACTGACCGGGTTGAAGGTTAAGTTCTTCATCAGTGGCGTATTCAAAGAAAATGTCTGCTATCTTATTAAACGTAGTTTTCATGAATTCCATACCATCGTCTGGTTTGATCTCATGTGGTCGAAGTGTATACCAAACAAAGCGACGTCGAAGAGCAAAGTCCACTACAGCAAGACTCCGGTCGGCGGTGTTCATTGTTGCGATAACATGGAGATTTTCAGGTATTTTCTCTATCTCCATATCTCCAATCTTCATTTTGACATTTCTATTATTTGATTGACGTTCGAACAGATAGAATACGGGTCCAAGAACATTAGAAAGGTTAGCTCTATTTAATTCATCAATAATAAGAAGAACCTTTTGGGTTGAATTTTCTTTTGCATATTTTATCGCTTGATAAAGAATACCTTCTTTGTGCTGAAATTTAATATGATTGTTGTCCGAATTTGTGTTGGGCTCGAGACCAAATACAAAATCCGAATAGTTTGTTTCCGCATGAAACTGTTCAAAAAACACTTTGTCGTAGTCTTTTGATATTTCTAGTGCTGTATATGTTTTACCTGTCCCAGGAGCACCTTGCAATACAACATATTTTCTTTGATTTAATAGTTCAGTTATTGATTTCTTATCGTCCCTTTGATTAGGAGAGGGTATTTTCTGTAATTGTTTTTTAATATTATTTTTCTGAGCGACATTCCCCCATGCACGCATTTTTGCATATGTGGCAAGCCAAGAATAAATGGTATCACATGCAGTAGGAATATCGGGGTCGTTAAAATCCACTATAATGCTTGCAGGCAGAACAGTTTTATAACGATCAATAACTATTTTTAAATCAGGAGAATTTGCTTTTATCTCATTCAAAAGATCTGAAGACGAACTTTCTATATCATCGAACGACGTCTTAAAGAAACTCTTGTTCTGATAATTGAGCCTTAAAAAAAGTCTTCGTAAACCAGGTTGGGACGCAATTTGATAATCATTTCTAAACCCAGAAGAGCCGACTCCTAATGCTACTACACAAACCTTGATATTGTCCTTATTATCAGGAAATATTACAAAAGAGTAATCTGAATATGGCCCATTAGTATCTTCATCTCCGCTAAGAAAACCAAAATAAGCAGATCCTTCATTGAAGGATTCTGGAAGCAAATTGTTCCGAATTATTGAATTCCCTTTAGTATCGATGATTAGTCGCCCATCATTCTTTGCAATAAGACCATATTCTTTAGCCTTATCTAAAACATTATTAAATAACTCCTCGGCAGTCATGTTATGTGTATTTAAACTTTAACCTCAAAAAGAGGGCGCAGAAGAGATTGGGAAAGCAGGGCTTAGCACAGCCGCATCAGACAACAATCATTCTGTCCACGCCCATATTGTCAAGCGTAAACATCCGTTGCCTTGTTTGAACTGATGCTAGTAAAAAGTGCTAATTCTGCTTTTTCAGCCTAATCAAGGATGTTATAGACTCAGTTTTTCTTTATTGTTCTTTCGTCGCTATTTTATTGTCCGTAAGCCTCCAACGGGGTCTCACAATAAGAAGGGCATGAGACTTGTGTGCCATAAGGCAATGCCTTTCTCGTGTACTTTTTTATGCAATTATCGCATTGCAAAAATACGAATAATTCTTGGAACGGTAAAAAAATATTTTTTACTATTTATTATTATAGGCGTTTAAAATTAGGCGGCCTCAAAATTTGGTTATTTCTATTTTCTAGGTGTGGGGGAGGGTCTGCTTTAGGTGCTTCGGCAGTATTGGGTATTATTTGCAAAGGTATCAGGGAGGTGCTTGCGGTTGCTCTTGCGATGCATATCGTCCGCATTGCCAATCTGTGCATTGCTCCATTCATAAACCCGCGCGCTACCTAGGGGAACGGCGTGGGGCTGCCTGATGCGCTACAACGCTACAGCGCTACAGTTCGATTTTATGGTCTCCTTTCATTTTCTTAAATGAAATTAATATAATATATAACTATATATGAATATATCTAAAATATTTTATTGTGGAGGGGGTGATAAGCGTATTTCGAACTGTAGCGCTGTAGCACTGTAGCAGAGGACTTCATTGTGTCGCTATAATGCCTTCCTAGTCAGTGCGTTGCAGTAGGATTGCCAGTATTTATATGTGTAATGTTTTGGATGTCTGATATTTGGGCTTTTTCTCCATATCGTTACGAAACCTTTCCTCCCACGCTAATGATACATGATGCCCCCTCTGTGGTGCCCTTGCAAAGTCGGTTTGTGTTCGCCCGTAGGAGCGAAGGCAGAGCGAAGGCAGAGCGAAGGCAAAGCGAACCCAGAGTGAGGGCAAATTGAGAATTGAGAACACAACAAGTTGGCGGGGTCTTTTGTCAAATTACAATTTTTAAATAAACTCTTTTTAAACGCTTATCGTTTTGGGCGATTATTAGAGGTTTCCATTCATGATTGTGGGGTTTGAGGCAATAAATCGGGCTTTGGGGCGTTATAAAGGTGTATCTTTTAATCGTTGTTTGCTATGGAAGTTTATCGTCATGAGGTGAAGTATTACGAGTGCGACCGGATGGGGATTACGCACCATTCTAACTATGTCCGCTTTATGGAGGAGGCGCGGGTGGATTGGATGGACCAGCTGGGCTATGGCTTTGACAGGATGGAGGCGGAAGGGGTGGTGTCGCCCGTGGTGAGCGTGGAGTGTGCCTACAAGCACCCCACTACGTTTAAGGATGTGATTGAGATTGAGGTGAAGGTGGCAGAGATGAGCCCGCTGAAGATAACTTTCGGCTACACCATGCGTGCCAACGGCAGGGTGGTGTGTACCGCAAGCAGCGTACATTGTTTCTTAGAGAATGGCCGCCCGGTGCGTCTGGCGGAGCGTTTCCCGCAGCTCTACGAGGCCATCCTCCAGCTGCCCACAGCCTAGCGGGTGGGGCAAGGGTCGCTCTGGCCTGGCTCCCGCGAGCTTCCGATTTTTAGAGGATAGATGTTCCCCCCTTTGTCGCTATAAGAGCGACAAAGGGTTCTGCAATCGGTAGAAATCGGTACAATGAGGTAGGAATCCGTAAGAACCGGTAGGATGCGGTAGGGCAGAGAAAAAAATGTTTATGGCTCCGGAAATGAAACGCGAATTGCGGTGAATTGGTCGCGGGTCGGTTGTGAATGTTCGACGGTAAGTGGGTGATAGTTTGCGTTTTGCAGATTAATTGTGGGGGTGTCTGTGTGTAAATCAAATATTTTTGTGTAAATTTGCAGGCGGAAAAAATCATTATTATGGACAAAAAGATTGTTGAACAGGAGTTTGATTTGCATTTTGGCATCAACGACAAGGGGGCGACGTATTTCGCGCCCGGAAGGATTAATCTGATTGGCGAGCACACCGACTATAACGGCGGCTTTGTGTTCCCTGGTGCTGTACGGCAGGGCATCGTGGCCTCGGTGCGCCCGAATGGCGAACGATGCGTGAGGCTGTGGGCCATGGACTTGCGGCGTGGCTGCCAGTTTGACCTCGACGACGAGAAGGGGCCCGAGGAGACGCACTTCCGCTATGTGTACGGCGTGGTGCGCGAGATGATGGCGCGGGGTGTGAAGGTGGAGGGGTTCGACGCGGTGTATGCGGGCGACGTGCCGCTGGGCGCGGGCATGAGCTCCTCGGCGGCGTTGGAGAGCTGCTTTGCCTTTGCGCTGAACGACTTGTTCGACGGCGGCTTGGACCGCATGACCATGGCGCGCGTGGGGCAAGCGACGGAGCACAAGTATGTGGGCACGATGTGCGGCATCATGGACCAGTTTATCTCGATGCACGGGCGCGAGGGCAGCTTGGTGAGGTTGGACTGCCGCAGCGGCGAGTTTGAGTATTTCCCGTGGCATCCCAAGGGCTATAGGCTGGTGCTGGTGAACAGCTGCGTGAAGCACGAGCTGGTGGGGTCGCCCTATAACGACCGCCGTCGCAGTTGCGAGCGGGTGGCACAGTTGGCGGGTGTGGAGACCCTGCGCGACTGCACGTGGGAGATGCTGGATGGGCTGAAGGACCAGATTGGCGGCGAGGACTATATGCGTGCCCGCTATGTGCTGGGCGAGTACGACCGCGTGATGGCGGTGTGCGACGCCCTGCAGCGCGACGACTACGAGACCGTGGGGCAGCAGATGTACCTGACGCACGAGGGACTGAGCAAGGACTATGAGGTGAGCTGCGAGGAGATTGACTTCCTGGTCGACGAGGCGCGTCGCTGCGGTGTGACGGGCAGCAGGATTATGGGCGGCGGCTTTGGCGGCTGTACCATCAACCTAGTGAAAGACGAATGCCACGATAGGTTTGTAGAGGAGGTGCAGCGGAGCTATAAGGAACGTTTCGGTGTGGAGTGCAAGGTCATCCCCGTGGTGATTGGCGGCGGCGCAAGGCGGGTGGATTGAATCGGAAGAGTCGGAGTAATCGGAATAATCAGAATAATCGGAAAAAGGTAAGACTATGAAAAATATTTTGCATTATTTGGCTTTGGCTGTGCTGGTGTGCTGCATGGGCTTGCAGGCGCAGGGCAAGGAGCAGCGGTTCACGTTGAAGTCGCCCGACGGCAAGTTGGTGACGCATATCGTGGCGACCGAGAAGGATGAGATAACCTACGACATTGTGTACAACGGGGTGACGGTGATGCTGCCGTCGCATCTGGGATTGAACCGAGCGTACGAGAAGGGGGTAGTGAGCTCTATGGCGGTGAGCAAGTCGTCGACAGCCACTATCGACGAGGAGATTGCCTCACCCTTTACCCGACAGGCGACGATGCGCAACCGCTGCAACGAGCTGACGCTGAGTGTTGGGAAAGACCTGGATGTCATCTTCCGCGCCTACAACGAGGGCATTGCCTACCGCTACCAGATATATCAGCCCTGCAAGGTGCGGTTTGAGAAGGTGGAGTATAACTTTGCGGGCGACTACGAGGCGACGGTGCCCTACGTGACCAACTTCGACGAGAACAATCACGATGCGCAGTACACCTCGTCGTTCGAGAACCTCTACACTAAGCTGCTGTTGTCGAAGCTGGACACGCGGAGGCTCTGCTTCCTGCCGCTGCTGGTGCATGGGCCGCATGGGGTGAAGGTGTGCCTCACCGAGTCGACGCTGACGGACTACCCGGGGCTGTACCTCAAGGCAATGGGAGCCAATAAGCCCGAGAGCCTGCCGGGCTACAGGCTGGAGGGTGAGAATGCCCGCTACCCCAAGACCCTGGAGCAGGGCGGGCACAACAACCTGCAGATGATAGTGAAGGAGCGCGAGGAGTATATCGCCGAGGTGAACAAGGAGACGGTGATGCCGTGGCGCATAGCTATGGTGGCGAAGAACAGCACCGAGCTGGCGATGAACAATATGAGCTACCTGCTGGGCGAACCTTGCAAGGTGGCAGACCTCAGTTGGATAAAGCCCGGCAAGGTGGCATGGGACTGGTGGAACAACTGGAACATTGGCGGTGTGCCCTTCAAGGCGGGCATCAACAACGACACCTACAAGTATTACATCGACTTTGCCTCGAAGAACGGCATCGAATATGTCATCCTCGACGAGGGGTGGGCGGTGAACAAGCAGGCCGACCTCTTCCAGGTGGTGCCGGAGATAGACCTGCCCATGCTGGTACAGTATGCCAAAGAGCGGAACGTGGGGCTGATACTGTGGGCGGGCTACTATGCCTTCGACCGCGATATGGAGCATGTGTGCCAGCACTATAGCGAGATGGGCATCAAGGGCTTTAAGGTAGACTTTATGGATCGCGACGACCAGATAGTGACCCAGTTCTATAAAAGGGCCGCAGCCATGTGTGCCAAGTACCACCTGCTGGTGGACTTCCACGGGGCATTCAAGCCTGCGGGACTGAATAGGACCTATCCCAACGTACTCAACTTCGAAGGGGTGGCAGGCTTGGAACAGCTGAAATGGGCACCTGCCACATGGGACCAGGTGCAGTACGACACCGAGATACCCTTTATCCGCCAGACGGCGGGGCCGATGGACTATACCCAAGGAGCGATGCACAATGCCGCCAAGGGCTGCTACCATCCCTGCTGGAGCGAGCCGATGAGCCAAGGCACGCGCTGCCACCAGCTGGCACTGTATATCGTGCTGGAGTCGCCGTTGAA
>JAEEIS010000254.1 GCA_016281475.1 Bacteroidales bacterium
GCTCATCAACAAGTTCACCCCGGACACGGAAGTCCATAACCTCTATGCCGAGATTCCCGGCACGGACCCCAAACTCAAAGACGAAATTGTGCTCCTGGGCGCCCACTTCGACTCCTGGCACGGCGGCACCGGTGCGGCCGACAACGCCTCGGGCTGCATTGTGATGGTGGAAGCCATGCGCATCCTGCAGGAGCTGGGCTTCAAGCCCAGGCGTACCATCCGCCTGGCCCTCTGGGGTGGCGAGGAGCAGGGCCTGTTCGGCTCCCGCGGCTATCTGGAGCAAAACCTCTATAGCGACGGCAAGAAACTCCCCGGCTACGACAAATTCGCCCTCTACCTTAACATGGACAACGGTTCCGGCCGTTTCCGCGGCATCTACCTGGAGCGCAACGACGCGGCATTCCCCTACTTCGAGGCCTGGATGAAAAACATCGAATCCCTGGGGTTCATTGTCCTGTCCCCCCGCACTACCGGCAGCACGGACCATGTTACCTTCAACCGCTTGGGCCTTCCCTCCTACCAGTTCATCCAGGACGAGCTTGAATACGGCCGCACCTACCACACCATCATGGACACCTACGAGCGTCTTTCCCAGGGCGACCTTCGCGTCAACGCCACCATCGTTGCCTGGCTTGCCGCCTGTGCCGCCAACGATCCCGGCCGCATCCCAATCAACCCTTCCATTGACCTTAACCAGCCCCCCCGCCCGTTCTAGAGGAGCTGGATTAATAATACCTTTTAAAGCCGTTCCCCAACGGCTTTTTTGTTTTTTCATGGGACGAAAACCGCTCAGACAGGGACGAAACCCACATCGTAAAAAATAATTTGAACGTTTCAACCGATGAAGTCGGATTACTTTGCTTATACTTGCAGTCGTGGAAAGTGGGCACAAATTATCATTTATTTCTGACGCCACTATTTGGAATTTGTTCACTAATTAGTTAACTTTGCAAGGAATGAAAAAAGCGTTTGTGAGAAAGGTGTAGAACAATTAGATAAGGCCGAGGGACTGATGAACAAGTATTTTAAACTGAAAAAAGAGCAAAGCAATGGATAAGAAAGTATTAAAGACAATGGATTTGACACCCATTGAAGATCTTATTACTGAGGACTTTGGGCCCATAGGCACTCCCGAACGCGACCAGTTTGAAATGGAGTGTGATGCATTCGTCATTGGCGAGCAACTAAAAGGTGAGCGCCTTAAAGCAGGGCTCACACAAGAGCAACTGGCAGATAAGATTGGCACCAAGAAAAGTTTTATTTCCAGAGTGGAAAGAGGACGTGCCGACATCCAGCTCTCTACCCTAGTGAAGCTGTTTCAGGGTTTGGGCCGGCAAATTAGTTTTAGAGTTCTATAACAGTCACAAGACAAAACTAAGCCGTTTTATTAGCATCCGGATTTCCGGATGCTTTTTCTTTTTTTTTGCATAGTTCCTAAAGAGGATAACTCTTTGTGTTTATTATTATAATCACTAACTTTGAGCACTTTAAAAACTACAGTAGTGTATTTCGATCAATCAATCTTACGCAAAGAGCTTTACGAAGCTCCCTCAACAAGCGTCGTGGACGTGAGGTCTGAGGGTATTATCTGCACGAGCCCGGGTGGTCTTGGCGGTCGCAATCCTTACGATTCGACGGACGATAATCCGTTTGGGAATTGATGTCGAACCATAAATGAAATGAAGACCATGAACAGACATCTACTCCAATCCATATCCACTCTCTGCCTGCTTGCCGCTATTTCCCTGGCATCCTGTAGCAGAATCGAAGACATTCCCGGCGAAGATCCTGAAATCCAGCAGCCTGTAGTTAACGAAATATATTTCACCGCTACCCTTGCCCCCAAGGGCGAAGACCCTATGTCAAAGGCCATCACTTCAGGCACGGAAGCTGGCAAGGAAGTGCTCAACGTGGCGTGGACTGCGGGAGAAGAGATTGCCGTCTATTACCAGAAAACTGACGACTCCTACGCAACAGCGACCGCCACCGTAGGTATGCCCAACGGCGACGGCTCGGCTCCCATCACCGCCACGCTGACCAATGCAAAGGGAGGCACGGTGAAGTTCGTCTATCCCGCCACGCTGGCGAACACCACGGGCGACATCGACGAGACGAAACTCTACAACGACCAGAAGGGCACGCTGGCCGACATCAGCGCGAACTTCGACGCAGCCACAGCCGAGGGCACCATCACCGTCAGCGGCTCGGAGGCATCGATCAGCGGCACGGTCACGATGACCAACCGCATCTGCATCTGTAAGTTCTCGTTCACCTACAAATACGCCATCGGCACGGTGCTGACATTGAATAAGCTCAACAGTCTCACCATCAAGACCGCCGCTGGTGATTACACCGTCAGCCCGGTGAGTCCAGCCACCACGGGCAACGTCTATGTGGCCATGCTTCCATGCACGGGTGCCAACTTCGCTTTCATCGCCAACGCCGCTTTCACCGTTGATTACGTGGGCAGCACGGGCAACTTCATGGCATTTCCGGCAGGCGTATCGCTCACGGCGGGAAAGTTCTACCGCAATCTACCCGTCACGCTGACGATGAAAACGCTACCGACAGGCGCGGTTTTGAGAGACCTGAGTGCGGGCAGCATCACCGCCAATAACGGCGACATTATCTGGCAGAGCAACAGCGCTGCCACCGCCAACACCATCACCATTGCCGACGATGCAAGCGTGACGCTCGAAAATGTGAATATCGAGGCGACGGCCTCGGCGGGCATCACCTGCTCTGGTACCGCCACCATCAGAATCGAAGGCATGAACACCGTCAGCACCGTCTCTTCTACTCTTAACCCATGCATTCAAGTCGGAAGCAGCGGCAAGACACTCACCATCAACGGTAGCGGCTCATTGACTGCCACGGGTTATAGTGCGGGCATCGGTAGTGCATACGAAGGGACATGCGGCAATATCACCATCAGCGGCGGCACAGTTGCAGCGAAAGGAGGGATTTCTGCTGCAGGCATCGGTAGTGGAATAGGAGGCACATGCGGCAATATCACCATCAGCGGCGGCACAGTGACAGCGAAAGGAGGGCTTTCTGCTGCAGGCATCGGTAGTGGAAACCATGGCACATGCGGCAATATCACCATCAGCGGCGGTAATGTCAGTGCCGAAGATGGCAGTTGGGGTGCGGGTATCGGTTGTGGCAGTTGTGGCAGTTGTGGTACCATCACCATCACATCAGGCGTCACAAGAGTCTATTCTAAGAAAGGCAACAGCAACAGTCAATACTGCATCGGAAAGGGTGACGAACTCCCAGGCTATCCCAGCACCTGCGGCACCATCACCATAGGCGGCACGGTCAGGAGCCAGGAGGAGTTCACAAGTGAGTCGTTCACCTACGAGCCGTAACAAGCAGATAGAGAGTAATCAACAATAGCATTGCCGCCATCTCTTTGCACTAGGGGTGGCGGCAGGCGTTATGGGGTACCATAAGAGGAAAACTCTTTGTGTTTGTTATTTTAATCACTAACTTTGGTAAACCTAAAATTACAGCAGTGTATAACGATCAATCAATCTTTCACAAAGAGCTTTACGAAGCTCCCTCAACCTGCGTCGTGGACGTGAGGTTTGAGGGTATAATTTGTCTTAGCCCGGGTGGTTTGGACGGCACACGCAATGGGTACGGCGATGCCATA
>JAEEIS010000255.1 GCA_016281475.1 Bacteroidales bacterium
CCATCAAGTCATATCCACCCATCCACTACAATCAGCTATCCGCCCAAGAATAACCGCGCCAGCCACTAATACACTAACACGTTAACGCATTAACACATTCTATATGAAATATAGTCCTGACATACTGAACTGCTTGGCCAACCTCAGTAGTGACGAGGTTTTCACTTCGCCGGAGTTGGCAAACCGGATGCTTGACCTGTTGCCACAGGAGTTGTTCCAGAGTCCGAAGACGCGGTTCTTAGACCCTTGCAGCAAGAGTGGAGTCTTTCTGCGCGAAGTTGTAAAACGACTCTTAATAGGTCTGGAGCATCAAATACCAGACCTACAGGAGCGAATTGACCATGTAATGACCCAACAGGTCTTTGGCATTGCCTGCACTGACCTCACTGCCGAGATGAGCCGCAGGACACTCTACTGCTCCAAACTGGCCAATGGAGAGTACAGCGTCAGCAATGCCTTCCAAGACGGACAGGGCAACCTGCTTTATGAGCGGTGCCACCACACATGGAATGCGCAAGGCCGCTGTGAACACTGCGGAGCCAGCAAAGGCGAATATCTCCGCACTGACAGCCGCGAGACCTACGCCTATCCTTTTATTCACAAATCAATCAAAGAAATATTCCATAAAGATATGCAATTCGATGTTATCATAGGAAATCCACCATACCAACTAAGTAAAGCAACAGAGAATTCAACAAGTAGTAATGGTGCGTTCGCATCTGCAATCTACCCACTTTTCATTGAACAAGCAAATAAACTGAATCCACGCTATCTGATTATGATTACTCCGAGTAGATGGATGACAAAAACGGGACAGGGTGTTTCAGATGAGTGGGTAGATAAAATGATTAGCGAAAACCACTTTGTTGAGATGCACGATTACATTGACTCAACTGAGTGTTTTGCAGGTGTAGATATAATGGGAGGTGTAAGTTATTTTTTGTATGAACCCAAATATACGGGGAAATGCAAATTCGTAAGTCACTACAAAGGCGTATCTGTGGAAATAGTTGACTATCTCGATTCATACAAATCTGGGATTGTAATTAGAGATTCAAGAGCAAGAATGATTGTTGATAAAGTGATAGAAGTGGAGGGTAAATATTATAATGGAAAGTCTTTTTCAACGATTGTTGGACCTTCTCACTTTTATGACAAATCTGGTCAACTAAATACAAGTTGGAGAGGTTATGTTGTGAATGAAGATTCTGAACATAGTGTGAAGTATTATTTGAATAAAAGAGTGGAAGCTAAGGGGTTTGCATGGATAAAGGAATCAGACATTCCAAAGAATAATCATACTCTAGA
Source organism: Bacteroidales bacterium (assembly GCA_016281475.1). Next base: position 1,309 of record JAEEIS010000255.1, read on the forward strand.
TAGGCACAAGGTGTTCATCCCAAAAGCAAATGGTAGTTTTGGAGAGGATGCACCCATTTTAGGAGTACCATTCTATGGAGAACCTGGCAGTGTTTGTTCGCAGACTTACTTATACATAGGTCATTATCATGTTGAGGATGATGATTTGACAGAAAAAGAATGTCAGAATATTATCTCGTACATTAAAACAAAATTCTTTCGATACATGGTTTCTATTAAGAAAAATACACAGGATGCACCAACAGCAGTCTATCAATTCGTCCCCATTCAAGACTTCTCCCACCCATGGACAGATGAGATGCTGTATAAGAAATACGGCCTGACGGAGGACGAGATTGCCTTTATCGAGAGCATGATACGACCGATGGAATAGGCCGACTTTGCCGAGAGACCGAAGAAGGATCGAAGGACCCACGCCGAGGGATGACCTCGGCAAAAACATAAACCGAGCGCTCTTTGAAATAATGTAAGATTAAAAAACGTGTATATGGAAGATTATTTATATATTTGCAATGACAAATATAGGAAATATGGCGCACAATAATAACGAAAATAAGCCTGATACACAAGGCGTAAATGAGCCTTCAGTTGAATATGGCGCCGCCACAAAAAAGGCGTATCGCGTCATTTCTGAAGAAGAAATTGCTCGCTGTATTCCACTCGAAGAATCTCGCCGTAGACTTACTGAAAAAATCTACAAAATCTATCATCCTGAGGCATGAGGATAATCGTTGAAGAACGAGTAGACCAGGCAATAGATGCATTCTATGATGCTTCTATTTTGAGTCATTGGCACACACTTAGCTATGAAACTGTAGAGCGTAAAAAGAATCGTCTCTACGATGGGTTAGAATCTCTTGCTGACTATGCCACCATTTTTCCGAAAGCAAGACTTAAGCTAGACTGGATTGAAAACGACTGGCAAGAATATATATGCGAGGACTTTCATTTTGCGTATGAGATTACTCTTGATGTTTGTGGCGAGATGGTAATTGTTGTCCACGATGCTGTACACAGCTTGAATTACCGATAGCACGTTTTTTATCTTTTCATTATTTCTGCACAAGGGCGTTCGCTATTAAACGATAACGAACAACTGACATATTATGCAGACGACAGAACAGATACTACCCACGATGCGGCGCACGGTGCCGCAGATTTACATGTACGACGACACGTCGTTCCCCGGCTGGATTAAGATTGGGCAGACGACACGTGCAGACGTGCGGAAGCGCATCGACGAGCAGCACCCTATCACCGAGCCACACAAGACCTACCACCTGCTGTGGCACGATAACGCCTTCTATGCTGACGGCAGCGGCGAGAGCTTTTCCGACCATGACCTGCATGAGGTGCTTCGCCACATGGGCAAGGAGCTTATCGGCGAGTGGTGCCGTTGTTCGCTGCGCGAGGCGAAGGCTGCATACGTGGCGGTGCGACATCGCGAGACACACGTGGAGACAGTTCGCGACCTCGACTACACGATGCGCGAAGAACAGGAACAGGCAGTAAAAGACACTGCCGACTACTTCGTCAAGATGGACAAAGAGGAGCCCGACCGCCCGAGCCACTATCTGTGGAACGCCAAGATGCGCTTCGGAAAGACCTTTGCCACCTACCAGCTGGCCAAGAGGATGAAGGCAAAGCGGGTGCTGGTGCTAACCTTCAAGCCCGCGGTGGAGGACTCGTGGCGCGACGACCTGTTGCGACACCGAGACTTTGAAGGGTGGCGGTATTACAGCAGCCGAATGGACGAACGGTTTCCATCTCTATCCTCACCCAACCCATTGGTTGTCTTTGGGTCTTTCCAGGACTATCTTGGGCGTGACCGCTACGGCAACATCAAGCCCAAGAATGAGTGGGTACACAGCATCAACTGGGACTTAATCGTGCTGGACGAGTACCATTTCGGGGCATGGAACGACAACGCAAAGAGTCTGCTCGACCTCGGCGATGCCGATGCCAAGAGGCGACAGGCAGAGGAGGACGAGGTGATGCGCGAGGGCGGCATTGACGTGGAGAGTGGCCGCGCATGGGATGACGACGATGTGCCCATTACAGGCCGGCATTACCTATACCTCAGCGGCACACCGTTCCGTGCCCTTGCCACGGGCGAGTTTATGGAGAACCAGATATTCAATTGGACCTATCAAGACGAGCAGGCAAGGAAAGAAGCCATTGGTGGTCCCTATCTGGAAATGCCCACCATGGTGATGATGACCTACCAGATGCCGCAAGACCTCGGAGTCATGATAGAGCAGTGGGACATGGACGGCTTCGACCTCAACGAGTTCTTCCGAGCAGAGCCTGGCAAAGGCAAAGATGCTGCCACCTTTGTCCACGAGAAAGCCGTGCAGAAGTGGCTCGACATCATCCGCGGCAAAGCATCCATCTTCGGCGACGGCAGCTCGCCTCTCAACGTGCGGCCGGCACTGCCTTTCGAAGACACCCGCCTGCTCGACCTCTGTGCCCACACCATGTGGTTTCTGCCCAATGTGGCCTCGTGCGACGCTATGGAGGCGTTGTTGCACCGTCCGGCCAACGGTTTCTATCAGACATACAAAATCATCAACTGCAGCGGCACAAAGGCCGGTATCGGCGTGGATGCACTGGGGCCAGTACGCAAGGCGATGGGCGATAACCCACTGACCACACGCACCATCACGCTGACATGCGGCAAGCTGACAACAGGCGTAACCCTGCGGCCTTTGGGCGGATTGCTGATGTTGCGCAACTGCTCCAGC
>JAEEIS010000256.1 GCA_016281475.1 Bacteroidales bacterium
ATCAGCGGCAAGGTGAAGATAGCCGTGGTCGACATGAACGGCCGCGAGGTCAGCAGCGAGACGCTCGAATGCTCCGGCGACTGCGCCAAGACCATGGATGTCGACGGCTTGGCACAAGGTGCCTACTTCGTCCGCATCACCAGTGAGAACGTCAGCATGGTCAAGAAGCTGATAGTCCGCTAGAATACTCGTAATAACGTAATCACGTCATTACAAATACTAAAGATGGCCGCCCGAAAGGCGGCCATCTTTTTATTACTGGAAATCTGCTTCGTGGAATCGTCGTAGGGCTTGCGACACATTGTCGGCAACGATTTGACGGCCAGCCTGAATGTAGTGTTCTGTGGTCCAGTCGCGGTCGCGGAAAAGACTATCAGGCACGCAATCGAAGTTGTTCACCACCGTCACGCCCATGCGAGTGTAGTACTCAACGAGGAGGTCGGCATTATGGTGCATCAAGGTGGTGAGGTCGGCACCAGCCAACTGGTCGGCCCATTCCACATCCTCAGCCAAGAGGTTGAACACAAGGTTCCAACCACGCTGACGGGCTAGGCGGACAATGCGGTCGAAGTCGCGAATGCGGGGGTTGTCGAGGGTGTCTATGAGGAAGGCGTAGTTGCGCACAAAGGTGCCAGGCATGGTGGTGCTGTCGGTATTAAGGCTGTCGCCCCACTGTGGCACGCTGGGATGGTGTGGCACGGGGTGGGAGGCCCAGTAGTCGTTCATCTGGCGGTAGCGCTCATCGGTGCTCTTGATGTCGTAGGCCTTGAACGAAAGAACCGCACGGTTGAGCAGCGCGGGGCGTTGTTGTAGCATGACTAGGCGTTTCTGCAAGACAGTCTCGAGCGGCGAAGCAATCCAGCCTATGCCGAACGAGCGCAGGTTGAGGGAAACAACCACGGTGGCAATGGGGCAGTCGGGACTGAGGTTACGCAGCAACTGGTAGTAGACCTCACCGTGCGAAGCGTCGTGGGTCATGTCGCGCACTTTCAAGGTGGGGTAGTGACGAGCTATCATCTCGCTAATCCATGCGGTGTCGGCATCATCGAGGCCAAAAGAGTGGTTTGACGACTCACCCAGGTAGAGTATGTCGGCACCAGTGGCGTTGATGGTGTCTATCATCTGTGTTAGCGGAGCGGAATAGGCGTGACGGTCGTGCTGAAAGAACAGCAGACGGTACAGACCTTCAGCCAACAGGCATAAGACAGCAACTAGCAGCAGAAGTTTGAGGATGTGTTTCATGGCTTAGAATTGAAAATAGATGAATGGGAATGTCTCGACGCTGGCGAATGCCACCGTGCAGAATGCCAAGAGGAAGCATACCGCCCAACGCACGACGGGGCGTTGGCGGATGCACCAGCGGTCAAATCGTGTGTTGCGCAGCAGCACGTCGGCCATGACGAAGAGCAGGAGGAACACCACCATGCGTACATCGACGGCAGGCATTGTCCCTTCGCCAACATTGCTGAACAAGGCGGAGAGAAGTGTATTCAAATCGCCAAAAGAAGGAGCTCGGAAGACTGAGAAAAGGAGTGTAACCACAAGGAAAACCAGTGGAACCTTGAGGTAATTGAAAATTGAAAAATGAAAATTGAAATTATTAGGATTTTGAGATGCCCGCCCCCGCGAAGTTTCAATTTTCAATTTCCAATTTTCAATTTTCTTTGGCAGGCCTTCTGCTAGGAGGAGCAAGCCGTGCAGGCCACCCCAAACGACATAGGTCCAATTGGCACCATGCCAGAGACCGCTGAGAATGAAGACGACCATGATGTTAAACATCCAACGGCTGACACGCACGCGGCTGCCGCCCAGAGGGATATAGAGATAGTCGCGGAACCAGCTGGAGAGCGAAATATGCCAACGACGCCAATATTCGCCGATGCTGCTGCTGAGATAGGGGGCACGGAAGTTGTCCATGAGGTCGTAGCCCATTGCCTTGGCGCAGCCGAGGGCTATAGTGCTGTAGCCAAAGAAGTCGCAGTAGATTTGGAACGAGTAGAACACCAACCCCAGTGCGATGGCTCCGCTGCCGTATTGCTGCGGGTCGGCCCAAATAGCATCGACATAGACGGCAAGGTTGTCGGCCACCACCATCTTGGCAAAAAGGCCAAAGAGGATGAGCATGATGCCGCGTGAGAGGTTGTCGCGCTGGAAGGGTTGGTCTATACGCAACTGGCGAAGCAGGTTTTGCGGGCGTTCGATAGGGCCGGTGACCAGCTGAGGGTAGAACATGACGTAAAGCGAGTAGATGCCGAAATGGCGTTCGGGCTTTTGGTTGCCGCGATAGACCTCAATCACATAGCTGAGGCTCTGGAAGGTATGAAACGAGAGACCGATGGGGAGGATAAGATGTGTCTCGTGGAAGAGGCCTTGGTATTTGAAGATGAAGAGGACTGTGAGGGTGGAGATGATACTTGCCACAAGCCATGCGCGACTCTTTCGCGGGTCGCCACGACGGCGTTCAATCATCAAGGCAGCAGAATAGTCAATGAGAATGGTGGTCAGTAGGATAAGGATGTAGACCGGCTTGAACCACATGTAGAAGAAGCAGCTGGCCGCCAAGAGCCAGCACCACCGCCACTTGTATGGCAGGAGGTAATAAACCAGCGTGACCACTGGAAAGAATATGAGGAATGGGATGGAGTTGAAGAGCATATCTCAATTGGTTTGTCTAGTATTACTAGTATGGCTAGTATAACTAGTATTTTTATTGGTCAGGCGTGAGCAGCGTTTGGTGGGAAAATCGTCGGCAAGGGCGGGGAAGTATTGCTCTAGGTGGCGGTCGATGCGCTCGTCGACACTAAGGGTTGACGTAGTGTCGGCGGCAAGGCGGTCGCGTACAGCCTGTATCTCCTCGGGGTCGTAGCAGAGTTCGAGCAAGGCACGGTTGATGAAGCCGTTGCCACAGTTGTAGAGCTGCACAGTGCAGTAGGAGAGCATCACATAGTCTGCGCTAAGCAGTTCTTCTACCAAGTCGATATCGTCCACGTTCTCGTGGTCGGGGTCGTAGTAGATGGTGGAGAAGTAGTACCAGTAGCGGAAGTCGGAGAAGAGGTCCTGAATGGGATAGTTGTAAAGGATGTTCCAGAAGAAGGAGTCGCCGATGACAATGAGCGAGGGGTTGCTCTTCGGAGCTGGGTCGGCCAGCGTCACATCGACATACTGGTTGCGCTCGATGGGGATATGGAATGTCTTGTTAAGCAGTTCGTCAAGGTCGGCATCGGGCTCACGGGTACGGGCGTAATAGGGTTTGCCCAGCTTGACGGGACGGATGGCGGGACCGAAGGTCTGCATGTAGCGCATGATGGAGTCGAAGGCGTAGGTGCTGGCGATGCTGCTCCAGTGGGTACCTGTCTGGGTGAAGAGGAGGTAGGGGGTGTGTCCTTTCAGGCTGTCGAAGCAGTGGCAGATGTCGACACAGCGGAAACCGTAGAAACTATTCCATCCGCTGTAGTGGTCGTAGGCGCTACAGACACCTTGTTCCATACGTTCTTTGCGGGCTTGGGGGGCTGGTGCCGGCAGGTACTGTGGGTAGATGCGCTCTTTGCCGGGCAGGAGGGCAAGGAACAGATGCACACCCTGCTCTTCTAAAATGGCCTGCAACTTGGCAAGGCGGCTCATGCGCTGGAAAAAGACATAGCCTTTTTCGTTGCCGGGGATAAGGAGGCTGTCGGGATAGAAGTGTTTGAAGCAGCCGGTATAGTATTCGTCTACAAACCATGGCTCGAAGAGGTAGTTGTCTTTGCCTACAACTACCGAACCGGGGTTGGTGGAACGGTGGTATGCCGACCAAAGATACTGGTTGTAGAGGCGGATGGCAGGCTCGCGGAAGCCGTGGTGGTCTTTAATATAGCTGTCCACTTGATGCTGCCAGTCGCCCGTCATGAAGGCGCCGAAGGCGAACTGAGGTTTCTCGGCACTGACATAGGCACCCTTGAGCGGCTTGACCTTGACAAAATGCGTAGCACCCTGCAAGATGATGAGCAGAAAGAGAGTCATGGTGACGAGGCAGAGTATCTTCGGTGTGTTGCGCATAGGGTCAGAATCGGAAATAGATAAACGGACTGAAATCGGTGGCAGTCAATGCCCCAAGGCAGAAGAAGAACAGCAGGCAGGCGACAATCCACACGGGGATATGTTGGCGGTTGTTATATTGGGTATAAAAGACCCACTGCCCGATTTTCTTGCCAAAGGGGAAAAGGGTAAGGAAGGCAAAGGCGAGTGCCACCAGCAGGGTGACGTAGTATTGCGGATGCTCGGCCAGGGCAAAGCCTGCGAAGTCGAACGAGAAAAGCCGTTTGATAAAAAGCCAACAGGTGGGCAGGTCCTCTATACGGAATATTGCCCAGCCAACGAGCAGCACGATGAAGGTGGGAAGGATGCGCCAAGGCTTACGCCGCTTGTCGATGCCCAACAGCCGCTCCAACACCAAAAAACACCCATGATAGGCACCCCATATCACAAAATTCCAACTGGCACCGTGCCACAAACCACTGAGCAGGAACACCAGCCAGAGATTCAGATAGGTGCGTCCCCTACCCCGCCGATTGCCGCCCAATGGGATATAGAGATAATTGCGCATGAAGGCTCCCAGCGTAATGTGCCATCGCCGCCAGAACTCGCTGATGCTGGCAGAAGTGTATGGGTTGTCGAAGTTCTCGGGGAACCGGAATCCCATGATGCGGCCGAGGCCGATGGCCATGTCGCTATAGCCCGAAAAGTCGAAATAGAGCTGCATGGTATAGGCGATGATGGTAATCCACGCCGTGCCCATATCCATGGCGGCGATATCACCACCGATCGCCACATCCACCGTGCGGCCTATCACATCTGCCACCAGAACCTTTTTGCTCAGACCTATCACAAACCTGTAAAAGCCTTGCAGGCATTCGTCCCATCGCAAACTACGTTGGGCGGTGATTTGGTCGGCAATGTCGGTATAACGCACAATGGGTCCAGCAATCAGCTGAGGGAACATGATGATGTAGACCACATAGTCAGTCAGCCGCTCCATCGGCTTGTTGATGCCACGATAGACATCCACCACATACGTCACCGACTGGAACGAGAAGAAACTGATGCCGATGGGCAGCAGAACCTTGGTCCATGTCATCGTACCCAACCCAAATGCCGCCAAGAGGGCGTTGACATTGTCGACGAAGAAATTGGCATACTTGAAATAGGCCAACAGTCCGAGACAGATTGTGATGGCAAGGGTGCACCAGAGTTTCTTGGCCCTAGGGGTCTGTGCCTTGTGCATAAGCCTCACCACATAGAAGTTAGCCACCGTGGAGGCAAGCAGTATCAACACAAAGTCGGGCGCACCCCATGCATAAAAGAGAATCGATGCCGCCAGCAACACCCCGTTGCGCCAACGTGCAGGCACCAAGAAATATACCAGCAAAAACGTCGGCAGAAAATACAGCAGGAATATGTGCGAACTGAATACCACAACACCATAACGCACCCACAGACAAAAAATTGTTCCCCGCGCGAAATATTTAACACCCAAACACACAACAAAAAGGGCAAAAGCACGTTATCGTAAAGTTGAAAGCTCGTGAATAGTGAATGGTGAATTGGCTGCCGCCTTAAACTTTAAACTTTAAACATTAAACTCTAAACCATGAAGAACATCGTTTTATTCGGAGCCCCAGGTGCCGGCAAAGGCACCCAGGCCTCCCTACTGGCTGAGAAATACGACCTCATCCACCTCTCCACTGGCGAAATGCTGCGCAAAGAGGTGGCGCAGGACACACAGCTAGGCCGTCGTGTCAAAGACATCATGCTCCGTGGCGACCTTGTGGGAGACGACATCGTGGTGAACCTCATAGCCAAAGCCATCGACACCGGCCGCGGCACCACTATGGACGAGTGGGACGAGATACGCCTGCGACGCGCCTGCGGACTGGCGGACACTGACCCCCTGCCCGAGCGACCCCAGCCCTCCATCATCTAC
>JAEEIS010000257.1 GCA_016281475.1 Bacteroidales bacterium
CCCACCCTGCGCGCCTTGGGCAAACGGATGATGGAACGCGGCACCACGCCCGAGTACGAGTGCTTCGAGCTGCGCCACCTCGACAGCGTCCTCGCCATGGCCCGCAAAGGCCAGGTGCCCGGCGCTCCCATGCAATTCAACTTCGTCCTCGGCGTCCCCGGCTGCACCCCCGCCACCGTCGACAACCTCTGCTGGCTCGTCAAGAACATCCCCGCCGGCAGCACCTGGACCGCCACCGGCATCGGCCGCTACGCCTTCCAGCTCGCAGCCCCCGCCATCGTCATGGGCGGCAACGTGCGCGTCGGATTTGAAGACAACCTCTACCTCGAGCGCGGCGTCCTCGCCAAGAGCAACGGCGAGCTGGTCGACAAGGTTGTGCGTATGGCCAAACTGCTCGGCCGCGAAGTGGCCAACAGCGACGAGGCCCGCGAAATTCTCAGCCTTAAACGCTAGTCGCGACACCCCGTAAGCACTAGGCGAACCCCCTCCACCACCCCACCTTACTCCCGCGAACCGCCACTTTTCCACCGATTCTTTCTAGGTCGATTGTCGCTGTATGAGCGATAAACAACGTCCCAATCGGTAAGAATCGGTAGAAATCGGTAGGGAGCCTCAAGAAACGGCACAAAAGAGGAAGACGGTGTGAGGAGGTTCGCCAAAATACATTCCACAACAGCATAAGACACGCGACACCAACAATATAAACGCGATAGTAATATATTACAAAAAATGAAGAAAACATTCCTTACCCTGCTGACCGTCGTCCTGGCCGTGGCCGCGACAGCACAGAATGCCACCACACACGAAGAGATGATGAAAGAGTGGCGGCAGATGAAACACAAACGCGACATCTCGCAACAATACAAGCTGAGCAACATACCGCTCGGCGAAGCGGTGGAGACACCGAAAAGCGCCAAGGCCCTGCCCGAGGATCGCATCTGGTTCCCCGGCGAGTGGGAGGAGGTGCAGGCCATCGTGGTCACCCCCTACTACTCCTACCTGCCCGACACCAACCTGGGCGCGGGCAACTACATCGCCGACCCCGTGGTGACGGGCGTGGGCGAATACTATAAGTACAACCCCTCTCGTGGTTGGATGTCCACCAACACCTACGGCCCCTACAAGAGCATCATGGACACCAACAGCACCTTCGGCAAGGTGTTCTTCTACCTCATGGACGGCATCCAGCTAGGCAATGCCGAGGCTTGGGTGCGCGTGGAGAAGGCCGAGGACTCCGCCAAGGTGCTGCGCACGCTGACCCGCATGAATCTGCGCCACAACAAGGTGCGCTTCATCGTCGGGCCGGGCAACTCGTTCTGGTATCGCGACTGCGGCCCCATCTGCTTCTACTATGGTGACCAGGACAGCGTGGCGATGATGGACTTCGAGTACTATCCCGGCCGCGCGTTGGACGACTCGCTGCCGTCGCTCATCTACCGCCAGATGGGCCTGCCCAACTATATCAACACCTTCGAATGGGAAGGCGGAAACTGCCTGGTCGACGGCGCGGGATTCCTGTTCACGAGCGACGCCATCTATGCCGCCAACGGCGACAACACGGGCCAAATCACCTGGGACGGACGGAACATCAGCAGCATCCGCTACACCAACAAGGCCCGCCTCACCCAGGCGCAGACCCGCCAGGCCTTGCGCAGCCTGCTGGGCCAGCGCGAGACGCACGTGCTGCCCGCCTACCAGTACGACGGCGGCACGGGCCACGTGGACCTCTACGCCGACATGTGCGAGGAGAACGGTTTCGTCTTTTCGGTGATGCCCGACAGCTACAGCCGCTGGACAGACTACAGCACGGGCGCACGCAACATCGACTCGCTCTGCTCCTACACCTCCATCTTCGACCGCCCCTACTACATGTCCACCATACCCTTCCCGAGCAAGGACAACGGTGGCAACTTCTCCAGCCAGAATGAGTACGACCAGCAATACACCCGCACCTACAGCAACCACACGTTTGTGAACAACGTGATACTGCAGCCCTGCTTCTCCACGGTGAGCAACGGCCAGCCCACAGCCGCATGGGACCGTGAAAACATCGAGAAGCTGAAGGAGGCCTATCCCGGCTACACCATCTATCCCGTCGACGTGCGCGAGTTTGACGGCAGCGGCGGTGCCATACACTGCGTGACCAAGCAGATTCCCGCCGACAATCCTATCCGCATCCTGCACAAGAGCGTCGTGGGCTGCGCTGACGACATGCGCGGCAACGACATTCCCGTGAGCGCCGTCATCACCAACCGCAACGGTATCCGCAGTGCCAATTGTTACTATCGTTTTAAGAGAGGGTTAGGGAACTTCGACTCGTGGGACACTATTCCTATGACAGCCAACGGCAACAAGTATTCCTGCCTACTGCCCACCGCAGGTATCAACGACCGTACCTACGACACCAGCTACAGCCAACATATCATTGTCGATAGCACATTCCTTTATACCGACACCGTTGCCGAGATTCTCAGCCACTATTCTCATTGGTACATAGACTCCGTCACCCACGACACCGTCGAAGTCTACACCTACGACACCACATACCACTACGTCAACCACTATAGGTTCGACACCACCGTCACTTCCATCGACACAACCGTCTCCATTATCAAAGAACAGATTACTTTTGAGTACTACATTGGTGCCACCGACAACCACTTCAAGACTATCACCAAGCCCATGACCGCCCGCCAGGGAGGGTACTACAGTTTCTACTACGACGGAGAGCTGATGGAGCTGGACAGCTCGCGCTACGACTTCTCGACCGAGCCGCGCCCCATGACCGACATCACCTTCGTCTTCGACGCCAACCGCACCCACCGCGACACCAGCACCACCCCCGAGCCTCCCCATACCGAGGGCATCGACACTCCCCAAGCCGAATCCGCTTTCGGACAGTTCTACCCCAACCCCGCCACCGACCAAGCCAAGATACAGATTAACCTTGGCAACGGTGGAAGCTACACGGTTGACATCATCGACAATCTAGGCCGCACCATCCACAGCACCCAGCTGCAGACCGCGGGCAGCATCGTCTTCACCATCCGCACCGACAAGTTGGCCTCGGGCATCTACACCGTGCGCTTCTCCGGCAACGGCCAGACCATCGCCCGCCGACTGATGGTGAGATAATATAGTAAAAACACAAAAATCGATAAACCATGAAGAAACTATTTGTTATCAGCCTCTACCTTGTGGCCATGACCTTTGCGGCATGGTCGCAGCTCGACTCCATCCCCATCACGGGAACGGCCATCGACACCACCAAAGTGTACGACGGCACCACCTCTGTCAACATTATCACCATCGGAGAGATTCCTCTGCTTCCATACAATCAAGTGACAATTAATGCCGAAGCGCACTATCTGGATGCCAACGTGGGCGAGGACAAACCCGTGGTGGTCACATTCACCCTCACCGGAGCCGACGCCTACCACTACCAGACACCCGCCAGCATCATCCTCTATGCCGACATCACCCCCCTGCCCATCGCCACCGAGGGACTCCAGCTGCAGCTCAATCGCGAATACGACGGCACCACCAACTGCGAGGTGACCAACCCCGGCAGCCTGCTAGGCGTGCTGCCCGGCGACACGGTGGATCAGACCGTCACGGCCCATTTTGCCACCCCCAACGCGGGCTACCTCAAGCCCGTCACCGTCACCCACACCCTCACCGGCCCGCAGGCAGGCAACTACAATCTGGTGTACTCGCACGCCTTCATTGGCAGCATCACGCGCCGCACGGTCAGCCCCGACTGCCCACTGCACTATATTCTAACCGTAAAAGAATATGACGGTACCGACACCGCCTGGGTATACTACCAGCCACCCCTGCAAGGAGCCGTGGCGGGCGACGACATCGCTCTGCACACCACCGCCAACTACGACAGTCCTGAAGTGGGCGACAACAAGACCATCTACACCCACCACCAACTGCTGGGTGCCGACACGGGCAACTATCGCCTTGTGGCAGACAGCGTCTACCCATACAAGGGCCGAATTGTCCTGCCCCTCGTTTTCGACACGGTGGACGACGGCCAACAATTTGTCGCCACAGCCTATGGCTTCTGCAACAACGAAAACGTCTCGGTACGCTTCCTCATCCATCAGGGCGAGCCGGCCTACTACCACCTCATCTTCTCCGACGAGGCACTGGCAGCGGGCTTCGACGACACCATTTGGCACGAATTCGTCGACAGCAGCCTTCTCACCTTCCCCATACCCAGCAACTGTCCCGCAGGACACTACTCCGCCATGGTCGAATTCCAAAGCGTCGGCCAAGTATACACCGCCTACACCTTCACCTTCAACATCAACCTTTCGAATGCCTACTACGTGCTAGCCTTCAACGACGTAATCAGCATCGACAATAGCGGCCGTCTCGACGGCCAGCCCGACCGCTTCCGCACCTTCCAGTGGTACCACAACGGCGAAACCATCCCCAACGCCAACAAGCCCTACTACCAAGAGCCTGGCGGCCTCAATGGCAAATACTCTGTCATGGTCAACCTGGGCACCGACGACGAGGCAATGGTCTGTCCCACCAACATCTACAACCCAACCGACAAAGTCGCCATCCATCTGATGCCCTCGCCCGTGGTCTCGACCACCACTATCAAGCTGCAAGGCTTCGACGAGGCTCAACACCAGCTGCAAGTGTTCAACAGCAACGGCGTGGTGGTCCACACCGCCACCTTCCAAGGCACACAGCACCTGCTCGACCTCTCCACCCTGCCGCAAGGCACCTACATGGTCACCGTCGACGGACATTCTGTCAAAACCTTAAAACTCTAACACCATGAAGAAGATAATCCTTACCATAGCCCTGCTGTCCGGCATCGGCACCGCATCGGCCCAAATGAACGACCACATCAGCAACATCCAGGCCAACCTCGGCGGCGGCATACACACCCTCCTCTACACCCCCGCCGACGGCACACGCGCCACAGGCCTAGGCGGAGTGCTCGAGCTGCAATACCAATACATGTTCAACCATCACTTGGGACTTGCCCTCGGTGTGCAGGCCAACACCCTGCGCAGCACCTCCACCTACAACTACGGCTACACCCAGAAACCCGTGGTCCTGCCAGGTGCCAACTATCCCGCCGACCTCAACGTCCACTTCTACAACTGGCGCGAGCGTCAGAACGTCATCAACCTCAGCATCCCCCTGCAGCTCATCCTGCGTGCCCCCATCAGCGTCACCAGCGCATTCCAGATGGGGCTCGGCGCCAGCCTCAACCACCCGCTCAGCGCCAGCCACAAATACCTAAGCGGACGCTACGTCACCGAAGCCTACATGCCGCAGACCAACGTCACCTACACCGACATGGACAACCATCTCCTCGGCACCTACAATGGCGAAAAGAAGGCACACGCCCTCGACATCGCCCCCATCTACTGCGCCCTCCATGCCGACCTCGGTTTTGTCTTCAACCTCAGCAAGACCACCGGCTTCTATCTGGGCCTCTATGGCTACTACTCACCCGAAAACATCAACCCCAACGCTGACATCAACACCGCCATGCTCGACGTTGTCGCCAATGGGGCCTCGTCTGCATTCGACATGCGCAGTTCCTTTGCCTCCGACCGCGTAGGCGTAGTCCATCCCCTCGAAGTGGGCATCAAGCTGGGCCTGCGCTTCGGCTGTGGCAAAGACGTAGACTGGCGTGAGATAGCCGCTGCCGAGGCCGCTGCTGCCGCACAAGCCGAAGCTGAGCGCATAGCCGCCGAGCGCAAGGCCGAAGAAGAACGCATCGCCGCTGAGCAACGCGCCCGCGAAGAGGCCGTGGCACGTGCCCGCGCCGAGGCCGAAGCCAAAGCCAAGGCCACTGCCGACTCCATAGCCCGCGTACATGCCGCCGAGCTGGCCAAGGCCAAGGCACAAGCCGAAGCCGAGGCCGCCGCACGCCAGCGTGCACAGGCTCAGGCCGACTCACTGGCTCGCGCACAAGCCGATGCCGAAGCACGTGCCCGTGCCGATGCCGAGGCACGCGAGCGCGCTGAAGCCGAAGCACGTGCCCGCGCCAAGGCCGAGCAACGCGTACGCGAAGAAGCCGCCTTCGTGGCAGGCTACAAAGACATAGCCTACTTCGAAACCGGCAAAGACACCCCCATCTTCGGCGAACTCAACGAAGACTCGTGGGAAAACCTCAAAAACGTCATGGCCCGCTACCCCGAAATCACCGTCACCGTTACCGGCCACACCGACAACGTCGGCAAACCTGCCAGCAACCAAGCCCTCTCCCAGCGTCGTGCCGACAACATCAAGGCCATGCTCGTAGGCAAGGGCATCGACGGTAGCCGCATCCGCGCCATCGGTCGTGGCGACAAAGACCCCATCGCCTCCAACAAGACCAAAGAAGGCCGCGCCAAAAACCGCCGCATCGAAATCACCATCGGAAAATAGTAAATGGAAGTTAAAGTGGAAGTTAAAATGTCGTGAATGGTGAATCGTGAATGGTGAATTGACAATACATTTGTCCTTTCACTATTCACAATTCACTATTCACACATCACAATTCAATCAAGGTGACTTCTATTTTTTATCGCCTGACGGCGAGAAATTGAACAAAATTGATAAAAAAAATTTTATATGATTTTGAATCAAGATTTTAGGGGACTTCTATTAATCACCTCGGAGAGGTGAGACTATTCATAACACGGTACAAGCCGAAGACGCAGTGCCGTGACACTCAGCCATCTGAGAACTGCGTCCCGAAGGGACGCGACATATATACAGAATTTATAGAACCCACCTTTATATAATTTCTGCCCGCAGGGCATCCGTCAAATTGGGGATTTATAGAAATCCCTTTCAATCAACTCTCCTCCTTCTCAGGGCAGAGCGTGGCGTAGAGGTTGTAGAAATCTGTGATAATCCTGTCGGGAGCGAACTTTATGCGCTGCTCGCGACCCTTGGCCACAAGCTGGAGGCGCAGCTGCGGGTCGTCGACAATGCGGCGCAGCTGATTGGCAATCTCCTTCGGGTCGTCAGGCGAAGCATATAGGGCGGCATCACCTCCCGCCTCAGGCATCGATGAGATATTGGACGCAACCACCGGCACGTCGCAGCACATCGACTCCAAGATAGGAATGCCGAAACCCTCGAAATGAGACACATACACGCTCGCCACCGCACCGCTATAGATAGCAGGGAAATCCTCAAAGTCGGCATTCGTGACAATATGCACGCGCTCCGTCAGCTTCTTCCTTCTAATTTCAGACATCAGACTACCGTAATAGGTGCCATGCGGGCGACCCACTATCACCAGATGCAGGTCGGCAGGCAGCTCGGCCAAGGCCCTGACAGCGGCAATCTGGTTCTTACGTTCCTCAATAGAGCCCACGCACACCACATACCTCTCCGGCAAACCGTAGGTCTCACGTGCGGACTTACGGTCGGCCTCGTCGACAGGCCTCCAAAAGATGTTGTCGCACGACTGGTACAGCACCCTGATCTTCTGCTCGGGCACATGCATAAACTCTATGAGGTCCCGCTTGGTCTGCTCGCTGATGGCCACCACCACGTCGGCAATGCGACAGGCATGACGCTGTTTGATACGGTGCATCGTTCGGTCGAAAAGACTATAGAACTGTGGGTAACGCCACACAATGAGGTCGTGCATCGTCACCACCTTCTTGATAGAGCGGGGAATGCCGTGTGGCAGCTCGTGGCTCAGGCCATGGAAAATATCCACCTTGTCGCCCTTCAAGTGGACCGACACACCGTAACGCCGCCACAACGTGGGGAAATGCCTGTCGATGCCCGACGGCTGGCGGGTCGATATGTTGGCAAAGCCCGAGAAATAGCTCTTGTACTCGCCCGACATATCTGGCGCATACAGGAACGAATGCACACCCTGATACCGTTGGGCAAGGCCGCAGATAAGCATGCGGCTGTAATTGCCCAGACCCGTCTGATTCTGAAAAGCGCGTTTGGCGTCGAAACCTATTATCATAGCGAACGATGATTCGTGAATAGTCCATTCAAAATAATTTGCAAAAGTACGAATTTATTTTTAATTTTTAATTTTTATTTCTTTTAATTATTAATTTTTTTGTATCTTTGCAAATTCAAAACGAAAAAAAATTTCAGCAATTAAGCTATCAGCCTTTTAGCAATCAAAAAAAATGGTCACACTATCCGTTATCATCATAACACACAACGAAGAGCGCAATATCGAGCGGTGCCTCGAAGCGCTACACGGCATTGCCTCGGAAGTGGTGGTGGTAGACTCAGGCTCCACCGACGAGACCGGAGCCATCTGCCGACAGCAGGGTGCAACCTTCGTCCACCACGACTGGGAGGGTTTCTCCAAGCAGAAAAACTATGCCGAAACCCTCGCCACGGGCGACTGGGTCCTGAGTCTGGATGCCGACGAGGAGGTGGGTGAAGAGCTATTCGACAGCCTGCTCCACCTGCTGGCCGAAGGTCCGCGCGAGGGCGAGGTCTACAGCGTCAACCGCCTCACCAACTTCTGCGGCCATTGGATACGCCATTGCGGCTGGTACCCCGACACCAAAGTGCGCCTTTGGCAGCGCGGCACCGCACGGTGGGAGGGCGATGTGCACGAGCAGCTCGTCTTCTCCAAGCCCGTGAAGACCCTGCAGCTGAAGGGCGACCTGCTGCACTATTCC
>JAEEIS010000258.1 GCA_016281475.1 Bacteroidales bacterium
GAGGTCCTTGCCTGTGCCGATGTCCATGCCGCGAAACACCTGCCGTGAGTCGGCACTAATAATCTCACCGCCGAGCTGGTATGCCAGTTCGGCGGCGAGACTTGTCTTACCACAAGCCGTGGGGCCTGTTATGGTGAGTAGTTTAATCGTCGAAGAAGTAGAGCTTGCCCTGCTGCTTGTCGAATTCGTATTCGCCGAAGTCGCCCAAGGCAGAACGGTTGATGATAAACTTATAGTCGATGCCCTTCACCACGATGGTCTCCACATTGTAGAGGTGCTTCTGACCAATCTGCATCTCCTTGAAGACCAGCTTGGCCTTGTCGAGGATGTTGCCCTCAGGGTCGAAGGCGTTGTCGCGGTCGGGGAAGTCCTCTTTGTTGATGCGACGCTGGTAGAGCAGGTTCATAGCCTCCTCCCACGAGATGGCGATAGGTTCTTTGTAACGCTCGTCGATGAGCATCGGTATCTGCATGCCGTTGATGATGGCCTGCACCTCGCCCTTCTGGGTGTTGATCATGGTGACGGGGATGGTGCCCTCGTCGTGGATGATAACGGCGATGTCGCGCGAGCTGGTGTCGACCGGTGCGTTCACCAAGTCGATATAGGTGCCGTCCTCGTTCTGCTTGATAAGGGCCGAGTCGGAAGCCATATTGTCGGTCACGCGCTTGGAGATATAGTCGGAGCGGAGAATGAGGAACTCGATGCGGCGGTTCAGCTGGTG
The DNA here is from genome assembly GCA_016281475.1 of Bacteroidales bacterium. The sequence continues at coordinate 722 of JAEEIS010000258.1, forward strand.
GGCGGCCTCCTGATGTTCGGGAGTGGGCAGGTCACTGATGTAGTCGCAGTCAAGCGTCGTACCAGCCGAGAAGATGAAAGGCTTACCACCCACCTCGATATACACGTCGCGGTCGAGGGTGCGGGGCACACGCTCGGCATAGCCCTTGGCCACCATACGTCCACGCTCGATGCCACGGTTGGCGAGATAGTCCACCACGCTCTGCGCACGACGCTGCGAGAGGGTGTCGTTCGTCAGACCGAGGAATGGACGGCAGTCGGTGTGGGCACGAATCTCAACCACGATGCTGGGGTTGTTCATCATCACCAGGTAGAGGTCCATCAGCGAATCCATAAACTCTTCCTTGATGTCCCACTTGGAGAGGTCGTAGCGAATCTCGGGAAGTACCACAGGCTGCTGCGGCACAGGCTCCATGCGGCAGTCGTGCACAATGTCCTTGTCCACGTTGTAGCCCTTGGTGCTCTCCGACTGCTCAAGGCTGAAGTAGTCGACCTTGGAGAAGTACATCTTGTACACCACCTGCCCTTTCACCTGACTATTGTTGAACTTGTAGTGGCCTTTCTTGTCGGTATAGGTCTCGGCCTCCGAGCCGTCGGAGCCCACAATCTTCACCTTCGCGCCCTTGATGAGCTGCATCGACTTCTCGTCGCGCACCGTACCCTCGATGGTGTACAGCAGCGGGGGCAGCTCGAACTTGAAGAGATTCAGGTTGGGCAGCGGTATCTTCTTACCTTTCTTGTCGGTATTCTTGTTGAGGGGGTCCTCAAACGGACGGTTCGAGGAGAAATAGCCGCGCTCCAGCATGGGGTTGTCGTCGCTCTCGGGGTAGTAGATAATCGACATTTCGTCATACGACGAGTTGATAGGCACACCTAAGTTCTTCGGACGCGAAGGGATGCGCTTGCCGATGGTGGTCACGAAGATATCGTAACCACCGATGCCCGGCAGACCATTGGAGGAGAAATAGAGTGTCGAGTCGCCACGCAGGATGGGGAACGCCTCACGGCCGGGGGTATTGACAATGGGACCCATGTTCACTGGCTTGCCGAAGTCGTCGGCCACCGAGGCACGCTGTGCCTTCCACAGGTCGTAGTCGCCCTCGCCACCCGGCATATCGGAGCAGAAGTAGAGTGTCAACCCGTCGCTGGTGATGGCGGGGTAGAGGTAGTTATAGATAGTGTCGCCGAGGTTGATGCGCACAGGATCGTGCCATTCGCCAGGAGCCACATCCTCACCCTCTTTCTCATCCTTACTGCCTTTCTTGCTATCTTTCTTAGTGCTCTTCTTGGCGGCTTTCTTCTTCTTGTCTGCCGTTGCCTGCTTCACCGAGGTGAAGATGGCGCAACCACGCGTCTCACCCTCCACCACTTCGCATCGGGTGAAGTAGATGGTCATGCCGTCGGGCGAGAAACAGGCTTCACCCTCGTTGCTGAGGGTGTTAATCTTCTGGCTGTTGTCGAACGACTCGGGCTCGTCGGTCCAACGCTCGTTGCGGTCCTTGTACACCTTGTACAGCGACGAGAAGTTCTGACCCGTCCAAAGGTCCACGTCCTTGTTGTCGTCCATGCCGTAGCGGCTCGAAGTGAACACCAGCGTGTTGGTATCGGTGCCCACGAAATGGGGTGCCCAGTCGTTATATTCCGTGCTCCAGTCCACCAACTTGGTGATGACGTGGCGACTGCGGTCGGCAGCCCAGCGCGTCACCTCTATCAGCGATTTCTTACGGCTCGTGCCCAGCTTGTCGCCCGGCACCAGTTCCAGATATTTGTCATAGTAGCCATCCGCCTCGTCGAACTTGCCGTTGAAGCGGCACATCTCAGCCATATAGAAATACAGCTTGGGCTCCACGTTGTAATACCCTGCCTGAATCAGGCGCAGGTAGGTATGCTCCGCCTTGGGATAGTTGTACATCAGGCGATAGCACTCGCCAATCTGGAAATAGATACGGTTCTTCTCTGCCCTGTTGCTCGACACGCGGTCGTATGCCTTCTGGTAGCTCTCCAAGGCAAGGATGTACTGCTTGTTCTTGAACTGCTCATCTGCCTTCGACGCGACACTGCTCTGAGCCATCGCCGTGCTGCCCCAAAGTAGGGCCACAACCATGAGGACGAAACCTTTTTTTATCATTTTCATATATAAATTTTTATTTTACTCAATAACGCAATTATAACCATATTAGTATATTGCGCGGCAAATTATGCCTCTCGCAACACACTAAATTAATGTGCTAAATTACACATTTTTTCTGACATGAGTAAAAAAAAGTATCACTTTCTTTATTTACTCTCAATATCAGGATACAAAAGATAGCGGCTGCGGACGGTCTTGAAATGGTCAAGCGCAGGCTGCCACGAGGCACGTATTTCCTCTTCCGATGCACCTTGCTGCAACTGTCGGCGAAGGTCGGCAGTGCCTGCCAACTTCTCAAAGAAATTGTTCCCCAAGAAGAAGAGATTTTTGTTAGCGACCGCATTGTACATCAGAATCAGATAGGAGAGGTCGAAGTTCGACGGCACCTGTATCTCGCGCAGGTCGAATCCGTAACAGGGTTTACCTCCCTGAGGGGTGAACGAGAAAAGGTGTACCTTCTGCCCGTCGGCAAGGGTATAGGTGGCATTCCATTCCACACTGCTGGGGTGTGGGGTGCCGACCACCTCGAAAGGCCAGTCGGTGCCGCGACCCACACTGACAGTGGTGCCTTCGAAGAGGCATAATGAGGGATAGAGGGCAATGGCATGGGCATTGCGCAGGTTGGGCGACGGCGGCACAGGCAGCTCGTAGACGCTGTCGCGGCAATAACCTCGCATGGGTGCGACGTGTAGGTCGCACTTCATCCCTTTGCTCAGCCAGCCTTCGCCATTTATCATTTGGGCATACTCGCCTATGGTCATGCCATAGACGATGGGCACCGGATGCATCCCCACAAAGGAGCGGTAGTTGGCGGTGTCCAGCACAGGTCCGTCGATATAGCGCCCGTTGGGGTTGGGGCGGTCAAGCACAATGAGCGGAATGCCACGTTCGGCGCAAGCCTCCATAACATAATGCAGCGTCGAAAGATATGTATAGAAGCGGCAGCCCACATCCTGCAAGTCGAAGATGACCACATTCACGTCCGCGAGTTGTTCCTGCGTGGGCTTCTTGTTTTTGCCGTAGAGCGAGATGATGGGGAGGCCGGTCTCTGGGTCGACGCTGTTGTCCACATGTGCACCCGCCTCC
>JAEEIS010000259.1 GCA_016281475.1 Bacteroidales bacterium
CATGAGACGCACTGCATGATTGGCTACCACGCTTGCCCTGTAATATTGGAAGCGCAACAAGCCGGTATTCTCGACCAATGGACTGACCGACGCCGACTGGACTTACTCAACGCCATGATTGCCACTTCCAACCGCACCGAGGCTCACCAGTCCTACGCCTCACAGGGCTATCTGGACAGCCAACTGGACAACGAGACTGTATCTAAGACCCTGGAATACTCATATGACGACTGGTGCATAGCCCGTTATGCTTACACAGAGATGATGCGAGGTGTATTCAAACCCGACACCTCAGCCACCTACCATTACCTGCAAGAAGTATACAACACCTACATGCGGCGCGCACAATCGTGGCAAAATATCATGGACCCCGACGGCTTCATGCATGCCCGCCGCAACGGCGGCTTCGTCACCCCTTTCAACCCCACCGAGGTGAACAACCACTTCACCGAGGCCAACAGCTGGCAGTATAGCACCTACGTGCCGCACGACGTGACTGGCTGGATTACCCAAATGGGCGGAGCCGAAAAGGCCGAAGCCTTCCTCGACTCGCTTTTCAACACCAGCAGCCAGACCACTGGCCGCGACCAAAGCGACATCACCGGCATGGTCGGACAGTACGCCCACGGCAACGAGCCCTCGCACCACGCCGCCTACCTGTATGCCTACGTGAATGCCCCCGACAAGTTGGACAACATCGTCCATCGCATCCTTGGCGAACTCTACACCCCCAAGCCCGACGGACTGTGCGGCAATGAGGACTGTGGCCAGATGAGCGCATGGTATGTGATGAGCGCGATGGGCTTCTACCCCGTCTGTCCCGGCAGCAGCGAGTATGTGACCGTCACCCCCCTCTTCGATCGTGTCACCATCCATCGCCAAGGAAAAGAAGACTTGGTCGTCTCCCGCAACGGATGGCAGCCCGGCAAGTTCTGGAACACCTACCAGTTCTTCGACGAAAGCCAAGTGCCGTTCCCGCAGGAACTGCGCGTCACACCTGCCCCATATTTCAACGAATGGCAGATTATCTTCACCGATTCGACACTAATATCGCTGTCGGCCAGAACCCTCCCGTCCGAAACCAACACCCGCATCTACTACACCCTCAACGGCAGCACGCCCGACACCCACTCCATCCTCTACACCCAACCCTTCTACATCAAGAACGACATCGCCGTCAAAGCCGTGGCATACAGCCCCACCCAGGGTTATAGTCCTGTGGTGGAACAGACGCGCCGCCGTTTCGTTGCCGACAAAAAGCTCACCTATCTCACCAAACCCGAACCCCAGTACTCCGAAAACGGCCCGCAAGGCCTCATCGACCGCCTCTACGGTGTCTCCAACTACCGCATCGGCGGCTGGCAGGGCTGGTCGGGCGACATGGAGGTGGTGGTAGACCTGCTGCAGTCCAGGTCGCTGACAAGCGTCGGAGTGGACTGCCTCGACAACATGCGCAGCTGGATATTCTTCCCCACCAAGATAGATGTGAGCGTCTCCAACGACGGCAAGAACTATACCCACTGGGCATCGGTCGAAAACACAGAATTCCCCGCCGTCCGCGACCGTCAGGAAGAGAGTGTCCAGCACACCTTCACCTGCCGTGGAGCCTACACCACCTGCCGCTACGTGCGTATCAAGGCCACCAACTACGGCAAGATGCCCGACTGGCACATCAGCGCAGGCGAGCAGGCATGGCTCTTCTGCGACGAGATAGAAATAGGCTCCTACATGCCAACCTTTATCAATGCCTTTGGCTCCCAAACATCAGAATCAACCAACACTATAGAATAACATGAAACTCAAGCTCACCCTTCTACTTGCGCTGGGCGCACTAGCCCTAGCCTCATGCGACACCAAGTCGTGCCGTTGCTACGAAATGGTCAATGCCCACTGGACAGGTCCCAACACTACCGTTGCCGCTGCAGGAACACGCTGTTCCGACCTCAACAACTACTATCGCGTCTGTAACGAAATGGAGGATCCCATCCTCAATCCCAACGACATCGGTGTCGACACCAAAAAGAAATAGCCCCCACCGATGCGACCCATCAACCCCAACGCCACCATCCTGGCGATAGAATCATCGTGCGACGACACCTCTGCCGCCGTGCTGCGGGGCGACCGCATCCTCTCCAACGTCATCGCCTCGCAAAAGGTGCATGAGCAATATGGCGGCGTGGTGCCCGAGTTGGCCTCCCGCGCCCACCAGCAAAACATCGTCCCCGTGGTCGATGCCGCCATCCGCAATGCCGGCATCGACCGGAAGGATTTGGACGCGGTAGCCTTCACCCGCGGCCCCGGACTGCTGGGGTCGCTCATGGTCGGCGTGTCGTTTGCCAAAAGTTTCGCCCAAGCCCTCGACATCCCGCTGGTGGAGGTGAACCACCTGCAGGCACACGTGCTGTCGCACTTCATCAAGGAGGACGACAACAGCACCGTGCCCCAGTTCCCCTTCATCTGCCTGCTGGTATCGGGCGGACACACGCAGATATTGCTGCTGCGCGACTATTTCGACATCGAGGTGCTAGGCCAGACCATCGACGATGCCGCAGGCGAAGCCATCGACAAGGCCGCCAAGATAATGGAGCTGGGCTACCCCGGCGGCCCCATCATCGACCGTCTGGCAAAGGAAGGCAACCCCGACGCTTACCACTTTGCCACCCCCAACATACCCGGCAACGACTACAGTTTCAGCGGCATCAAGACCTCGTTCCTATATTTCCTGCGCGACCGTCTGGCCGAGGAACCCGACTACATCGAACAGCACAAGGCCGACCTCTGCGCCTCCATCCAGCAGTGCATAGTCGGATTCCTCATCAAAAAGTTAAAAAAAGCAGTGAACAAAAGTGGCGTGCGCCAGGTGGCCATAGCTGGCGGCGTATCCGCCAACAGTCTGCTGCGCAGCGAGCTGCAACGCCTCGGCCAACGACACCACTGGCGTGTGTTCATCCCCAAATTCCAATTCTGCACCGACAATGCCGCCATGGTAGGCATCGCTGGACACTTCAAATACCTTAATGGCGACTTTGCCGACATCGCCCTCCCACCCTACGCACGATAAACCACCATGCAGAAACCCCTTGCCATACTCATGCTGTTGACCGCCCTAGTCTCCGCCAGAGCGCAGGACATCCATTTCTCGCAAGTGGATGCCAACCCCCTGCTGCTCAACCCTGCCTACGCAGGCTTCTACGACGGGACAGGCCGTTTCGGCATCATCTATCGCAACCAGTGGGCCACCGTCAGCACACCCTTCCAGACCTTCGCCCTCACCGGCGAGATGGCACTATGGCGCAACAACTCGCACCGCCAAGGCTTCAGCCTCGGCGCGTCGGTCTTCTCCGACCATGCCGGCACCCTCCACTACGGAACCACCTCCGCCCACCTCTCCCTAGCCTACTATTTCGCCCTGAACCGACACGGCAACAACTACCTCTCCCTTGGCCTGGAAGGCGGATATGCCCAGTCGGGCTTCGACCCCTCGCGCGCCGAGATGCAGGACCCCACCGAGGTCTTCCCCTCACAGCAAAGCAACTACCCCCTACTCGCCGCCGGCATCGCCTGGTACTACCAGCCCAGCGGCGACCTCCACACCAAGGTAGGTTTCGCCATGCGCAACATCAACCAGCCCAACATCTCCTATCTTAGGCTCGACAACACCTACCTGCTGCGCCGCTACAGCCTCTTTGCCCGTGCCGAATACCGCCACTGGCAGACGTGGTCGCTCATGCCCGTAGTGTTCTTCCAAATGCAGGGCGACTATCGCGAACTCGTCTACGGAGCCGATATCAAATGGTACCTCGACGAAGGCAGCCGCCACCAAACCAGCCTCCGCGCCGGACTCGCCTACCGCCATGCCGACGCCATCATCGCCAACCTGCTCATCGAATACGACGCCCTCCTCATCAACTTCTGCTACGACGCCAACATCTCCGGCCTTGCCACCGCCAGTGGCACCATCGGAGCCTTCGAAGTGGGCATGGTATACCGCATGTCCAAACGAGGCAAAAAGACCCATGCCCTCAAATGTACACCATACTAATTTGAATTCCCAAATCCATGAAACGCCTTTTAATTCTTAGTTTCCACCTTCTAGTCTCCACCAGTCTCCTGCTGGCACAAAGCCAGGTGCACTACGAAGTCACCCACATCGCCGACGGCATCAACACCACCGGCAGCGAGGCAGCCGCCGTCGTGGTCGACGACAGCCTGCTCCTCTACAACACCATGCAGGGCGAAGAAAGCAGCCGACTCTACCTCATCGACTTCAACCCCATCCTCACCACCATCAACCAGGCACACCTCAACGCCGACGGCACCCTAGGCAATGGCACCCCCAACCAATGGGGACTCAACGCCAACGGCACCAACTGCGGCAACGTGGCATACGACCCCCGCAACAACATCATCTATTTCACCCGTGGCAACACCAAAGAGGAAGGCATCCACCACATCTACTACACCAAGCGCACCCACAACCGCTGGAGCAAGCCCAAGCCCCTCGGCGGCGACGTGAACCTCGACGGCTACACCAGCACCCATCCCACCGTGGGCTACATGCCCGACGGCAAAACCATACTCTACTTCAGCTCCGACCGTCCCGGTGGTCTCGGCGGCATGGACATCTGGTATGCCATGATCATCTCCGAAGGCCGTCCCGGCAACTGCACCAACCTTGGCGCACCCGTCAACAGCGACAGCAACGACGTCACCCCCTACTACTGCAACGAAGAAGGCACACTCTACTTCAGCAGCAACCGCGACGGCGGGCAGGGCAGCTACGACATCTACCATTCCGTCGGACTGCGCAACAGCTGGCAACAACCCATCAACCTAGGCCCCGAAATAAACAGTCCCTACGACGATCTCTTCTTCACCTTCCAACCATGCAAATGCCGCTGCATCAACGACACCGCCGACACCGTCCGCCAGCTCCTAGCCTGCGGATTCCTCGCATCCAACCGTCCCGGCTCGCTCTTCACCACCGACAGCAACTGCTGCAACGACCTCTTCCGCTGGCGGCGCCTACTCACCCCCGACAACCTCTCGCAACCCATCGTCGAGCCCGCCGCCACCCGACCCACCGACCTCCTTCCCATCAGCCTCTACTTCCACAACGACGAACCCAACCCTCACACCCTCGATACCACCACCAACCTCGACTACTCTGCCACCTGGCGACACTACATCCAGCGCATCGACGAATACAAAGGCGCACAATCCAACCCCGCCGACTGGCGCAAACGCGACTCCGTGCAGAAAGCCGTCGACCACTTCTTCAAGCACGACCTCCAGCGTGGCCACCAAGCCATGAACGCGCTGCTCGAATTCCTACTCGCCGACCTCGCTGCCGGACACCAAGTCACCCTCACTGTCGACGGCTTCGCCAGCCCCCTATTCGAAGACCTCTACAACATCAACATCTCCAAACGCCGCATCGACTGCTTCCGCAACACCCTCATCCGCTGGAACAACCAAGCCCTCCTTCCATATCTTGACAACGGCACCCTTCGGTTGGAGACCGTCGCCCACGGAGCCGCCGACACCAACACCGTCCTACCCACCGACCCCCGTCGCGACCCCCGCAACGTCCGCTCCGTCTACAGCCTCGAAGCCGCCCGCGACCGCCGCATCGACATCGTAGGATACCTAGTCAAATGAGAAATGAAAGGTTAGTGTTGAGCGTAGCTGACGTTCCTTAACCCCTAATCTCTAACCTCTAACCCCCAAACAAATGAACATCTTCTGTGTAGTACGCAACTACGCACCCCACGCGGCTGAAATGAAGTCAGCCCTGCCCGCCGAGCCCACCTTCTTCGAGAAGCCCCACACCGCCCTGCTGCCCACCCCCGCCACGCTCCGCCACCCCACTTTCACCCACGACCTCCAGCACGAGCTAGAGCTCGTCGTCCGCATCGAACGCACTGGCTCGCACATCCCCCTCACCGAAGCCCACCACTACTACCACTCCGTAGCCCTCGGCATCGACCTCACCGCCCGCGACCTCCAGCGCAAGGCAAAAGAAAACAGCATGCCCTGGTTCCTCTCCAAAGGCTTCGATGGCAGCGCAGTCGTCAGCCCCTTCGTCACCCTTGCCGAATTAGGCAAACCCATCGACAGCCTCAACCTCTCGCTACTCATCAACGGCAAAACCGTGCAGCAAGGCAACAGCGGCGACATGATCTTCTCCCCAGACCACCTCATCGCCCACCTATCGCAATACGTCACCCTCACCGTCGGTGACCTCATCTACACCGGCACCCCCGCCGGCATCGGCCCCCTACACCCCGGCGACCGCCTCCTCGGCCTCCTTGAAGACCGTCCCCTCCTCACCCTCGACATTGCAGATTAACAATCTGACACCCAACCACTCCCACACTTAATCTCACAAACCCTCGTACGTTTATACCTATTAAAACAGTTGTTTTTCGCTCATAATAGCGAAAAACAACCGATGATGAATCTAATATGGAGCGAATACTCGCGGGAGTTAGGAGGGGGTCAAGAGGGGGGCACTAGTCCCTGACGTTGAAGCGGCGCATCAGGGCGTCGAGCTTCTTTTTTTCGCGAATGTGCCGCCAAATCTTGGTGATGCAGTCCTTAGTGGAAAGTGGGAACTCCGACTTCATCATCCAATCGTAGTAGGAGGGTTCTTCCGTAAACACCTCTTCCACCAGTTTTCCTTTGTGCTTGCCGAAGTTGAACACCTCGCGGTGCTGCTTGTCGTAGCCAATATGTCCCACCAAGTCTGCCCATTGCAGCACCGTTGAGAAACGGCTGAGTTCCTCAATATCGTTCACGATGGGTTTGCTCACCGTGCCGTCGGAATCCACATATTCTGCATCCTTGTAGCGGTCCAGCTGCGCCAAGAGGACCTCGTATGTCGCCATGGTGTCGGCATCGGCGGAGTGGGCGTTCTCCAACTCCTTGTTGCAATAGAAGCGGTAGGCCGCCTTCAGGGTGCGCTGCTCCATCTTGTGGAAGATATTCTGCACGTCGACCAAGAAGCGTTTCCTGATGTCGAAGGGGTATTTGGCACGCAGGAACTCCTCCACCAGCATGGGTACGTCGAACTTGTTGGAATTATAGCCTGCCAAATCCGACTCGCCGATAAACTCGGCTATCACGGGTGCCAGCTCGCGAAAGGTGGGCTTGTCGGCCACATCGGCATCGGTGATGCCGTGAATCTGGGTTGTCTGCTCGGGGATGTGTACGGTGTTCCCCTCGGCATCGACGGGCCGTATATAATATGTCGCAGTGCGGCATACCCCGCTGGGGTTGACCTTGTACATACTGATTTGGACTATATGGTCCTGTCCCACATTGATGCCTGTGGTCTCAAGGTCGAAGAATACGATTGGTCTTTCGAGATTTAATTGCATAACAAAAAAGATTAGAAGTGGGCAGCATGATGGATGCGTTGGAGTGTTTCAAGCAGCCGTTCGGCGCGGTCGAGGGGGAGCATGTTGGCACCGTCCGACTTGGCGACGACGGGGTTGGGATGGGTTTCCATGAAGATGCCGTCGCAGCCCACGGCCACAGCAGCCCGTCCGATGGTCTCGATCATCTCGGGGTTGCCGCCCGTGACGCCCGCCGGCTGGTTGGGGCGTTGGAGCGAGTGGGTGATGTCCACCACCACGGGCACACCGTTCTGCCGCATGATGGGGATGCCGCGAAAATCCACCACCAGGTCCTGATAGCCGAAGGTGGTGCCGCGTTCAGTGAGCATGACGTTGTGGTTGCCGAAATGGCGCATCTTGTCGACGGCGTGGGTCATGGCCTCGGGCGAGAGGAACTGTCCCTTTTTGATGTTGACACAGCGTCCCGTTTCGGCGGCAGCCTGAAGCAGCGAGGTCTGGCGGCATAGGAAGGCGGGGATTTGCAGCACGTCGACGTAAGGGGCCGCCATTGCGGCATCCTGCTCGCTGTGGATGTCGGTGACGACAGGCACACCGTAGCGGTCGCGCACCGCCTGCAATATTTCCAAACCTTCGCGGTCGCCAATGCCCGTGAACGAGTCGAGCCGCGAGCGGTTTGCCTTGCGGTATGAGGCCTTGAAGGCGTAGGGGATATGCAGCCGCTCGGTGATGGCGACCAGCTGCTCGGCAATGGCGAAGGGCGTGTGGTCGTCCTCTATCACACAGGGGCCGGCAATTAAGAAGAAACTGCCCCTATCAGTAAATCGCAAGCCGTCTAAAACAGGGAACATCTTGTTGAAATTAAAAATTAAAAATTAAAAATTAAAATTCAGCTGCCGCTTCAAAATCTTAATTTTTAATTTTTAATTCCCTAAAAGTTTGTATCAATAGCGTCCAGTGCGTCGGGTTCGTCGGCGGGGGTGTCGGTGTCGCCCTCCTCTTCATCGCGACGACGGCCGCCACGCTGCAACGAGATAATCAAAGCGCCAATCATGCGTGTGAGCTCCATCAGGTACTCGCGCGACTGCTCGCAACGTTCCTCATCGAGCATTCCTAGGCTCTTGGCAATGGTGGTGAAGACGATGCACTCGCGGATGGCAGTCTTCGAAATCTTCAGGTAATGCTCAAATTGGCTCTTGTTGCGCGACGAGCCTTCGGCGATGTTCAGCGCAATGTCGTACGACGAGTGGCAGAAAGCGTTAGCCAGGTTCTGCTGTCTCTCATTGGCGGGGCTGCCAAGGTTGGCAATCACCCATGCGCTGTAGTCAGTGGCTTTGGCGTAGATGCGCAGATCCTCAAAACGGAAGAAGCTGGCTGTTTTCTCTTGTAAATTGTCCATCGTAGGTTCTTGTTTAGTTATAATGTAATGTTATTTAAATAATTCGTCGATATATCCCTTGCAACGCTGCTGTATCACCGACCGCTTCACCTTCATCGTGGGGGTGAGGCAGCCATTGGCAGTGGTCCACTCGTCGTTAATCACCTTGAAGCGTTTGATTTGCTCGGCCGACCCGAGGCTCTTGTTATACTTCTCCATCACGCGGGCGTAGCGTTCGAGCGTGCGCTTGTCGGAGACCATCTCGTCGCGACTGTCGCAATGGATGCGGTGGCGTTCCTGCCAGTCTTTCAGGAACTGGAAGTCGGGCACTATCAGAGCGGCGGCAAACTTCTGGTTCTCGCCTACCACCACCATGTCGAGTATGAATGGGCTCTCCTTGAACTTGTCCTCTAGCACCTCGGGGTTGACAAACTTGCCCATTGAGGTCTTGAACATGGTCTTGGTGCGGCCGGTGATGCGCAGCTGCCCTTCGGGTTCGAAGGCGCCGGTGTCGCCGGTATGGAACCAGCCCTCCTCGTCGATGGCCTGCTTGGTCAACTCGGGCTGGCGGTAGTAGCCCAGCATCACGTTGGGGCCGCGACAGACTATCTCGTTCGACCCTTCGAGCACTTTCACTTCCACGCCGGGCAGGGGCAGACCCACTGTGCCCAGTTTTCTACCGTGCGGTGCCGACGAGCTGACAGCTATCACCGGGGCTGTCTCCGTGAGGCCGTAGCCTTCGTAGATGTCCATTCCCACGCAGGTGAAGAAACGTGCCAGTCGGGGCTGTATGGCACTGCCGCCCGAGACGAACATCTCGAGGCATCCGCCAAAGGTGTCGCGAATCTGGTGGTAAACCAGCTTGTCCGCCACCTGGCGACGCACGCGATACCACCACGTGGTGCCTTCAAGGTCGTAGCGCAGGGCCAGCTTCAACGACCAGAAAAAGATTTTCTTCTTCATGCCTTTCAGCGACTCGCCCTTGCGGTAGATGCCGTCGTACATCTTCTCGACGAAACGGGGCACTGCCGTCATCATGTGCGGGCGGGCGTCTTTCATGTTCTCGGCCACCTTGGCAATGCTCTCGGCATACCAAGTCTCATAGCCCATGTACTGGTATAGGTAGTTCATCATGCGCTCATACACATGGCAGAGGGGCAGGAAACTCATGGCGCGGCAGAAATGCGCCTTGGGGGTGTTCTGTACTCCGTAGAGACAGGTGAGCACGTTTTCGTGGCAGAGCATCACTCCCTTGGGGAAGCCGGTGGTGCCACTGGTATAAATCATCGTCGCCACGTCGCGGGGCTTGATGGAGTCTTTCAGCTCTGTCAGCCGGGCCTCGTCAGCATGTGCGCGACCTTCATCCATCAGTTCAGCCAGCGTGGTGTAGCCTGTTGCCGCATCCTTGCGGTCAATGAGGCACACCTCTTTCAGCGTTTCCAGCTCGGGCAGGAGGTTCTGCACCTTGCGCAACATGGCCTCGTTTTCGAGCACCAGATAGCGCACCTCGCAATCCTTGAGGATATAGCGATAGTCGTCCTCGCTGATGGTGGGATAGATGGGCACCAGCACGGCACCCATCTGCTGCACGCCGAGGTCCACAAAGTTCCATTCGGGACGGTCGGCAGAGATGAGGGCCACGCTGTCGCCACGCTCTATGCCTTTGTGCAGCAGGGCGTAGCTGATGGCATTGGTTTTCTCAATATATTCGTCGATAAAAATTTTCCTCCACTGTCCCTGCTCCTTGGCGACCAACACTGCGCGGTCGGGCTTAGTAGCCTTGCGGTAGGGAAGCAAATCAAACAATCTGGTAGGCTTCATCATTTTCTATATTGAAAATTGAAAATTGAAAATTGAAACTGAAACTTCGCGGGAACGGGGTAAATGGGTCGCTCCTGCGAGATTTCATTTTTCAATTTTCAATTTTCACTTTACTTGATTTCTGCGAAATAGTTCATAAACTGGGTTCTCATCAGCATCGAGGCCTTGTCGCTGGGCTTCATAGCCAGTTTGCCCCTGAATTGGTCGATGCTCTCATAGCCCTTGCGTTCCATCCAACCCTTGAGCTCGTCGTTCAGCGTGCGCATATAGTCGATGCCATTGCGATAGAGGCAAGATGCCACCTGCACGGCGTTGGCACCTGCCAGCAAGAGCTTGGCCACGTCGAGACCATTGGCGACACCCGTGGTGGCGCAGAGGTTGCAACGCAGCTTGCGGCTGAGTATGGCGGTCCACCGCAGCGTGTTGTACAGCTCGCCCGGATAGGTGAGCGAGTCGGCATTGCAGAGACGCTCCGACTCCACGTCGATATCTATCTGCATCGACTTGTTGAACATCGTGATGCCTTGAATGCCCATCCACGAGAGTTGCTGCATAAATTTCGCCAAGTCGGTGAAATAGCTGCCCACCTTGATGCTGATGGGGATGGTAATCGACTTCTTGAGCGACTGCACGATGTTGGCGAAGGTGCGTTCCACATCGTCGGTGGAGAGTGACGTCTCGAAAGGCATGATGGCCATGTTCAGCTCCAGCGCGTCGCAGCCTGCATCCTCGAACTGTTTGGCGTAGGTGAGCCAGTTCTCATACGAGAAACAGTTGATGCTGCCGATGACGGGGATGGAGAGATTGCGCTTGGCCTCGCGAATGAGGGAGAAGTGTTTCGACACCGAGTCGTCCGCCACATGCTGGGCGATATACTCATAGCTGTCGCCATAGTTGCCCACGGGGGCATAGACGTGCGTATTGCGTTTGATATCGTATATGATCTGCTCTTCAAAGATAGACTTGAGCACCACGGCACCGACACCGGCCTTTTCGAGGGCGCAGAGGTTGTCAACATTGGCAGTGAGGCCGCAGCTACCGGCCACAATCGGACTGTCTAATTTCAGTCCCAGATATTCGACTTTTGTATTCATGACGAACAACAATTAATGTATACAATGCATAAAAAACCAATTTGCAAAGATAGATAAAAAAAGCAGAAAAAAGTTTTTTTTGTCGAAAAAAAAATGTCCGTCACACATAAACAACTACATGCTAAACATTTACAAAATGTTAAAATTATAATCGCAAATAAAAAAAATGGTCATTATAAAAAAAATATCGTTGCAATGAAAAAAAATGACTAATTTTGCAACTCCAAAACTGGCGCGTTGCCAGCGACATTCAAATTGAGAATCAAATAAAAAAACAGATACTAATGAAAGAGCAACAGGAAGAAAAAAATCTTGAGGTTAGCGGCTTTATCGCAAAAACCGAACAGTACATTCAGAAAAACAAAAAGAAGCTCACCATCGTCGCAGCCGCCGTTGTAGTAGTTGCCTTGGCCATTTGGGCATACGTCGCCCTTGTCGCACAACCCCGCCAGGTGCGTGCCGCAGAGGATATGTTTGCTGCCGAGCAGTGGTTCAACGAGGGCAATTTCGAGCAGGCCCTCAACGGCAACGACCAATTTATGGGCTTCAACGACATTATCGACGAGTATAAGTGCACCAAATCGGGCAATCTTGCCAAATATTATGCCGGCATCTGCCAGTTGAACTTGGGTCAGTACAACGAAGCTATCGATCTTCTCAAGTCGTACAAGGGCAAGGACGCTTTCACCGGAGCCGAGGCTCTGATGCTGATTGGCGATGCCTACGCCGAACTGGAGAACGCTGCCGATGCTGCCAAATACTACGAGAAGGCCGCTGCCAAAGCCGCCAACTTCATCGTCTCCCCCACCGCACTGTGGAAGGCTGGCATGATGTACATTTCGTTGGGCGACAACAAGGCTGCCGTCAAGGCTTTCCAGCAGATTAAGGACAACTATCCCGAGAGTCCCGAATACAGCGAGGTGGACAAATATATCGCCTACGCCGAGAACAAATAAACAATATGAGTGTCACAAAAAAAACGCCGTCCTATCGGATGGCGTTTTTTTTGTGGATTGTGGATGGACAATACTATTCTCTAACCACCATAGTGTCTCAACTGCCCTTGGTGGAAACGGCTTTTGATAAACTTGATACTTTTGTCGTTCTTATCAATAATGAACCACGGGTCGCGCCAAAGCCACTTGTTGCGCACGATGTGCTTTTCGCGGGCAGGGGTGTTGCCTTCGAGACATAGTATCGCCACCCGCCCTTTGGCATCGCGCGCCACATCTACCACCACGATGGCATGTCCATAATCCTCGCCCGGCTCGGCAGGGTGTACCAGTATGTCGCCCGCCTGCACGTCAATAAATTGGCGTGGGACTGTTTCGCCATAGAGGCTGGAAGTATTGCACCATTCAAAGACCTCGCCGGTCAGGTAAGCCTCGAAACACGACCGCAGGCTGTCCGCAGGGACCGTATCGCAGCAATAGCACAGGATTGAATCGTGCACGTCGGTGAAACAGATTTCGTCGTAACGACCGTTTTGCCAAAGATATTCCGCCCTCAGCCTCATTGCCACATCAGCACACTGCTCGTTCTTGTTCAGCAGAGGCTGGTCGACAATGGCGGCGGCCAGAAACTGATGTTTGGCGACCATGCCGCTGTGCAGATGCAGCTTTGCCCCCTTCGACTTCAAAGGTATGTCGCGCAGATAAGCGGCATAGCTGCCGTCGGCAGCAGGCTCTCGGGTGAAGCCGTGGAGCGTGGGAATGTCGCCCACGCGTTTTGCCTGCCAGGGATTAGTCGTGTTCCATGCTCGCCAGTACATTGTGCCAGCCGCGACAAGCAATACCGCCACCAGCACCAATGCAACAATCCATCGAACCTTTCTACTGCCTACCCTCATTTTCCGTCGCTTATAAAGAACCTAAACCGTGTGTTGCTCTCATACACCTCATCTGGGTTGAGATAGGCGTTAGACTCAGTCCACTGGGGATTGTTGGGACTATTGGGATACTTCTGTGTCTCCAAGCAGATGGCACTGCGTTGGGGGTATGCTATGCCACCTTTGCCCTTAACGGTGCCGTCCAAGAAATTGCCCGTATACACCTGCATTCCCGGCTCGGTGGTGAACACTTCCATCGCAATGCCCGTCGTGGGACTCTCCAGTCGGGCGCAGGGCTTGGTGATGTCGCCCTTGGTGTTGAGCACCCAATTGTGGTCGTAGCCGTTGCCGTTGCGCAGCTGTTGGTTGTTGTCGCCAATCTCCTTGCCCACCGCCTTGGCATGGCGGAAGTCGAAGGGGGTACCTGCCACGGATTCGATTGTGCCCAACGGCAGATAGCTGTCGTCAATCGGCGTATAGCGGTCAGCATCAATGGTGAGCAGATGGTTCAAGATGGTAGTGCTGCCATCACCATTCAGATTGAAATAGCTGTGATTGGTCATGTTGATGACCGTAGGGGCGTCGGTAATGGCGTGATAACGGATATCCAGCGTGTTGTCGTCGGTCAGCGTATAGACCAGCTGCACACGCACTTCGCCTGGGAAATTGTTGTCACCGTCGGGACTCACCAACGACAATACCAGCCTGTCAGCCGTCGCGCTCTCTACCTTAAAGGGCTGATACTGCCACCCTATGGGGCCACCGTGCAGGGTGTGCCGACCATTGTTCTGTGGCAGCTGGATAGTCTTGCAAGCCACAATGATGCGCCCATCGCCCAAGCGGTTGGCATAGCGTCCAATGGCGGCACCGAAGTCCGAAAGGTGGTTTTCGCGCAGATAGTCCTCCAGATTGTCGAATCCCAGCACCACGTCCTGCATCTTACCGTTGCGGTCGGGCACCTTAATCGAGACAATGCGTCCGCCATAGTTGGTGATGCCGACAGTCATTCCATGTCGGTTTGTAAGTGTAATAAGGTCCATATAATATAGGTTATAGGTTAGAGGATAGCAGCCGCGCCGCACAGCCCACCAAGTCGTTGCACGAATGCCCATTCCCTTGCAGCTGCAACAATCGTGGGCAATTGGTGTCGCCATTCTCCTCACGGAAACGGTTAGCCAGTCCCTTAAACATCATCGTGTTGCCCGTCAGACCGCACACCATTGCCATGCCGCTCACGCAGCCGCAAGTCTCCTTGATGCCCGACATGCCGCGCCCGAAAGCCGATGCCATCTGCATCGCAGTCTGCTCATCAACGGGCAGTTTGTCTTTAAATGCCAGCACCACTGCCTGGCAGCAGTTGCACCCCTTGTCGTGCAATTCTCTTGCAATCTCTTCCCTATTCATAATAAGTTGAAAGTTGAGAGTTGAGAGTTGAAAGTTGAAAGTTGCTGCGGTACCCCGACATTTTTCAACTTTCAATTTTCAACTTTCAACTAATTAATACTCCAATATTTCTGTAAACATCCTCCAGCCCACGGCCTCCTTATACAGCTCGTAGGTTCCGGGCGGCACCCGCAGGGGGATGTCCAAGTCCACCTTGTCGAATGCCGACTCGTCCATTTTCGGTGGCTGCGTAGCCTCTACTACAATATATTCTATACGCTTACAGCCCGCAAAGGCGCTCTCGCCCACCTGCGTCACCGTGGAGGGGATGACCAGCCGTGTGATGCGGTCGCATCCGCTGAAGGCGAAATAGTTAATCGATGTCACCGTATAGATGGTAGTATCGTCATCCTCGGGGTCGGCATGCCGGCCCTTGGCGCGGTCGGGCGTAACCTTCTCTGGAATAGACAGCTGTCCGCTAGGCTTCGAGAATCCCTTCCACGCCTCCTCTTCCGAAGGCCCAGGATAGGTCACCTCCACCGTAGCACCCTTCTTCCCGCCCGTGCTGGTAATATAGAAATACAACGTATTGCCGCCAATCTTCTTGGCAAAATCGTAGTCCTGTGCCTCACAAAGCACGGGCAACAGAATCAAGCATAATAGAAACAACTTTTTCATGCCACCATAACGCAACCTTTCAAAAAATATTGTGTGTGATTTCGTGAATGGTGAATTGACAATACTTGTGAATGGTGAATTGTGAATGGTGAATTGACAATACATTTGTCCATTCACCATTCACACATCACAATTCACAAAAAACCACAATTCACAAAAAAATGTGTACCTTTGTATTTTAACTAGTATTACGAATTTGTAACTAATGCTATCATTATCAACACCTAGTATGCATTTCGAATGCAGTGTCGACCGCATCCGCAGTTGTCATTATTGCGTGTTGCGGCAGGGTGCGGCATGTTTTTATATTGAAATTTTATCATTTTTACATTTTATTAACTAATATTTATCAACATGTTTAAACATTTACACAGATGGTTGCTCCTGATGGTGCTTTTATGCGCTTCGGGAGTGACTATGGCCCAGATTACGATGCCGTATTCTACGGGCTTCGAGGGGCTGACCACGGGTCAGCTGCCCACGGGCTGGCAACAGCTCCAGTCGGGCAGCAGCGGCTCGGGCACATTCCCCGCAGTGTACGCGTATGCGAGCAATGCCCGCAACGGTAGCGTGTACTTCGAGTTTGAGAGCTCTACCGGTCAGACAGAGCTTGCCGCCCTGCCTGAGATGGACGACATCGACCAGCTACAGCTCTCGTTCTACGCCTCCGTGATGAGCCACAACTTCCTTTTTGAGGTGGGCGTGATGGAGGGTACGACCTTTGTCCCTCTGGACACCATTGCCCTGACCGCCGGCAGCGGCGGCAACTGGCACGGCTCGTACTACCTCTACACGGTGTACTTCAACAACTACACCGGCACGGGCAACCGCATGGCTATGCGCGTCATCCCCAACAGCGGCGTCAACAGCTACACCCTGATGATTGACGACCTGACTGTCGACTACATCCCCACCTGTCCCGCACCCATCAACCTGGCTATGGACAGCACAGGCGTGGACTGGATGGCCCTGCACTGGTCTGAGACCGGCACCGCCACCAGCTGGGTGATGGAGTACAGCACTTCGCCTATCGCCGCTGCAGACCTGGGCCAGAACCTGGGCACCACGGTGAACGTTTCCGGCACGCCCGCCACCACGCTGACGGGCCTCGACACTGCCACTGTCTATTACATCTACGTTTATGCCGACTGCGGCACCGAGTACAGCCGCGCCGCCAGCATAATGGCCTCGACGCTTGCTGGCGAGGCAGCCTCTATCCCGTACAGCTGCGGCTTCGAGCTGGATGGTCCCAACGGGTGGGAGCTTGTCAATGGCACCCAGACCAACCAGTGGCATGTAGGTGCCGCCACCAGCAACGGAGGCAGTCGCAGCATCTATATCTCTAACGACAACGGCACTTCGAACAGCTATACCAACAGCAGCACTTCCTATACCTACGCCCTGCGTACGATTAACTTTAGCGAAAGCGGCGAATACACGTTC
>JAEEIS010000038.1 GCA_016281475.1 Bacteroidales bacterium
CATGTGGTCGAGGATAGGTCCCGATGCTCCGGGGGCACCGTTGATGACGCTGGCAAAGGAGGTGCAGCGTACCAGGGCATAAAGCATGTATTTGCTATTGGGCGAGGGATGCCAGCCGGTGGTGATTTGGTCGAGCGGATAAAGCCGTATCGTATCGCCGAGGGGGTAGTAGTCGTTGCGCTGGTAGATGCTGTATACCGAGTCGGGTACGACGAAGAGGTCAACCAGCTCGAACTGGCGGTCGGCATTGGGTTCAGTCACTTTGGGGTCTACGGCATCGAAAATCTGCTGCTTGGTGATGACAAAAGGCTCATTAGCGGTATTGTTCGACCAATCAATCTCGGTGGCGTAGGTTAGCATCACCTGTGCCCGCTCTTCCATGGGTAAGGTCTCCATGCCGAAGGGCCACCCGCTGCCCACCAGCAGGTCGCAGCCCATGCCCAGCCGCTTGGCCTCGCGGAGGACACTGCCCAATGCCTCAAGCCATTCATCGCTGAGCCATGTGAGGGAGCGAATGCCCACGCTGTCGCACCGCTTGTAAGGAAACTCGATAGGGTTGATTTCCACCCCTCCGATGCCAGCATCTTTCAGCAGATGCAGCTCGCGCTTTAGCTCAAGGGTGTCCACCTTGTCACCGTTCCACCACCAGCGCACCCATGGTGCGACGAGTTGCCGCTGACGTTCAATCTGTGCGTTGTCGCTGACATTCAAACTCTGTCCATGCAGAATGCCCATAGCCACAACAATCCATATCAATAAGGGAATGACTTTCTTCATATCCTACTATTCCGATACATCAATAACATAACAGTCGTCAACATATATGGTTGTGCCATGATAGCTGTTGACACCAAACACAAAGTAATTTGCCGTCGGAGGCACTTCTATTGTCTCGTCAAAAGTCTGCCATACGTTCAAATCGTGTGGCAGATAGGTTAGGCCGTACCCGCCTCCGCGAATTATGTAATAGGCATCTTGCCCATAGAACTCTTTCAAATCTGCAGCAGAGATATTAGATGCTTCGGCTGCCCTCGTTCGGAAATAGCAGTAGGTTCTGGCACCTCTCGATTTCCACTGCTCTATGTAGTAGCTGAAGCGTATCCTTATCTTGTTCCCTGGCGTTACGGCGATGCGTTGGGCTACCCTTGCCGTCGAGCCTGTTTCCAACGAT
Organism: Bacteroidales bacterium; assembly: GCA_016281475.1. The sequence continues at coordinate 1,172 of JAEEIS010000038.1, forward strand.
TCCATCTTTGCAGAGTATATCCCCTCGGATACTGTGACATCATTCTTCCTGACGTTATAGTTGTTGAAGAGAGACCAATGTTCGGGTGTGTCATATTGAACTATCACTGAGTTCATCCATTCCTCCAGCCCACCGTTCAGCAACAGGTTTTCACCTATCATTATCGTGTCGTTGTTATCATCTATCGTGTCATTATTGTCGTTTATGGTATCATTATCTTCTCCTCCTATTGGGATAGAGTCATTAATTATAGAATCGATGATTTCTTCTTGTGGTGTTTGGCCTGATGCAGGCGGCACATAATCGTCACGAGTGCAACTGGCATACAGCGCAATAGCGACAAGGAAGATGATATAAATAGTGGCTTTTTGCATTTTTTTCAATCTTTTTTCGCCTGCAAAGATACATATTTTTTAATTATTTTCGTATTTTTGCAGCGTGAAACATTCTATATCATGAAAAGATTAAGCCTATTTTGCCTCCTATGTGCCATATCTTTATCGCTTATGGCTCAGAAAACTAAGGAAAGCCCTGACTATGGTCGCTGGGTTAATGTGTTTATCGGCACCAACGGTATGGGTCACACCTTTCCCGGAGCCTGTTTCCCCTACGGCTTCGTGCAGCTGAGTCCCGACACTGACACCATACCCCACAACATTAACGGGGTCTATCAGCCGCGTGTCTACGACTATTGCGCCGGCTACCAGCACCGCGACAGCAGCATCGTAGGCTTCAGCCACACCCATTTCAGCGGCACCGGACACAGCGACTTGGGCGACATTCTCATCATGCCCTACAGCGGTGAGACGAAGCTCAACCCCGGCACCGCCGACAACCCCGACGGGGGCTATCGCCAGCGTTTCCGCCACGAGACCGAGGTGGCCGCGCCGGGCTACTATGCCGTCACGCTCGACGACGACAACATCCGCTGCGAACTCACCGCCACAAAGCGCTGTGGTGTGCACCGCTATATATTTCCCAAGGGTGCGGCGCAAAAAATCATCCTCGACCTCAATCATGGCATCTACAACTACGACGGCAAGGTGCTGTGGGCAGAATGCAGGGTGGAGGGTACGCGCAGCATCAGCGGTTGGCGCATGACTAGCGGCTGGAACCGCTGCCGCAAGCTATACTTTTATATCCAGTTCAACAAACCCATCAAGCAGTATGGCTACCACGACTTTGCCCCGCTGTCGTATCATGGCTTTTGGAACCGTTTCGACCAAGAGCACAACTTCCCCGAGATGGCAGGACGCAAGCCTGTGTGCTGGTTCGAATTTGAAGACGGTGGAAACGACACTCTTGAGGTAATCGTGGGTCTTTCTCCCAACAGCACTTGGGGTGCCAACCGAGCCGTGCAACGCGAAGGGTGCCAGTATTCTCCTA
>JAEEIS010000260.1 GCA_016281475.1 Bacteroidales bacterium
GTTGCCCACCATCATAACGGCAGCCTGAGTGAGTGCCCACTGATTGTAGGACTCGCCGTGGGTGTGGCAGAGGCGGTCGTAGGCACCGAGGTGGGCGGCATCGTAGGCCATGGACATGGTGGCACTGATGCTGCTGCGCAGTCCTACAGCCCAGTAGAAGTCTTCGTTCCAATAGGTGCTGTTGCTTCCGCCGATATAGCCTACGGCACCGCAATAGTTGTCTTTGCGCAACAGGGCTTCGCCAAAGCAGGTGGTAGTCTCGAACTTGTTGGTCAGGCAGCAATTGCCTATCATGAGACCAAACTTCTGGGTGTTGGTCATGGAGGCGATGTGGGTGGTAGTAAGACTGGGGGTACCCCAACTGGTGGCACTGCCATGAGCGGAATAGTTTATCCAGCCTGCTCCTTGGTTGTAGTATCCCCGAACGGTGGCGGAGTTGGAAGAGGCACAGCTGCCGATAGTGACACCCGAAGCTAAGGGGATGATGGAGGTGTTGTTCTTAAAGTACATCACCTGCGTGAAACCTTGCGTGGAGTTGATGTAGTGGGTGGCGGCATAGTCCATGGCGGGGTCGGCACGGGTGTAGCCGTAGTCGCCCGAAGTGCCACCATCGACACCCGCCACAAGGACGGCACGGTCGAGGAACGAGGGGTCGTTGAAGGTGTACTGCTCATACATCAGTGTCTTCTCAATCTGCGGGGTAAGCTGGCTGACATTCTGCGCCGAGAAACGGCCACAGTAGCAGTCGGGGATATTGTCGCCGGAGGTCCAGCTGATATAGTAGAGGTCGGTGATGTGGTCAGTAGCGGTGGTGCCAGCAAAGGCGGGTACCTGCTCGTGGTCGCCCACGATGAGAAGGAAAGTGGGAGCGGGATTAGAGGCCGTGGCGTTGGTATACTGGCTCTGGATGTAGGATGAGATGGAAGTGGTGGTAGTGCCAACGGCGGCGGAGTCGGTGTAGACGATGTCGGTAAGGTAGCCTTTGCGGCGTTTCCACTGCACAAAGCTGTCCAGCTGCCCTCGGAACGAGCTATGGGCGACAATGAGATAGCGGATAGGGGATGTGGTGCCTACCGACTTGGGATAAAGGCTGTTCAACACCCCGTTGCCAATAGAGAAGGCGGGCGAATGATGGCGGTTGAAGAGGGAGATGGAAGCATCCTTGTCTGCCCCCACATATCTGACAGTCAACACCGCATGGCGGCAGATAATGAGTTGACCGCGCACAGGATTGTACCTTACGGGCGAGAACTGGAGGCGTGCCAGACGGCGGTCGCGGGCAATGCCGACGTTCTCCACCGAAGCCTCTTCTTGCCCGTAGAAGGCATCGGAGGCGTATAATTTTGAATCGATGACTATCCGGGCAGGCGTGGTGTCGGACTTGCTGCGTGAGGGCTGGGTGGGCATAAGTCTTGCCCCACGTAGTTGGATGGTGTCGTAAGTGGCTTGGGTCACTTTTACCTCAAAGTCCTTGCAGAGGGGTATCTCAATCAGCCGTGAGAAGGTGGGCAGAGAGGGTGCGCCCACGGCTGCGGAGGGCATGTAGCCGTCGAGCGTTATGGTAGTGAACTGCTGCCCATCAATGGCGGTTTCCCCAAAGCTTAGTTCTTGGGGAGAGAATACTACCTGAAGGTTCTGCCAAGTGTCGCGCGACACTTGCTGGGCATGAATGGTCACTGATGCCAGAAGGCACAGTATGACAGAAAGAACTATATGTTTCATTTGTTGGAAGAATTACTTTTTCTTGTGATAAACCAGCCTATTTCGGGACGGAGGGCGAAGGTGGTGGTGTCTTGAGTGAGACCTACGAAGCCTGTCCAGAGGGTGAGGTCGTGCTTTTCTCTATTGATGTCTGTGAACTCCATGGGGGCAGAGACAATCTCAGCCGGGAGGTTGTAAGCACCGTCAGCAATTCCTTTGAAGTCGTTGCGATGCTTGTCGTCATCGTAGGGATAGAACTTGACTATCCAGCCGTCGGCAAGATAATATGGGTCGCCACACATCTCGTGCTCGAGGTCATGCTGCTTGTACATACCACGCCAGAACTTAGTGTCCACCTCGCCGTTGGCTGCCTTCTCTATCTTGCGGAGGATGGGCAGGAGTTCGTCCACCCACCAGTCGAGTTGGTATTTGCGAAAAGCCTCGGTGCGCTCGACGATGGTGTGCCAGTCCTCTGGAGTGCCTTCGAGGATGACCTGTGGGATGCCGCAGATTTCATACATCTTGTAGTTGAAATATTCCTGCATGGCTGACATGAGGGTGATTTGCGAAGCGGCGCGGGTGACGACGGTAGAGGTGGAGAAGTTGCAGGTGAGTGTGTTGACAAGGCTGTCGCCCACATACTTTGCTATCTGCTTGGTAAAATCGGGGAAGTAACGCTCCCATGGGCTGTTGGGGTTGTCAAGGCGGATGCCGTTGCTGACAACGATGAGCGTTTTCTTACCCTCAAAATCCACGAACAGATGACGCAGTGCTTCGGAGTTGAAGTTGACATGATAAGAGAATCCCTGACAGATGAGCAGCCAGACGGCATCGGGCGAGAGCACAAAGGGACGGTGGTCGGCATAGGCCTGATGCATGCCGTCGAAGAAGGGATGGGGCAGTTGCACCAAGGGCTGCGAGCAGCGATTGCGCGCCACGAATTGTACATTCTCTTGGTCCATGTCA
>JAEEIS010000261.1 GCA_016281475.1 Bacteroidales bacterium
ACCCGAACTGGAAAGGATGCTCTTATAGAACTGGTCTTTCTCCTCTGCCAACTGCAGCTTACTCTGCAATAACTTGATGGTCGTGCTGTCGACCACGCGCACTGTCACCGTGTCGCGACGCACCACCGTTACTGTGTCGTGTACCGTCATCCGCACCGTGTCCTGCGCTCGTACCGTCAGTCCCAACATGGCAAACAACACCATCAATCCGAAAGATATATGTTTCCTCATGGCTTTCATCCAATTAGTTCTCAGCAAATTTCGCCAGCAGCTCCTCCACCGTCATAGCCTGCTGCTCGCCAGTGGTCATATTCTTGACGGTAAGGTTCTGGGCGGCAATCTCGTTCTCGCCTACGAATACCACGTATGGCACATGGCTGCGGTTGGCGAAATCCATCTGTTTCTTCATCTTGGCGGTGTCGGGATATATCAGTGTGCTGACTCCTGCGGCACGCAGACGGGCGGCACAACCGATACAATATGGCAGGCTCTCGGCACCAAAGTTGATGAACAGCACCTGCGCCGACTGGCCCAAGTCGGCCGGGAACTTGTCGAGCTCCGTCAGCACGTCGTAGATGCGGTCGGCACCAAACGAAATGCCCACGCCGCTCACATCGGGCATACCGAAAATGCCCGTCAGGTTGTCGTAGCGTCCGCCACCCGTGATGCTGCCGATGCTCACATGGTGTGCCTTCACCTCGAAGATGGCACCCGTGTAGTAGTTCAGTCCGCGTGCCAGCGTCAGGTCCAGCTCCACTTCGCAGCGCGGCTGCACCTGCTCGATATAGCCAAACAACTCCTTCAGTTCCGCCACGCCCTTGGTGCCAATTTCGTTGTTGGCGAACATAGCCGACAGTTGCTCCAGTTTCTCCGCAGCCGTGCCCTGAAGGGCAAACACCGGGTCGAGAGCCGCAATCTGCTCGTCACTCAAGCCACGCTCGCGCAACTCGGCGCGCACATTGTCGAGACCAATCTTGTCCAACTTGTCTATCGCCACAGTGATATCTACCAACTTGTCGGGTGCTCCAATCATATCGGCAATGCCAGCCAGCACCTTGCGGTTGTTAATCTTCAGCGTCACCTCGATGTCGAGTTTCTGGAACACCATGTCGATCATCTGCACCAGCTCCAACTCGTTCAGCAGCGAGGTGCTGCCAATCATGTCGGCATCGCACTGGTAGAACTCCCTGTAGCGGCCCTTCTGCGGACGGTCGGCACGCCACACGGGCTGCAGCTGATAGCGACGGAAGGGGAAGGTCAATTGGTCGCGGTGTTGCACCACAAAGCGGGCGAAAGGTACCGTCAGGTCGTAGCGCAATCCGCGGTCGCAAATGCGCGGAGCCACCTTGTGGTAGTCCTGATTAAAGTCCACCCCGTCCATAAAGTCGCCCGAATTGAGCACTTTGAAGAGGAGCTTGTCGCCCTCCTCGCCATACTTGCCCATCAAGGTGGAAAGATTTTCGAGCGAGGGAGTCTCTATAGGCTCGAAGGCAAACGCCTTAAACACCTCGCGGATAGTATCAAAAATATAGTTGCGACGAGCCATCTCCAATGGCAAAAAGTCGCGAGTACCTTTAGGAATGCTGCACTTCATCTAATATAGTTTATTTACTTATTAAATATGGATAACTACAGAACGCAGTTTTTATTGTGTCACGCCCCACTAATATTTACTTTCTCCGCCCAAATTCGCCTTCCCAACATAGCCCCAACCCCCTCTTGGACCTCGCCTGCCTCCCTCCAACCAACGCTTCTTATAGGGTTCATCAATGCTCCTTTGTCGCTCATAGAGCGAATAACTACTTCCCATCAGGCGGCGGAGGAGATAGGTCTCGCGGGAGTCACGTGGGCAAGAAGAGGGCTGGCGGCCCACTGCGGGACTGCCAGCCTTGAGAAATCGTAAATACGTAATTACGTTATAACGTAATTACGAAGAGTCTGCTTAGCGGACTATCAGTTTCTTGACCATGCTGACGTTCTCGCCGATGATGCGGACGAAGTAGGTGCCCTGAGCCAGATTCTCTATGTCAATGGTCTTAGCGCAGTTGCCTGAGCAGTTGACGACTTCGCTAGCCACCTCGCGGCCATTGATGTCAACCACGGCTATCTTCACCTGGCCGTTGATGCCGACTACACTGATGGTAGTGGCACTGCTGGTGGGGTTGGGATAGATGATGCAGGCAGGTCCGTCCACTCCGTCGATGCCGATGGAAGTGGTGGTGAAGCTGACGCTGGCATAGTCGCTGAATTTGCCGTCATCGCAGATGGTGCGCACCCTGGCCACGTAGCCCGTGCCGGGTGTGAGGCCGGTGAGTTCAAACTGGCGTTCGGTGGTGCTGGCATCTACAACGGCGGTGCCTGCGGCGGTGGTGACCAAGACTTCCCACTCGTCACCCGCGTTGCCGGGAGTCCAGGTGAGGAGGGCAGCACTATCGGTGATGTTGGAGGCTGCAAGGTTGGTGACGGGGTCGCATTCGGAGGAGCCCTGCGGCTCGGTGGCGAAGCTGACGACATCGGCCCATGCGCTGTAGGTGCCTTGGTCGCAGATGGCACGGACATAGACGTCATACTCGGTGTCGTAGTCGAGGTTGGTCAAGGTGACGTGCGATGAGTCGGTATTGACGAAGGTGCCCGTTTCGTGGGTGAAACCGCGCGGACCGTACTCAAGCTGGTAGCTGAGGTGACCGGCACCGGCAGCCCAGCTGACGATGGCGGAGTTGCCTGCCACCGACACGCCTACACCGGTGGGAGCGCCACAGGGGATTCCACCCGTGGGGGTGGTGACGGTGAGGGTGGTCCAGTTTTCGCTCTGCCAATTGGTGCCACATACGGCACGGACGAGGAAGTCGTACTGCATGTCTTCCATCAGCCCGTGGATGGTGTAGGTGTTGAAAGTGATTGGGACGACGGTGCCGGTGCCCTGGTCGAAACCGCTGAATCCGTACTCGATTATCCAACTAATGGCCAATGGGTCTGAGCCCCATGTGAGCGTGATGCTGTTGGGACTGAGACTGGTCCACATGAGCCCTGTGACATCGGGACAGACGGCGGTGGTGAAGGAGACGGTGTCGCCCCAGTTGCCGACGACGCTGACAGCCGCGTTGCAGAGGGCGCGCACAGAGGCCTGATAGTTGACACTGGCAGTGAGGCCACCGACGGTGGCGGGATGGGTGGTGACGGTGTAGAAAGTGTCGAGGTCGCCACTATACCAGACATGTATTTCCCATGCTGTCTCGGTGCCTGCAGGCACCCAATCGAGGGTGGCGGTGGTATTGGTGAAGTTGGTGACGCGGAGGCTGTCGGGGGCAGGGCAGGGCATGCTGTCGGTAGTGAAGGCGGTGGTGACCCACTCGCTGTAGTCGAGGCTGTCGGCGGTGCAGTCCTGACGCACGCGGATGATGTAGTCGGTGACCGGCAGCAGAGTGGAGAACGAGTAGGTGTTGCCGGTGACGTGGATGTCGGTGGCGGGCCAGTCGGCGGCATCAGATGCTTTGATGTTCACCTCGTAGTCGGTGCCGTCGCCAGTCCAGACGACGGTGGCGGAGTCGTGGGTATAAGTGAGGTTGGTGATGACGGGCTGGGCGCAGATGGGCGTGGAGCAGGAGATGAGCTGCATGACCACGCGCGAGGAGTCGATGTACCGGTTGCCTGCGAATGAGGAGGGGTTCGTCACATCGGGGTTATAGGAGTCAGAATAATAGTGGAGGGTCTTGTTGCCGTTGCAGGGTTGCGCCTTGAAGGTGTAGGAGGTGCTATTGTAGTCGCCACTGTTGTCGTCGACAATGACCATGAGGTTGCCGTTGCCATCGTAGTCATAGGCGGTGTCGAGGGGGAAATAATTCCAACCAACCGAGCAGTTGAGCGGTCCGGTGTAGACACGGACGGCGATGGCGGAGTCGAGGGCTTCGACATCGTTGACGCTGCCGAAGGTGGTTCTGGCGGTGGGTTGGAAGTAGATTGTACAGTTGTTTTTGTCGGTCATGGGAGGAGCCTGGTCGTAGTAGTAGCTGATATGGTCGATAATCATCGCCCCGCCTAGCTCGGCACTGTCGATGATGGTCTCGGTGAGGGTGTAGCCATAATAATTGTTGACTGGGAACCTATAGGTGGTGCCAGTGGAGTTGGAGGAGCCGGTGGAGGCAAGCAAGGCATCGTCGCACATGCCGGAGACCAGCGTGGTGGGGAAGCCCCAGCGCGCAGTGTCTACGTCGGAGCAGATGGGACGGACATAGATATCGTAATAGCTCAACGGACTAAGTCCCGTAATGGTGACGGGACGCGAGGTGGTGGTGATGAGGGTGCCTGCGGAAGAGCCACGGGTGTAGCCTTGCGGGCCATATTCCACCTGCCATTGTGTGGTGGGAGAGACATCGACCCAGTCGAAGGTGATGGTGGAGGAGGTGGAATCGGTGGCATACACCATGGCCGGGACAAAGCAGGTGGTGAAATAGTCGAGGGTGAGGTCGTCGATGTAGCCGTACCAGTAATCGGTGGTACGTTCGCCCTTGATGGCCACAAAGCGGCCGTTGCCAGTGTAGGCGGTGAGGGGGACGACCACTTCGCCCCAGGCGGCTCCGCCGGTGTAGATGATGGTGTCGACAGGCTCGAACGTGGACACGTTATCGGGGTCGGTCATGACACCCACCGTGAAGGTGGGAATGCTGTTGTTAGTGGACGCCCTCAACCAGAAGCTCAGTTGCAAGGAGGCAACGCTGACAGCAGGGTCGACCGGTGGCAGAGAGACGCATTGGTAGTCGCCATAGGTGCCCGTAGTGGTGGAGCAATACCAGTAGAGGCTGTGAATACCTTCGGGCGAGTGGCTTCCGGTGACGACGTAGGGGTAGCCAAAATAGACAACACCGTTGTTGAGACGGGTCCAACAATTGACAAAGGCAGTGCTGGTGCTTGAGCCTACGGTTTCTGCCTCGAAGTCCTGGGTGTAGGGCAACGACAGATAGCTACACGGGGTATGGAAATTGTATACGCGCCAGAAACTGGTGTCGCCAGCACCACAGACGGAGCGCACCCTGAAGGCATGGGGTGAGTTGGGTGTGAGACCTGTAAAGGAGGCGTGGGTGGTGAATGCCGTGGTGATGCTACCACTGTCGAGCTGGTACTGCCACAGGGTGGCGTAGCCCATCTCACTCCACGAGAAGTCGGCCGAGGTCTGGGTGAGGTTGCTGAGCACGACACTGTCGGGACGGATGCAGGGCGAGTAGGCAAGGCTGATGTTGTCGACCGCCGGTGGCGGCATCGAGCCAATCCCGTTGTTGCAACGGAAAATAAAAACCAGATGGTAGTCGCCCGCCGTGGTAATTTCGGCGACATCGCTGCGTGTCTGCCAAGAGGACTGGAGGTTGAGCTTGTGACCACCGTCGAGGGGTATCCACGAGGCAGGCATTGTGGCTAAAGTAAGACCGTATGGCATGATGGTGGAAGCGGTGAGCGATTCAGATAGGGGGACGAGGGCGGCACGCAGGAAGTCGGATTGGCTTTCGCCCTCACACTTCCAGTCGAAGGAATAGCCGTAGTCGCCCGGCGTGGGGAGGGTTATGTCGACGTAGGCGTAGTCGAGAGCGTCGGCAGCATCGACGGTGTAGCTGTTGCTGACACCGTTGTCGTTGGTGACATAGAGGCTGTGGGTGCCACCGTTATGTGTGGCGGTGCCGATGTGCCAACGGTTGTGGTTTTCGCCATTTTCAAGCACCCACTGACGGTTTTGGGCAGTGTCCTCGAAACCGCAGACGAAAGGCACGGAGAAGCGGCGCGTGGTCGTGCGGAAGGTGGCGGCAGTGGGCAACGAGGTGCCTACCGAACAGAGGGGAGTGACCTGTATGTCGTAGCTGGTGGCGGGTGCGAGTCCGCGGATGGTAAAGGGCAGCGAGGTGGCCGTTACGGCAATGCCGGAGTCGAGGGGAATACCCGAGAGACCATATTCGACGCGCCACGAGGTGGATGTGCCTGTTTCCCACCACGAGAGAGTGAGTTCTGTGGTGTCGGCTCCGACGAGGTGGAGATTCGCCACGGGCGAACAGACGGGAAGACGCTCGATGGTGATGTCGTCGATAAAGAAATAGGAGATGGCACTGGTGTTGCGGGCGATGCGCATGGCGATGTAGGCGCCTGTGCCGTTGTATACGCTCAGGTCTACCTCTTTCCTATCATATATAATGCCATAGACCGGCACGGTATCAACGGGCACGAAGGTGGTGTTGTCGGTGGGGTCGGTCATCACGCCGACAACGATGTTGTCAGCCGCGGAGATGTTGTCCATTTTGGCCCAGAATGAGAGTTTGAGCGTGTTGACGGGGTGCAGAGCAGTGTTGACAGAGGGCAGCACGGAGATGGCCCAGTCGCCATAGGCGGTGCCTGTGGGTGGGAAATAGTAGTAGAGGAAACGCGAGCCAGAATGGCTACCAGCAGGCCACTGAGAGATGTTGCCGATGTAGCCTAGGTGGTTGGAGGTGGAATTGTCGAGGCGGTGCCAGCAGGGTATGCCGCAATAGGGGGGAGCAAAGCTGGGGGAGCCGATATTGTAGCCCTCGAAATCCTCGAAGTAAGGCAGCGAGTCGATGGTTCCGCACTCGGTGCGGAAGGTGAGGAATGCCACACCCGGCGCATTGCCCGCACAGTCGGGGGTGATGTAGACATCGTAGGCGGTGTTGATGGAGAGGCCTGTAAGCAGAAGGGTGGTATCGTTGGCTGTGAGGAGAGTGCCTGTGCCACGAACGAAGCCGCTAATGCCGTATTCTACAGTCCACGAGGTGTTAAAAGCCGTGTCGGACCACGAAAGGAGAGCCGTGTCGCCAACGGTATTTGAGACTGCCAGATTGATGACAGGCGAACAGTCGGGTATCACCTCAATGACGAAGTCGTCGACGAAACCCGAGTTCTGATTAAATCCCGACCCCCTAGGCGATGGGAACATGAGTGTAATATAGCCGTGTGGACCGTTATAGTCGCTGTAATCCACGGCATAACGCGAATAGGCAGTTGAGCCATTCGAATTGACGGTGTCAAAAGGAACAAAGGTCCTGGGGTCGAGCGGATTGGTAATCAAACCCACGACGGCTTCTGCCTTATAGCTACTGCTGGTGCTGCCGGCCCGCATGGCGAAGCTCACCCTAAGGGTGTTGATGGGGAAGAGGAGCGAGTCGGTCATGGGCAGGATGAGATACTGGTTGGAGTCGGCATAGTTGGCATGGGAGTAGAACCTTATGCTGTTGCCTCCGCTGTTGGCAGAGCCGTTGAGGATGATGGGGTAGCCCATATAGTTGGATCTGGTTCCGCGATTGATATATCCCCAACAGAGGGGCAGGTTGTTGACGGAGGCAGGGTTGGAGGTCTGGCCCACGTAGCTGTCGAGGTTGTCGATATAGGGCAGGACGGTGAGTGGATTACATGACGGAGTCTGCGCCTGAATGGCACACGGGATGGCCATCATCGTCACAACAAGCAGGAGATTTTGTAGATGTTTTTTCATAACAAATACGTTTTTAATTAATGACGAGGTATATATATTTTTGATTTATTTCACAATAGACCAAGAAGAAACAAGCAAATCATACTAGTTTGCTTAGTTAGTCTGTAGTGCAAAGTTACAACTTTTTAGGTAATAATTTCTATTTTAAATTTTCAATTTTCATTTTTTTTGTATCTTTGCAAGTTTAAAACCAACACTTCTATCGATGCAAAATATTAGAAATATTGCCATTATTGCGCATGTCGACCACGGCAAGACCACGCTGGTGGACCGTATGCTGCATCAGGCACAGCTTTTTCGCGAGAATCAAGAAACCGGCGACCTCATCCTCGACAACAACGACCTTGAGCGCGAACGCGGCATCACCATCCTCTCCAAGAATGTCTCTATCCGCTACAAAGGGTACAAGATTAATATCATCGACACCCCCGGCCACAGCGACTTCGGCGGCGAGGTGGAGCGCGTGTTGAACATGGCCGACGGCGTGCTGCTGGTGGTGGATGCCTTCGAGGGGCCTATGCCGCAGACACGCTTTGTGCTGCAGAAAGCCATCGAACTGGGGCTGAAGCCCATCGTGGTCATCAACAAGGTGGACAAGCCCAACTGCGACCCTGAACTGACTCAAGAGGCGGTGTTCGACCTAATGTTTAACCTGGGTGCCAACAACGACCAGCTGGACTTCCCCACTGCCTACGGCTCTGCCAAACAGGGCTGGATGGGAGCCGACTGGAAAACCCCGACCGAGGACATCAGCTACCTCATGGACCTAATCATAGAGCATATCCCCGCACCGAAGGTGAACGAGGGCAACACGCAGATGATGCTTTCGTCGCTCGACTACAGCAGCTATCTGGGACGTATCGCCGTGGGCCGGCTGAACCGCGGCACCCTGCAGGCGGGGCAGCCCGTGGTGCTGGTGAAGCGCGACCAAAGTCACGTTGCCACCAAGGTGAAGGAGCTGTATACCTTCGAGGGGTTGGGCAAGGAGCGCACCAAGAACACCGTCGAGGCGGGAGAGATATGCGCCGTGCTGCTCGACTTGGACAAGAACGTGATGTTTGAGATTGGCGACACCATCTGCGACAGCGAGAACCCCGAACCGCTGCCACCCATCAAGGTGGACGAGCCTACAATGAGCATGCTCTTCACCATCAACAACTCACCCTTCTTCGGCAAGGAGGGCAAGTACGTCACCAGCCGACACATACGCGAACGCCTATTCAAAGAGCTGGAGAAGAACCTTGCGTTGCGTGTAGAGGAGACCGCCTCGCCCGACGCTCTGCTGGTGTACGGACGCGGCATACTGCACCTCAGCATCCTCATCGAGACCATGCGCCGCGAGGGCTATGAGCTGCAGGTGGGCCAGCCCAAGGTCATCATCAAGGAGATTGACGGACAAAAATGCGAGCCTGTGGAGCAGCTGACGGTGCTGGTGCCAGAAGAGTTCTCAAGCAAGGTGATTGACGTGGTGACCCGACGCAAAGGTGAGATAGGCACCATCGACACCAAGGGCGACCGCGTGCAACTAGACTTTATGATACCTTCGCGCGGCATCATCGGCCTGCGCAACACGCTACTCACCGCCACCAACGGCGAGGCCATTATCGCGCACCGTTTCTCTGGCTTCGAGCCGTGGAAGGGCGAAATGGACGACCACAAGATGGGTGCCCTCATCGCCAAGGAGACGGGCGAGGCGACGGCATACAGCATCAGCAAGCTGCAAGACCGTGGCCCCTTCTTCATCGAGCCGGGCGAACATGTCTATGCCGGACAGGTCATTGGCGAAAGCCTACGTCCGGGAAACGACATCGTCATCAACGTGGTGACTGCCAAGAACCTCACCAACATGCGCAGCAAAAGCGCGGACGACAAGAGCACGACCACGCCGCCCATCAAGTTCTCGCTGGAAGAAGCGATGGAATACATCCGCGACGACGAGTACTTGGAGATTACCCCTTCGAGCCTCCGCATCCGCAAGATTATCCTCGACGAGATAGAGCGCAAACGCGCCCGCATTGCCGCCGGGTATAAGGATGAGTGAGTCTTGTAAGGCATAATATCAATTGTTATTTTTCTGATTAGTCGGAAATATCTGATTATTCTGACCATTCAGACAACTTTGACAATTCTGATTATACACCATGTTGACGGATAGCACACTGGAACTGTTGCGCATACTTGCCGAGTCGGCGAAGTACGATGTGTCGTGCTCGTCGAGCGGCACAGTACGTCGTGGCAAGCAAGGCATGGTGGGCAACACCGTGGGAGGCCTGGGCATCTGCCACTCCTTTGCCGACGACGGACGCTGCATCTCGCTGCTGAAGGTGATGCTGACCAACTATTGCATGTACGACTGCGCCTATTGCGTCAACCGCCGCTCGAACGACATCAAACGCGCCACGCTCTCCGTCTCAGAACTGGTGAGCATCACCATGGAGTTCTACCGCCGCAACTATATCGAGGGGCTGTTCCTTTCGAGCGGCGTGGTGCGAAACCCCGACTACACGATGGAACGCCTTGTCGCCATCGTGCGCGACCTGCGGACGGTGCACCGCTTCAACGGCTACATCCACCTGAAAAGCATCCCCGGAGCCTCGCGTGAGCTACTGAACGAGGCGGGACTCTATGCCGACCGTATGAGTGTGAACATCGAAATTCCGCGCGAGGAGTCGCTCAAGTTGTTGGCTCCTGAGAAAAACCACCAGAGCGTCTTCCAACCCATGAAACTGATACAGCAAGGGGTGCTGGAGAACAAAGAGGACCGCCGACGCTACCGCCATGCACCACGCTTTGTGCCTGCGGGGCAGTCGACACAGATGATTGTGGGTGCCACCAAGGACAGCGACCGCGACATCCTG
>JAEEIS010000262.1 GCA_016281475.1 Bacteroidales bacterium
CGCGCAGGGTCTTGTTCTCATAGCCTTTCTCGCGGGTCTTGATGAAGTAGGCGTTCTCGATGAAGCGGGCGCTGTCGACGTTGACGGGCACGCCGTATTTGTGGCAGAGTTCGCAGGTCTCGCGGATGTTCTGCATGCTGACGGGCTGGCCGCCGACGGTGTTGTTGGTGACAGTGAGGACCATGAAGGGGACGTTGCCCTTGTTCTCCTGCAGGATTTTCTCCAGTTTCTCCAGGTCGACGTTGCCCTTGAAGGGAACCTCAAGCTGGGTGTCGTAGGCCTCGCGGACGGTGACGTCGATGGCGAAAGCCTTGCGGCTCTCGATGTGACCCTTGGTGGTGTCGAAGTGGGCGTTGCCGGGGATAATCATGCCGGGCTTCACCAGATACCTGAACAGCACGTTCTCGGCTGCACGGCCCTGGTGGGTGGGGATGACATAGTCAAAACCGGTCAGCTCGGTGATGGTGTCTTTCATGTGATAGAAGCTGCGGGCACCGCCGTAGCTCTCGTCGCCCATCATCATAGCGGCCCACTGGCGGTCGCTCATGGCGCCGGTGCCGGAGTCGGTCAACAGGTCGATATACACATAGTCGCTCTTGAGCATAAACACGTTCTGGTGTGCTTCGTTGAGCCATTTTTCGCGCTGTTCGCGGGTGGATTTCTTAATGGGTTCGACCATCTTGATTTTCCACGCTTCTGCAAAGGGAAGTTCCATGATAAATATACTTTAAAATGATTATTAAATTAAAAAATTGATTGCCAAAATATGCTTTTTACCCCTTTGGGTATAAACGAAACGACCACGGAGAGCAAGCTCAATCCATGGTCACAAAACAGTCATAAACATCTCTTTTCTTAATGTTTAAGAAAAGGGTACGAGGACTTATGTGTAGACTGTTTTTACTCATATTTTGGATTTGCAAAGATACGCATTTTTTTTTGAATTACGTCCTTTTTTTTCTTGCAAGCGGTAGTCTAGCGTGTGGAAATGTTTTCTTTCTGCCACTTCCTTTGTTCTATTTTAAACAGCATACGCTCGAGAACGTACGTTATCCGATACGCCCACCGGTGTCTACGTAGGCGGTTCATCATATTGATGTCCTTATTGTAGCAGTCGTAGTCGGCTAGTACGCTCTGAGGAACCGCATCGGTCAGAACACTCCTCCTTTCGCTATCTCGCAAATTGATGTTTGTCTCGCTTATGCCGGTAATGTCGAATATTGTGATATTGACATCCACAGCAGTGGGTTTGACCCCGTGCATTGCCACTACCTGCATAAACCATTTCCAGTCGGAGACAATCTTTAGGCTTTCGTCGTACAACCCATATTTGTCGAAAAGCTCACGTTTGATATATGTCGACGGATGGTTTAAGGAGGAATTATAGAACCGCAAAAACGAATAATTTCGGCTGACAGGGCTTCTAAACAGCCTGCCATCGACCATCTTCTTGTACATTATGCCCGTGAGCATGTCGGGGTGGCCGCATTCCTCAATCCGCTCGTACATCTGAGCCACGACGTTGTCGTCGTAAAGAATGTCGCCGCTATTGAGGAAGTGCAAATATTCCCCACTGGCCCTTCTGATTCCCTTGTTCATGGCGTTATATATGCCCTTGTCGGGCTCCGACAGCCAGTTTATTGGGAACGATTCAGAATATTTTTTGATAACCTCCACGCTGCCGTCAGTACTCCCACCATCGATAACGACATATTCGAAATCCTTGGAAGTCTGGGAAACCACGCTTTGGATGGTCTTCTGCAAACCGTCGGCATTATTCCAGTTGATGGTGATGATGGATAACTTCATAGCACGTTTGCATTTAAAAAAAAGCAGAACCCTTGTTCTGCTTCGCAAGCTTCAATGCTTGCGGAAAGGAAGGGATTCGAACCCTTGAAGCGCTTTTAACGCTTACTCGCTTTCCAGGCGGGCCTCTTCAACCACTCGAGCACCTTTCCGTGGGTTGTTTTTCAATTCGTTCTAGGGGGCTCTCCCCTTGTCGAAATCGGCTGCAAAAGTACTACTTTTTTCTCAAATAGAAAAAAAAATGTATCTTTGCAAGCAAAGTTTTTTTCGGAAGTATAACTAATCCTATTTAAAATGAAGAAATTATCTATTTTTGTTATGGCCATCTCAATGCTTGCAGCGGTGGGATGCAAGAACAACAAAACGGAAGAAAAATCCGAACTTCAACAAAAAGTTGACGAGTACGCCGAGTTTACTCTCACCACCGATTTGGGCGTGCTCAGCGAGAAGGAGAAGCAGCTTCTCCCCATCTTCATCCAGATTGCCGACATCATGGACGAACTCTACTGGGAGCAGTACTTCGGCGCCGACAACCGTGCCAGCCTCGACACCATCAAAGACCCTGCCATGAAGGAATTTGCCCTCATCCAGTACGGTGCCTGGGACCGTCTGGGCGAAGAGAAACCCTTCATCCCCGGCTATGGCGAGCGTCCCGCAGGTTGCCGTTTCTACCCCCTCGACATGACGGCTGAGGAATACGAAGCCCTTGCCGACCCCGAGAAGAGCAGCCAGTACACCGTCATCCGTCGCGACGAGAACGGTGCCCTCAAGGTGGTGCCCTACCATGTCGAGTATGCCGACCGCCTGGCCAAGGTCGACAGCCTCTTCGGCCTTGCCATCGACCTCGCCGAGGACCCCGGCATGAAGAACTACCTCGTCGAACGCCGCAAAGCCATCATGACCGACGACTACTATGCCAGCGACGTGGCATGGATGAACATGAAGCAGAGCAAGCTCGACTTCGTGGTCGGCCCCATTGAGAACTACGACGACGGCCTCTACGGCAACAAGACCTCCTACGAAGCCTTCATCCTCGTCAAGGACGAGAAGTGGAGCAACGACCTCGCCAAGTTCGTCGGCATGCTGCCCATGCTGCAGCAAGAGCTGCCCTGCGACCCGAAGTACAAACCCGCTATGAAGGGTGCCGCCAGCGACCTCAACGTCTACGACGTCATCTACTACGCCGGTGACTGCAACGCGGGCTCCAAGACCATCGCCATCAACCTGCCCAACGACGAGCGCATCCACAAGACCATGGGCGCACGCCGTCTGCAGCTCAAGAATGCCATGCAGGCCAAGTTCGAGACCATCCTCATGCCCATCGCCAACCTCCTCGTGTGCGACGACCAGCTCGACAACGTGAACTTCAACGCCTTCTTCAGCAACGTCTGCTTCCACGAAGTGGCCCACGGCCTCGGCATCAAGAACACCGTCACCGACGGCAAGAGCATGCGCGAAGCTCTCGGCAAGGAGTACAGCAAATGGGAAGAAGCCAAAGCCGACATCTGCGGACTCTTCCTCACCACCAAGCTCATCGAGATGGGCGAAATCACCAACTGCACCAAGGAAGATGCCTTCGTCACCTTCATCGCCGGCATCCTGCGCAGCGTCCGCTTTGGTGCCACCGAGGCCCACGGCATTGCCAACATGATGTGCTTCAACTACCTCCAAGACCAGGGTGCCTTCACTCGCAACGAGCAGGGCAAATACGTCATCAACGTCGAGAAGGCCGAAGAGGCCATGAAGAGCTGGGCAGCCCTCATCCTTCAGGTCGAGGGTGAAGGCGATGTCGAATTCGCTGCCAGCTATGCCGCCAAGAACGGCACCATCCGTCCCGACCTCCAGCATGATCTCAACATGGTTGCCGCTAACAACATTCCGCGCGACATCCGCTACAACCAGGGCTTGAAGGCTCTCGGCTTGGCACAATAAATGTCGCTCATTCCGACCATAAGGGGCACCGGCACTCGCGCGGTGCCCCTTTCTTTTTCCCTCCGATCCATCCTGTTTTCCCTCCGATTCCATAGTGACAACCGTGCCGTTCCCCTGCCTTCCTTTTGCCAAACCTCAAATTGTTGCTGATATATCATAGATCGTTCATCGCTTTCAGATTGGTGAACAGTCTCCGAATCGGTAAGAATCGGTAGAAATCGGTAGGGAGCGGTAAGAGTCGGTAAGAATCGGTAAGGGACAGCGAGAAGTGTTGAGAGGGGGTGTCGAGGGCGGCGGGGTGGGAGGGAGGACGGCTGGTGGGATGGGCTGGTGGGACCAGGAGCGGCAGGGCGGATGTGGCGGAACGGGACGAGGAAGGCGAGAAGGGGGCGAAAGTTCTGATTTTGAAATGTGAATTTTTGAAAAAAATATTACTATTCTAAAAAATAGTCGTATATTTGCACTTTGAATTGGTAGTGTGTTGTGCTTGCAATGCACACAAGTAAGGTTGGTTACGCTAGGGCTCTTGGATAGGAGCGCGCGTAGAAATGGGTCGTTGGTGCCCGTGAATCATCCAGAAACTCCGTGCCATGTCATAGGAGGAGGGGAGAGTATGTGCAGAGATGTGGCGGAGTGGCGAGGGGGATTGTGAGGTGAGGGAGGCGAGGCGTGCGGGGGGATGGAGAGGTTGGCGCGAGGGAGAGTTTCGGACAAGTTAGTAGATAATCGAAGTGAGTCGTGATGATAGTAGATGAGAATCAGGATGCAGTGCGGTGGTATGCTGTTAAGGTGTATTACAACAGGATGACGCCGCTGAGGGAGCAGCTGGCGGTGGATGGGGTGAACTACTTTATCCCAAGCATGATTACGTCGCTGCTGTTTGTGCAGGCCACGGCTGGATATATGACGAAGTTTGAGAATGAGTATCATGCCAGGATGTGGATTTATCGTGACCCGCTGACGAGAAAGCCTTCGGCGATTCCGGACCATGAGATGGAGGTGTTTATATTCGTGTGCACGGCGGGGCAGCAGGGGTTGAGCTATCTGGGCGAGGATAAGCCGGAGTATCACAAGGGCGACCGGGTGAGGGTGACGGAGGGTCAGTTTAAGGGTGCCGAGGGTTATATCAAGCGAATCAAGAAGGACCGGCGACTGGTTGTGAGCATCAGAGGTGTGGCAGCCGTCGCGACTACGTATATACCACCTGACTTTTTAGAAACTATTTCGGAATGAGAAAACCGTTATTTCCGTTAGATCCGATAAAGGAGAAGATGTATCTGCCTGCCGGCAATTTTGTTGAGCAGGGGAGTGAGGGTTGTGACGAGTTGAGGGCCGAGGATATTGAGAATGCGGATGTGCGCAGGGCTTTCGAGTTTGTGGAGCAGGAGCCGATTAAGCAGGTGTACCGTTGGTTTGCCGACCACCGTGACGAGTTTGCCCCCACCACGCTGCTGTGGGGGATGAAGAACAACGGTGGCGACCCGATTCCGCGTTGCAAGGCGGAGGGGGGGCTGTATGAGGCTATCTTTGTGAAGCGTCCGTTGCACACGATTTATGAGTTGGACAAGTTCTTGTTCAATGCCAACGAGAACTTGACGCAGGGGGGGTATTTGGTGTGCTGTTGCCGCACGTCGTCGGTGAAGAAGGCGGTTATCTACAGCCGCTATCCGAAAGGGATAAACAGGATTTATTACGGCTTCCACTATCTGTGGCATCGCGTGTTTCCGAAGGTGGGAGGCTTGAAGAATATCTATTTTGCCATCACTAAGGGCCGCAACCGCACTTTCCACCGGGTGGAGATACTGGGGCGGCTGTATCATGCGGGTTTCGAGGTAGTGTATGAGAATACGGCGCATGGTGAGTTCCGCGTGATAGCGCGCAAGGCCAAGGAGCCTATTCGCGAGGGGATTCCCAGTTCGTCGCCCATTGCCAAGTTGCGCAGAGTGGGCAAGGGTGGCAAGATTATTACGGTGTATAAGTTCCGCACGATGTATTCGTATAGCGAGTATCTGCAGGAGTATGTGTACCAGCATCGGCGCTTGGACAAGAGCGGCAAGTTCTATCACGACTACCGGGTGAATACGGTGGGTGCCTTTTTGCGCAAGACGTGGCTCGACGAGCTGCCGATGGTGCTGAATATGCTGAAGGGAGAGATGAAGTTGGTGGGGGTGAGGCCGTTGTCGAGGCAGTTTTTCAGCCTGTATACGCCCGAGATGCAGCAGTTGCGCACGCAGACCAAGCCGGGCCTGCTGCCGCCGCTGTACTACGAGAAGGAGCAGCCCGAGACGCTGGAGGGCATCCAGGAGTCGGAACGGAGGTATGTGGAGGCCTATCTGAAGCATCCCTTTAGGACCGACTGGAAGTATTTTTGGGGCATAGTGGGGAATATCTTTTTCCACCACAAGCACTCGCACTAGAAAGAATAAAGAAAGAATAAATTAAGTACAAGAAATAATAGAGTTCCAATGAACGAAACGCAAGAATGGTCAACCGTCATTAGGCCGAAAGATAAGCTTTTGGCGGTGGATTTTAAGGAATTGTGGAGGTATCGCGACCTCTACACGTTGTTTGTGAAGCGCAACATTATCACGCAGTATAAGCAGACGGTGCTAGGGCCGCTGTGGTTTGTGATACAGCCTGTGCTTACGGTCTTTATGTACATGGTGGTGTTCGGCGGCATCGCCGGCATCGGCACCGACGGCATCCCCCAGCCGCTGTTCTATCTGGCGGGTACGTGTATGTGGCATTATTTCTCTGACTGTCTGAGCCGCACGTCGAACACCTTTGTCAGCAACAGCGGATTGTTTGGCAAGGTCTATTTCCCCCGTTTGATAACGCCGCTGGCCAATGTGACGTCCAATCTGTTGCGATTTGGCATCCAGATGGGTCTCTTCATTGTGGTGTATATCATCTATGGCATCCAGGGCTGCAACGCGCATCTGACATGGTATGCGCTGCTGTTCCCCCTGCTGGTGGTGATGATGGCGGGTCTGGCATTGGGTTTCGGCCTGGTGATTTCGAGTATGACCACCAAGTATAGGGATTTGCAGATACTGTTCTCGTTCGTGGTGTCGCTGTGGATGTATGCCACGCCTATTGTCTACCCCCTCAGTTTGGTGAAGGGGAAGATGGCGGCGGGCTACGACCTCTACACCATCATGCGCCTCAATCCCGTGACTCCGGTGCTGGAGACCTTTAAGTATGGGGTCTTGGGCGCGGGCGAGTTCATCGGATGGAACTGGTTGGCGTATAGCTTCGTGTTCATGGTGGTGCTGCTTCTCCTTGGCATAGTAATCTTCAACAAGACGCAGAAGAGCTTCATGGATACGGTGTAAGGCGAATGTTTGGATGGAATGGATGTTCGGATTATCTGAATATCCGAAAAACTGAATATCTAAATATTGAAATATGAAACTGTTGGATACTGTTTCCGATCTTTACCACCGTTTCCGCAATCTCATCCTGTATGGGATTATAGGCGGGATATGTGCGACATTGGACTTTGTCATATACACTCTCCTCTGTCATTTCGACATACTGCCCTATCTTTGGGCGAATATCATCAGCGTGCATGTGGGCATATTCACCTCGTTTATACTCAACCGTCAGTTGAATTTTAAGGTGAAGGACAAGACTTCGCTGCGGTTTCTGTCGTTCTATCTTGTGGGCTTGACGGGACTGGGCATATCGACGCTGATGCTCTATGTGATGGTCGACCTGGCCAATTGGAACGAGATTGTCTGCAAGCTGATTACCATTGTGGTGGTTGCCCTAATACAGTTTATCCTAAATAAATATATAACCTTTAAACCGACAGAGAATGAAAGAGACTCTTTATCTGGTGATGCCTGCATATAATGAGGAGGCGAATATAGAGGACGTGGTCCGTCAGTGGCACCCTGTGGCGGAACGTGTCAATGCCGAGGGAGGCGAAGCCCGGGTGGTGATAGCCAACGACGGTAGCAAGGATGGCACCTTTGCCATTTTGAGCCAGTTGCAGAACAACTACCCGTACCTGTTGCCGTTGGACAAGCCCAATTCGGGACATGGCGCAACTGTGCTGTATCTCTATCGCTATGCCTTAGAGCATGGCGCAGACTATGTGTTCCAGACTGACAGCGACGGGCAGACGCTGCCTGAGGAGTTCTGGCAGATGTGGGAGCACCGCCACGAGTATGACTTCCAGATAGGCACGCGCGGTGGCCGACAGGACGGTTTCTCGCGTATCGTGGTGACGCGGACCCTGCGTATCGTGGTGTGGCTGATGTTCCATGTGTGGGTGAAGGATGCCAACACACCGTTCCGTCTGATGAATGCGAAACGGCTGCAGGCTGTGATGCAGTATATACCGCAGGACTTCTTCCTCGCCAATGTGGCGGTAAGTGCCATCGCGGTGAAGAAGAAGGAGAAGATAGGGTGGTACCCCATCACCTTCCGTCCCCGTCAGGGTGGCGTGAACTCTATCAATCTGAAGCGAATATTCAAAATCGGACTCAAATCGCTAGGCGATTTCAGACAGATAAACAAGTCGCTGAAGTAATGGCTTGTATAGTTGCTTGAATGTGTGAATGATTGTTTAGACAATTATGCACTCAAACAATCAAAATAATCAATGAAAACCACGCGATATAGCAACCGGATGAACACCAAGGGCTTGGCCATAGTCTTAGGGCTGATAGGTTTGGCCGTGGGGGTGTTTATGCTCTGTTTCCGACCCCATGAGTCGTGGTACGACGATGCCTTCTGGGCCGACTGGGCTTACCGTATGTCGCAGGGCAACTTCATAACCCATGTCTGGGGCGGTGGGCAGCCCTCCTACAGTCCGCTGTATGCCTTGCTTATGGCGGTGTGGTACAAGGTGGTGGAATTCTCCTATTTCACTGCGCAACTACCCAACCTGCTGTTTGCCTTTGCCGCCTATTTGGTTGTCTGCCTACGTTTCGAGCGGGGCAGGTTGCTCAGTTCGCGGTGGGCGGTGGTCTGTTTTGCCTTCGGTTACTGGGCTGCCGACGGGCTGTTTGGCATCTTCACCTGCGGAAGGGTGGAGACCCTCTGCCTGTTGCTGGGAGTGCTGACGGTGGATGCCTTCTTCCGAGCCTACGAAACTGGCAGCCGATCCAATGTGGCGTGGATGTGCCTTTGGAGCGCGTTGCAGATGTGGACGGGATTCGAGGGAGTGCTGTTCACCTGCGTGGTGCTGCTGTTGCATGGGCTTGTCGACCTGCGCCAATCGTTGCGTCAGTGGCGGTTGTATCTTTGGTATGCGGTGAGTTCTGTGGTGGCGTTCGTTACCGTTGTGGCCTTCATGGCGTGGCACCATTGTGCAAAAGCTTTCCTCAACACCATGTTTGGCTTCAGTTACACCATGCAGAGCATCATCCACTTCTTCGAGACGGGTCAGCTCTCGTTTGAAAACAATGTCCCCATCGAAGAGTCGATGACCTTCTGGGAGCGAATTGACAGCATGACCATCGAGGGCCTTTTTGCCAACAAAGAGTATCTCGTGCTGGCGGTGCTGGTGGCGGTGCTGGCCATTGTGGCTGTTTGCCGTAGAGACAAGCTGTCGCAAACTGCCAAGGCGTTGGTTCTCTCGGGACTGCTGGCACCGTGGTTCTTCATTCTGGCAGGCCGCTACGCGTGGTACTACACCTGGGTGGCCTACGTGCCCTGTCTGGCTGCCTTCTGCCTGTTGGTAGGACGGAGCTCCGTGCAGCGGGTGCTGGGGCCGATGGTCTGTGTGGGCATGTGTGTGTGGTTCTGCCTCAGCCCATCTTACCGCGACAGGAAGCGCATAGACTTCCGTCACGAGGTGGACGCGCAAAACCTCCGCGACATCAAGGCCGCGCAAATCAGCAACCAAGAGTCCACCTATGTTCCCTACCAGTGGTATTATTACCTTGCGCCCACCAACGACAAACTGTATTTCGAAGGGTCGGGACGCTATCCCAAGGACATGACTAAGATGGTTCTTAGCACCCCTGACGAAATCAGCTATTGGAACGGTGTTTTGGAAATGAAGCATCTCTATGACGTTGGCACCTACAAAGTCTATCAGGTGCTTGCTGATAAAGAAGGTTACATATTAAAATAAAGTGAGAATTGGAAATTGAGAATTGTCTGATACGTCAGCTGAATTTTCAACTTTCAATATCAATTAATAATATATGGCTAGCAAGACATACGACTACCTTATCGTCGGCTCCGGTCTATTCGGTGCCACCTTTGCCTACTTCGCACGGCAGGCGGGAAAGAACTGTCTGGTCATCGACAAGCGGCCGCATCTAGGCGGCAACGTCTATTGCGAGAATGTCGAAGGCATCAACGTCCACAAATATGGGGCGCACATCTTTCATACCTCCAACCGTGAAGTGTGGGACCTAGTCAACAGCATCGTCCCCTTCAACCGCTACACCAACTGCCCCGTGGCCAACTATCAGGGGCGGCTCTACAACCTCCCCTTCAACATGAACACCTTCTACCAGATGTGGGGTGTCACCACTCCCGAGGAGGCGAAGGCTATGATAGCCCGGCAGCGCGAAGAGGCACTGTCGACATTGCAGGGAGCCGAACCGCGCAATCTCGAGGAGCAGGCTTTGAGCTTGGTGGGGCGCGACATATATGAGAAACTCATCAAAGGCTACACTGAGAAACAGTGGGGTCGCCCCTGTACCGATCTGCCCGCCTTCATCATTAGGCGGCTGCCACTGCGCTTTGTGTTCGACAACAACTATTTTAATGACCTCTACCAAGGCATTCCCTGTGGCGGTTACAACCGTCTGATTGAAGGGCTGCTCCAAGGCGTGGAGACTCGCGTGGGATGCGACTTCCACGCCCATCGCGCCGAGTTGAAGGCGCTGGCCGACAAGATAGTCTATACGGGTCAGATTGACGAATACTACGATTTCAAGCTAGGCCATCTCGATTTCCGCACAGTCTCGTTCGAGCATGAGGTGAAAGATACCTGCAATTGGCAGGGCAACGCGGTGGTCAACTACACCGAGAGGGAGGTGCCCTACACGCGCATCATCGAGCATAAACACTTCGAAATGTTCGGCCAAGCCGTTTACGACTGCCCCAAGACCGTCGTCTCGCGTGAGTACAGCACCGAATGGAAACCAGGTATGGAACCCTACTACCCCGTCAACAATGCCCGCAACGATGCCCTCTACCAGCAATACAAAGCAATGGCCGACAGCGAGGAAGATGTAATACTCGGAGGCCGTCTGGCAGAATATAAATACTATGACATGGCTCCCGTCATCGAACAGGTGATGAAATTGAATATAGGTTAGAGGTTAAGGTTTAGAGGTTGGAGTGGATTCCGCGCTTGGAAATTCCCAATTTTCAATATTCAACTTTCAATTTAATGAAAACTGCGCTGATAACAGGTATAACAGGACAGGATGGCAGCTATCTTGCCGAGTTTCTCTTGGCAAAGGGTTATGACGTGCACGGCATCATCCGACGTTCGTCTGTGGACTATCGTGAGAGGATAGCCCATCTAGAAGGGCACGAGCGATTTCACCTGCATTATGGTGACATGGGCGACACGCTGAGCCTCATACAGCTGGTCTCGAGGACCCGTCCAGATGAGATATATAACCTTGCGGCACAGAGCCATGTTCAGGTGAGTTTTGACGCACCCGAATACACCGCCAACGTCGATGCCACTGGCGTATTGCGCATTCTTGAGGCAGTGCGCCAAAACGGGTTGGAGCGCAGCTGCCGCATCTATCAGGCCAGCACCTCCGAGCTGTATGGCCGGGTGGTATCGGTGCCGCAGAATGAGGATACGCCGTTCCATCCCTACAGTCCCTACGCGGTGGCGAAATTGTACGGCTATTGGATTGTGAAAGAATACCGCGAGGCATATAACATGTTCTGCTGCAACGGTATCCTCTTTAACCATGAGAGCGAGCGGCGTGGGGAGACTTTCGTCACTCGTAAGATAACTCTGGCGGCGGCACGCATCCGTCAGGGCAAGCAGCAGCGATTGCTGCTGGGCAATCTCTCGTCGCTGCGCGACTGGGGCTATGCCAAAGACTACGTTGAATGCATGTGGATGATATTGCAGCATGACAAGCCCGATGACTTTGTCATCGCCACTGGCGAACAGCATAGCGTGCGCGAATTCTGCCAGCTGGCCTTCCACTACGCTGGTATCGAGCTACGCTGGGAGGGCGAAGGCATCGACGAGAAAGGCATCGATCAGGCTACGGGCCGCGTGGTGGTCGAGGTCAGTCCCGACTTCTATCGTCCCACCGATGTGGTGAATCTGTTGGGTGATGCCTCCAAGGCGAAAAGGTTGCTGGGATGGAACCCTTCGAAGACACCTTTCGACCAGTTGGTGAGGCTGATGGTGGAGAACGACATGGCGAAGGTGGCCTCCGACGAGGCTGCGGCAAAAGTGCGCTACAATCTTGCAGAATATCTAGAAAAGGGCATTGTGAAATAGAAAATAGCAATTGAAAATTGAGAAAGGAATCTAAAATATATGTGGCAGGCCATCGGGGCATGGTAGGTTCAGCCATAGTGAGAGAACTAGGGCGACAAGGGTATGCGAATATCATTACCCGCACACATGCCGAGCTAGACCTTACGCGCCAAGAGGCGGTGGAACGTTTCTTCGAACAAGAAAAGCCTGAGTATGTCTTTCTTGCAGCAGCCAAGGTGGGCGGAATAGTCGCCAACCAAAGTGCATTGGCTGACTTTATGTATGAGAATATGGTGCTGGAGATGAACGTCATTCACGCCGCATGGCGGAATGGGTGCAAGAAATTGGAGTTTCTAGGCTCAAGTTGCATCTATCCCCGTATGGCTCCCCAGCCCATGCAGGAGAGCTGTCTGCTGACTTCTGAGTTGGAAAAGACCAACGAGGCATACGCCCTCGCCAAAATATCGGGACTCAAATACTGCGAATACCTCAACCGTCAGTATGGCACCGACTACATCAGCGTTATGCCAACAAACCTATACGGCCCCAACGACAACTACCATCCCGAACACAGCCATGTGCTACCCGCCATGATACGCCGTTTCCACGAGGCGAAGGAGCAGGGAGTCAGCGAAGTGGTATGCTGGGGCGATGGGTCGCCGCTACGCGAATTCCTATATGTCGACGACCTTGCCAACCTCTGTGTCTTCTTGATGAACAACTACAGCGGCAACGAGACAGTCAATGCAGGCACTGGCAAGGAAATAACCATCAAGGCGCTAGCCGAGTTGGTGGCGCAGATTGTGGGTTACGAAGGAACGATACGTTGGGATACCAGCCGTCCCAATGGTACCCCGCGCAAGTTGCTCGACGTGAGCAAGGCCGCACAGTTGGGCTGGAAATACAAGACCGAACTGGACGAAGGTATCCGTTTGGCGTACAACGATTTTTTACACTCGCCCCTGCGGGCAGAAAGATAATAATATGGCTACAGCAATAGAATTTAACAATGTCTCCAAGCAGTATCGGCTAGGTCTCGTATCCACCCGTACCCTCAGCCATGACCTCAATCGGTGGTGGACTGTCAACGTGCGTGGCAAAGAAGACCCCTATTTAAAAATCGGGTCGATCAACGACCGCTCGAAAAAAGCTGACAGTGAGTATGTCTGGGCATTGAAAGACATCGATTTCAAAGTGGAGCAAGGCGATGTCGTAGGAATAATAGGGCGTAATGGGGCAGGAAAGAGCACGCTGTTGAAAATCCTCTCCAAGGTCACAGGACCCACCACAGGCACCATCAAGGCGCGCGGACGCATCGGCTCATTGTTGGAAGTGGGCACAGGCTTCCACCCCGAAATGACGGGACGCGAGAATATATTCCTCAACGGAGCTATCTTGGGCATGACCAAGATGGAGATAAGCCGCAAGCTCGACGAGATAGTCGACTTCAGTGGTTGCGAACGCTATATCGACACCCCTGTCAAGCGCTATAGCTCCGGAATGACCGTCCGATTGGGCTTTGCAGTGGCAGCATTCCTAGAACCCGAAATACTTGTTGTCGACGAAGTGCTGGCAGTTGGAGATGCCGAGTTTCAAAAGAAGGCCATCGGCAAGATGCAGGATGTCAGCAGCTCGGAAGGTCGAACGGTGCTCTTTGTCAGCCACAATATGGCAAGCATCCAGCAGCTCTGCCGTCACGGCATACTCCTCAAGAACGGCATGGTCGAAAAATCGGGCGATGTCGGCGACGTTGTCGACTACTATCTGGGTGGCATGAAGACCGTAGGCGACTTTAATCGCGTTGGCAACGGGGCTGTTCGCGTACGCGATTTCCGTCTTTCCAGCGGAACGGTCACCCTTGGTGAAGACCTCGACATTGAGGTCGACATCGAGGCCGTCCGCGATACCGACATGGTCGACATCAGTTACGACATCACTGACGAACTGGGCAAGCAGATAGCGCATGTCTCCAACTACGATGACGAGTACCATATCCCCCACATGACCAAGGGAGAGAAACGTACAGTCCTTTGCCGGATACACAACGTCAATTTCGCACCTGGTTGCTACAACTCTAGTATTTGGATAGGCAATCCGTACAACACCTTCGACAAGGTGCTCAGTTGTGTCCGTTTCCGTGTCACTCAGAACGAAACCTTCATCAAACGCATTACCCCCTATGACCGCGCCTCAAAGGTCGTGTTGCAATCCTCATGGGAATAGCGTGAAATGACTTTTGTGAATAGTGAATAGACTAAATATGCCGGTACTCAGTGTCTTGGTGATTTCGCACAATCAGTGCCACCTGCTGCCGCGATGTTTGGACAGCATACTTGCGCAGCGGCTCGACGTGCCCTACGAGATAGTAATCTCAGACGACCGTTCCACCGATGGCACATGGGAACTCATCATGCACTATCAGCATCTTTATCCCACCATTGTGAGAGGGGTGAAGTGTAATTCGGACGAATGCAACCCATCGGGGCGTAGCGAGCGTTGCGGGTGGAACAAGGCCAACGCTTACCGCAATGCAAAAGGGGATTTTTTTGTCAATATCGATGCCGACGACTATTTGAAGTCCGACGACATATATCAGCTTCAGCTCGACACGTTGTTGGCCAACCCCGACTGCGCTTTATGCCAACAGCGCGTCTGGCAGGTGTCCGACGGCGCACCTTTGGAATCCGGCTTTGCATGGCCCCAACACAGGATGCTCAAAACTGGTGCCAAGTTCGATGCCGCCACTGTCATCCAGTACGGACTTTTGGGACTCAACCAGTCATACATGATACGCCGCAACCCAGTGGGTGAGAACCCTGCAGAGATGTTTGGCAGGCTATATGACGACACAATCATAACATACTATCACCTACAGTTTGGCAAGGCCGTCTTCGTCGACAGGGCCGACTACGTGTGGGTGCAGTATGGCGGCAGTATCAGCAACTCGGTCAAGGGATGGGACAAAGAAGTTTCTTACGGATTGCTGCCATACCAGCATGCCCTGCTTGTGCCACGATTTAAAAGCCTGTTCGTGTCGCAGCCCAATCTCTGTCTCGTCCACATACTCAAGCGGTCTCTTTTCCACAAAATAACGCTTCAGCCTGGCACAAGGCAATACCTCTCGCAGTTCGACGGGTTCATATTTCGTTATTATGCAGGCGGGCAGCGGAGTCTCGTAGGCAGGCTGCGCATGATAACGGCACTTTTCACTTATAAACAAAACAGCAAAAGCCCCAAGGCAACCCATGCGCGCCTCGAAAGGTTATACAGATTGTTGATAAGATAAGAATTGTGGGAACTTCTATAAATTGCCTCGAAGAGGCAAACTCCCAATAACCCCACACAAACGTAGTACAGTGTGAGGCAAAGAAATAGAAGAATCTAGCGTCCTGAAGGGACGCGCTCTCAAACGAATTAATAGAACCCATCTCATGAATATCCTTGACTGCACCATACGCGACGGAGGCTATGTTACTCACAACCATTGGAATCCTGAGACCTTGAGGAAGATTGTCGCTGAGCTTTCTGTGGCTGGAATCAAATATATTGAGATAGGCAACACCCTCGGGCTGGGTTCTTACCGCATAGGTGAGCACCCCCTCACCGACAGCGATTTCATGCGAATCTGCATGCCTTGCAGAGGCGAGTCTCTTATAGGGATGTTTTATATTCCGGGTTGCGGTGGCACGTTCGATGACTTGAAATGGTTTAAAGACAACGGCGGGCACTTCGTCCGCATAGGTGCCAACTCCACTGAGATTGAGAAGACTTTCGACAGCATCAGTTATGCCAAATCGCTAGGATTCTCAGTTAGTTGCAATTTGATGAAGACATACGCCATTAGTCGGTATCATCTCGTCAAAACAGTCGAAGGTGCTGTCAATGCTGGAGCCGATTGTATCTATTTGGTCGACTCGGCGGGTGGGATGCTGCCCGACCAGGTGGCAGGATACGTGGAGGCGATAAAGGAGTTCTACGACATCAAAGTCGGCTTTCATGGGCACAACAACCTCCTGTTAGCCAATGCCAACAGTCTGGCCGCGCTGCAGGCGGGAGCCGATATGGTCGATGCCACCCTGCGTGGCCTTGGCCGAGGGGCAGGCAACGCCCAGCTGGAGTCGATGATAGCCATCTGCCAGAAGGCGCGCATCATGCCCCAAGGTTGCAATGCTCTCCAACTGGCCGAATTGGCAGAGCATGTGGTAGGCAACCTGCTGCTCAAGGGCAGCACGAAACGAGAAATAAACGTCGGGATGGTCAACTTTCATGACTCATACACAGGAGTGTTAGAAAAGGTATCGTCAGAATACGGTGTCGATCCCGATATATTGATGGGCGAAGTTTGCAAAATAAATATTGTTAACCCCTCGGAAGAACTCTTCGAGCTTACCGCCAGACAGCTGAAAGAGGGGAAAAAGTTTGAATTTGTTCCCGCTTATTCGCATAAGGTAATCTAAAATATCTCACCAATGCCACTTCAAATAGTTATGACACCCGTCCGCAACGAAGCGTGGGTATTGCGGGCGTATCTTGAGTCCACTAGCCGGTGGGCGGACTACATCGTCATTGCCGACCAGATGTCCACCGACGGCAGTCGCGACATCATCAAGGAATATGCGCAAAAAAACGCATCGACACAAGGCAGGGCGCAGATAGTGATGATTGATAACGACAATCCCGAATTCAACGAGTCCGAGCGCCAGTCGATGCTGATAAACAAGGCTCGTGAGATTGCGGCTGGGCGCGACACGCTGCTATGGGGACTCGATGCAGACGAAGTGCTGGCCGCCAACGCATTCGACACAAAAGACTGGCAACGCATACTCAATTCAAAACCCGGTGACGTGTTTTGGTTCCGTTGGGCGCAATTATGTCCCAATCAAAGAGAATATTGGCAGTCCACGTCGTACCCTTGGCTTTTTCACGACGATGGCAAGGAGCCTCACGGCAACTATGTGCGCAACATGCACTCAATGCGGATTCCTTATCCCATTGAGGAGAAGCAGATGTACTATGTGCGAGACTTCTATGTGTTGCATTTTGCCTATCTCAATGTCCATCGTGTGATGTCGAAGAGCCGCTTCTATCAGTTTGTCGACTGGGAGATGAACCACCGCTCGCCTATCTCGTTGAGCCGTAGCTACCGTGCTTCCACCGTGCTTCCCACCTCTGTGCGGCCAATCACCAAAGAGATGCTCTATACGCAGTTCGACATACTTAAAATGGTGGATGCCGAGGTGGCACGATGCTATATGGACGAATATATCGTGGAGCGTCTGCCACGACATGAGGCGAAAGAATTGCGACGGCTGGATATTTGGGACGAAGATTTCTGCAAGACTTACGGCCTTGCTGACCCGCGCACAGTTTGGAACCGTTTGGTGCACCACTATCTACGGCTGACCCTTAAAAAAAGAGAAAGACTTCTAGTCCGCCTGATGGACAAATTATTGAAATGACTGACTACAAGTACCGTTATCAACAAATGCTCCATGACATGGAGCGTTTGGTAGAAATCACGAACAAACGCTCGGTACTCATCCTATTGCAGCATACGTGCGAGGAAGACACCGAGCCCTGCATACCCTCAGTGCGTGAGAGCATCACCAACATTATCGGCTTCGTGTCGCTAGGCGACGAGCAGTGCCTCCCTTATATCATAGGGCAGGCTGCCGGTATTGTCGATACGATTATGATTGACATTGATGCCAAACGCAGCAATTCGGAGTCCATCCGCTGCATTGCCACCCAGTTGGCCGTCTCTAATAGTATTGCGGTGGCCTACTGCAGCGACTACTCCACATGGGTGTCGTCTGCCATCGCCTTTATGTTGGAAATAGAGCAACAGAATAAAGGCAGGGCAGGCTTCAACGACAAACGACTTCTGGTAGGCAAGGGTTTTTTGGCAACTAGAATGGTCATGGAAATGGCAGATAGGGGCATGGATGTGTATGTGTATGCCAAGGAGTATCCTAAGATGGTCTTCCCGACAGCGGGAGGCAGTGTGGAGGTGCAGTCCTCGTATGTTCATAGGGTGGACGACTTGGCAAGCGTCGGATTCGACACCCTGATAGGCTGTGGACTACAGCAGAAAACTGCCTTCGTCGAAGAGCTTTTGGCGATGCAGTTCGGCCTGATCTTTGACATCGGGACGAACAATTTCACTTCCGATTTCGTAAGTCGACAGCGTTTGGGCGGGGCCCAAATATACCGCTCAGACGACCGTGCGGGCGTTTCGGGGATGGTAGTGAACATGATGGAGACGCGTGAGCTAGTAAGTTCACGTTTAGGTAGGACGGTCATTGGTGGCATCCCCGTGGTCAGTGGTGGCTATGTGGGCGAGAAGGGCGACGTGGTGGTGGACAATTATAATGATGCGCACTCTGTTTTGGGCGTTGCCGAAGGCGACGGAACCTTCAAATCTGCATTGACTGCCGAAGACGAGTATAATATCGGTAAAATCAAGAAACTACTATGAGTAAAACTGTCATGGTTCTGCCTGGCACAGTATGGCAGATTCCTCTTATAAAGAAACTAAAGGGACGGGGGTATCGCGTGGCGGTGGTTCACCCTTATCCCGATGCGCCGGCATTTAAGTATGCCGACGAGATTGTATATTCTGACATTCTTGACCGTGATGCCGTCTTGGAGGCGGCCAGACGGCTGGAGGTGGTGGCGGTGATGTCGGACGAGTGCGACATCGCAACTCCCACCTTGGCGTATGTCGCAACTGAATTGGGACTGCCCTCACAGACGGAGCCCATGGCCCGACTGTATACTGACAAGTCGTTGATGAGGGATTTCTGTCGCGACCACGGGTTACCCTATCCGGAGTATAAGGTCTGCGAAACGGTGGAGGAGGCGGTTGGCTTTTTCCGCTCTCTACGCCACAAGATGGTCATCAAACCCATTGATGCCAACAGCAGCAGAGGGGTGTTCACCATCGAGGATGAGGCGCAGCTACGTAGCCTTTTTGACGCGTCGATAGGCTATTCGCATCACCGTAAGGCAGTGATTTGCGAACGATTCATCTCGGGAGCCGAATTCTCGGTCGATGGCATACGAATGCCCAGTGGACATGTCTGTTTGGCCATCTCGGAAAAGAGCCAGTTTGAGTATAACCGTAATTTGGACAGCTATCTTTTCTTCTCCTACGACAACCCCTTGTACGACTACAATCGTCTCCGAGAGGTGGATAACCGTTTTGTAGAACTGTCGGGTCTGCCCTTTGGTTTTACCCACGCCGAGTATAGGTATGAGGACGGCGAATTCTACCTGTTGGAGATTGGGGCTCGCGGAGGCGGCAACCTTATCTCGTCGCACGTGGTACCCGCCCTCACGGGATTGGATAACTACGGTATGCTGATAGATATGTTTGTAAAGGGTCAGACCGATGCTGTTGTCGACCCTCAGAAGTTGCGAGGTGGAAAGGTGGCGGTGTTGAAATTTTTCGACACCACTGAAGAGGGCGGTGTGGTGAAGGGGGTGATAGGTACCGACCTGTTGGACTCGCGTAGTGAGGTGCTTTATTGGCAGATGAATTTCAAGCCAGGCGACAGGATTTGTCGCCCTACAGACGGAGGTAACCGCATCGGATTTTATGTTGCATGTGCCGATAGCCGCGAGGCCATGAAAGCGTTGCAGGACGAGATAGAAAGAAAGATTGTAATTGAATATGAATGACGCGATACCATTGGTAAGTATCTGCTGCTTGACCTACAACCATGCGCGGTTTGTGCGCCAATGTTTGGACGGGTTCTTGATGCAGCAGACGAGCTTCCCCTTTGAGATACTGGTGCATGATGATGCCTCGACCGATGGTACCGACGATATCCTGCGCGAGTATCAGGCGAGGTATCCCGATAAGGTGTTCCCGTTATATGAGACCGAGAACAAATTCACCCACGGCTACCGGGGGCGTATGGACATCGTGTTCAACTACTCCCGTGCCCGTGGCCGATATATCGCCTCTTGCGAGGGTGACGACTATTGGACCGACCCCTTGAAGTTGCAGAAACAGGTCGACTTTATGGAAAGCCATCCCGACTACTCAGTCTGTTTCCATCGCTGCCAGCGGTACAACGAGACGAAGGGTACCTTCGACCCAGACCTCTGCGGACCTCTCTTCTCCAAGGGGCAGCAGAGCGTAGACGTTACCGTGGCGATGTTCTTTAAAGATTGGATAACTCAGCCGCTTACAATGCTCTTCCGCAAGACAATGTTCAGTCCCGAGTGGCAGAAGAGATATAAATATTATCGCGACCAGCACGAGATTTACCATCTGCTTATGGCTGGCAAAGGCCGTCTGTTTGCCTTTGAGGGTGGGGTGTACCGCCTGCATGCTGGAGGGATAGCGTCGCAGATAACCAAGGCCGAGTATTGCAAGGTGACGCTCCCTATCGACCGTGAGTTCTACCGTAGGAACCGCATCCCCGAAGCCCGCCACATTTATGGCGAGACACTCCAGTGCCATGTGGACATTTATGCTGCCACCAACAAGTGGAAGGCGTTCCGCTATGCGTTGGAGCAACTGCTTGTAACGCGGGGACACAAGACCTTTTGGAACAACATGAAGAGGATTTTCTGAATGAGTCGGATTACCGTCAGAAAGCTTTCCCATTGGTGGGAGAAAATGCGCTACGCGCCGATTGAGGTGTTTGTGTTTCATGTGGTGTCAGATGTTTTCGACGAACGCAGAAACAAACGGATTGATTGGTCGCAGACCAAAGAGTTTGAAGACTTCATTCTGTCGCTGAAGACGAGATATAGGTTCGTCCCATTGCAAGAGGCCTATCGTAAACTGCGCAGGCCGTGGTGGAGGCGAAGACGTTATGCGGTGTTGACATGCGATGATGGCGATGCCGCGGTACTAGGGGTACTCCCTTTCCTCAGAAAGGAACAGATACCAGTGACCCTCTTCATTAATCCCAAATATCTCGACGGTAAGAGCCGCCGTGAAGGATATGCCGAAGACCCACAATATATCACTCATGACCAGTTGTGGAGCCTGTCGGACGAATGGGTGACAGTGGGAATGCATGGCTACGAGCATCTCGATGCCAAGAAGCAGAGTGTTGAGGAGTTCGAGGAGTCGGTGGAAAAGTGTATCGAATTGTTGCATTTGCACCCAGGTTTTGTTCCCTTCTTCGCCTACACATGGGGGCGATACACCAATGCGACGCAGCAGACGCTCTGGCAGAAAGGTATTGTGCCTGTGTTGACCGATGGGGAATCGAATTATCGTTATCGCAAGCATTATGGGATTGGAAGGAAACCAATAGATAGTTATTATTGGAAAAAGTATAGATAGCTTGATTGTTGATATAATATGTGAAACGCCCATATCAACATTAAATATACTAACAATAAACACATTCAAGCAATAATATCAAAGGTGATGACCACGCCAGTATTGCTTATTACTTTTAATCGTCCGAATCACACACGGCAGGTGTTGGAGGCATTGAAACAATGCCGACCGGAGAGACTGTTTGTATTCCAGGATGGTGCGCGTAAGGGAAATAGCACTGACATGGAACGGTGCAAGGAAGTGCGACAGTCAATTGAGGAGATGGTGGACTGGCAGTGTGACTTACGGAAGTACTATTCGAAAGAGAACATGGGGTGTGGCCCCGGTCCCGCGAGTGCTATCTCCTGGTTTTTTGAGAATGTGGACGAAGGGATAATACTTGAGGATGACGCTGTGCCGCATCAAGACTTCTTTGGCTTCGCGTCAGAACTACTTGAGAGGTATCGTGGCGATGATAGTGTGATGGCGATTGGCAGCATGCAGATTGAGGGCAAGAAGTATGGCGATGGGTCGTATTATTTTTCGAAGATGAATCATACGCTCTGTGCATGGGCCACATGGCGCAGAGCTTGGAAGTATTTCGATATCAAGTTGGCCGACTTCTCGCGCCACGATTTGTCAAAATGTTTGAAACGCTATGGTGCGGGGTTAAGGGAACGGGAGTATTGGTGCGCCCGATTGGATGAGATACATAAGGATGGTCTGCAGGGTTCTAGCTGGGATCAGCAGTTTTGGATGTCGATTTGGCGCAGGGGTGCCAAGGGCATCCTCCCCAATGTGAACCTGAGTACAAACATCGGTTTCTGCAAGGAGGCCACGCATACCTCCAGTGCGAATTCACCAATGGCCGCTCGGCGGACCTATCCCATACTGCCCTTGAATCATCCCGTCGACTGTAGCATTCAGCGACAAGCAGACGACGATTTCCAACGCACCTATTTTGACCCGCACAATTATGGCAGGGTCGGTTGGCGGAATCTACCCTATCGGTTGAACCGGCGGCTGAAACGGCTGCTACGTCATGAGGGTTCATGGTTTAAGCGGAAAGGTTGAGAGCATGAAATTTTCGGTGATAGTACCCCTGTACAACAAGTCGGAATATGTTGTGA
Organism: Bacteroidales bacterium; assembly: GCA_016281475.1. Next base: position 22,592 of record JAEEIS010000262.1, read on the forward strand.
GGACTCTGAATAGCATCTTCGCGCAGACGTGTGGTGACTATGAGACCATAGTGGTTGACGATGGCAGCACCGACGACTCTCTACATGTAGCACGTCAGGCTGTGGTAGGCCATCATGACTGCAAGGTGGTACGTCAGACCAATGCGGGAGTGGCCGCAGCCCGAAACCGAGGAGTGGAAATGGCGCAAGGAGAGTATGTCTGTTTCCTGGATGCTGACGATTGGTGGGAGCCCACTTTCTTGGAGGAAGTTGAGCAACTAATTGTCGAATGTCCTGATGCAGGACTCTATGGAACGGGTTTCTATTTGGTCAAAAATGGACAGAGGAGGGTCGCTCCAATAGGTGTGGAGAAGGACTTTCAAAGAGGCTATATCGATTATTGTCAAACATATGCACGCACACTCTGTATGCCCATCACCTCGAGTTCGGTGGCCATCCCTCACGGTGTGTTTACCCAATCGGGCGGATTCAGGAGCGGCATTTCTTTAGGCGAGGATTTCGACCTCTGGATTAGGATTGCGCTGAAACAGAAGGTGGCGTTGACAGGCCGACCGTTGGCAAATTATTTCCAAGACCTACCACCCAAGAAACGTGCCACTCGCCGCCTGCACAAGCCTGAGAGCCACATGTTGTGGAGTTTGGACTATCTGGCAGAGGAGGAGTCTCACAACGCGGACCTGAAGGTACTTCTCGACAGGCTACGCGCCAGCGGACTCTTTCGGTACTATCTTTCTAGAGAATACCATTCAGAGTCTCTTGCCCAGCTGGCGAGGATTGACTGGTCGCATGTCTCGCCGAGCCTGTACCGTCTATATCATACCCCACTCTGGTGGCAGCGAATCCGTTTCACTTGTCTCAGTTTAGGTGCTGTTGTTAAGAGTAGGTTAAAAAAGATTATCAACTAAAATACATGATACCATATTTTCCCAAACAGTTCGCCACTAAGGCTATACTCATATATCTTGCATCGCTTGCCATAGTGTCGGTGGTCTTCTATCGCCACATGCTGGCTCCCATCTATATTGCCATCGGCATTATGTGGGTGCTACTGTTCTTTCTCCTTTCTCATCGATACTCCCATAAATGGAGTGGGCTGGAGGAAGGCAAGTTTGTCCGCAAGCTTTTCTTCACTGCGTTAGGGTTGAGGCTGGTATGGGTCACGTTCTCCTATTTTTTCTATCTTATCAAGACAGGTATACCGTTTGAGTTTGGAGCTAGCGACTCGTTTGGCTATCACAGCGAGGCAATTTGGTTTAGCGAGGAGGGTTGGTCGGTGGCGTTCGACTATCTTCGGCACCGCTCTATTGGCGACCGTGGATACCCTATATATCTTGCTTTGCTCTACAATATCTTTGGCCCCAATATCTATCTCGTCCGTGTGATTAAGTGCCTGCTCAGTTCGTGGATGTGCGTGATGGTGTATCGGATGGCGAAGCGCACTTTGGGCGACGAGGTGGCACGCATGGCAGGTGTGTTCTGCTGCTTGATGCCCAACTTGATAATGTATTGCGGTATGCATCTGAAGGAGACTGAGATGTTGTTTCTGGCTGTGGCCAGTCTGAATCAGACCGACAGTATGTTGCACAAGGGTAAGCTGAAACTTTGGGATGTCGTCATTGAGGCTTTGTTGGTAGTCAGCCTTTTCTTCTTCCGAAATGTGTTAGGTGCCGCAGTTATCTTTGCCATCATCTCGGCACTGGTGTTCACCACCAACAGGATGGTGGGCAACTGGAACCGCGTAGTGCTTATCACCTGGGCGGTGATAGGATTGGGTGTGCTGGCTGGAGGATCTATCGCAAACGAGGCAAGAGGATTGTGGGAGACGCGTGGTGACAACCAGTCGTCGAAGCGCACGCAACAGGTGATGAGGGGTTATAAGTGGGCCGAATATGCCACTGGCGCGGTGATGGCCCCGATGATATTCGTTCTCCCGTTCCCAACGATGGTGGACGTTGACGAGCAGTATAACCAGCAGCTGATACATGGTGGTAACTATGTGCGCAACTTTTTGGGTATCTTTGTGCTTATCGCATTGTTCGACGCATTATTCCGAACCAAGAACTGGCGCGACCTTTCGCTTATGGGTGCCTTCGAGGTGGCATACTTGGGTATCATCTCGATGAGCGGATTTGCCAACGCCGAGAGGTTTCTGTTGCCAGGCGTGCCTGTACTGCTTGTGATGGCGGCATACGGGGTTTCGCTCGTTTCCGAGCAAAACTACAGATGGGTGAAGATTTGGTGGAGGGTAGTCCCCGTCATGGTATTTGCGTGGGCTTTCTTCAAATTGGGAACTAGAGGAATATTGTAATAATGTGTATTATTTATCTTTGGCTACCGCCCTTTAACCCTAAAATGTAAACCTTAGACAAAAAACTTAACAGATGAAACTAGGATTTATCACACCGACATATCCGGGAGAGAAACGTGTGGCATTGTTGCCTGAACACATCACTGGCGATTTTGAAAACGAGCTCATCATCGAGGATGGATATGGCTCTTCGTTGGCTATTGGTAATGAAGCATATGAGAGGAAGGGATGTAAGATAGATAGTCGCGCCAATATCTTTGCAACCTGCGACACGATATTCTGCCTTAAACTGATTCAACCGGAAGATTATGAGCACTTGCGCGAGGGGCAGATGATTATCGGATGGACGCACCCGACAGGATCGGGAACTGATTTCTACCGGACTGTGGCGTATGGGAAGAAAATGAAGATTGTGGACCTCGACAATATCTATCCGACGGCAAACATTGGCGACATTCATATACCCATACCCTTCATTAAGAAGAATTTTGTGTGGAAAAACAGTTTCTATGCAGGAGTTGCAAGTGTGCAGCATGCGTTGTTACATTTCGGGATGTATCCTGATTCTTCTACTAGAATAGCCGTCTTGGCTTGCGGCAGTTGTTCTCAGGGAGCATATAGCTGTATCTCGAAGTATAATGCAGATGTGCGTCTGTTTTATCGCAAGACGATGAACGAGTTCTATGAGACTATTGGTGAGTATGACATCGTCATAAATGGCATCGAGGTGGACGGGACGGTTCCTCATATCATTACTAAAGACGACCTGAAGAGAATGAAGAAAGGCTGTCTTATTATTGATGCCGCGGCCGATGCGGGCAATGCCATTGAGGGCACACGCTACATGTCTATCGCCAATCCGATGTATGAGGAAGATGGTCTGTTCTTCTACGAGGTGAACAATGCGCCCTCGCTGCTCTATCGCAAGACAAGTCATGTGATTAGCGAATCGTTCTCCGAGTGGGTGTATAAAAAGGACGTGAAACGTTTTTGGGATTTGTTTGAAAACGCTCTTTGAATGGTTGGATGTAGAAATGAATAATTGTTGAAGGCAACAATTATACAATTAAAATTAAAAGTCGAAATGAGAATAACGATTACCGGTGGTGCCGGTTTTATTGGTTCTAACTTGTGCGAGTATTTTGTGTCGAAAGGATATGAGGTGACTTGTTTGGACAATCTCTCAACAGGGTTCCGACACAATATAGAGCCTCTACTGACGCTGTCGAACTTCCATTTTGTGGAGGGGGATATTCGTGATATGGATACTTGCCGCAAAATGGCGGCTGGTGCCGACGTGGTGCTGCATGAGGCTGCTTTGGGCAGTGTCCCCCGAAGCATCAACGACCCGATCAACACAAACAGTAACAATATCGACGGTTTTCTCAACATGCTGGTGGCGGCACGCGATGCGGGTGTACGCCGATTTGTCTATGCAGCCAGTTCCTCGACCTACGGTGACAGCAAGGTTCTGCCCAAGGTTGAGCACAATATCGGCCGTCCATTGTCGCCCTATGCTATCACTAAGTTTGTGAATGAGCTGTATGCCAATGTCTTTTCCAGTCTTTATGGTATTGAGACTATCGGCTTGCGCTACTTTAACGTGTTCGGTCGTCGGCAGGACCCTCATGGAGCCTATGCTGCGGTGATACCTCTCTGGGTGAAGGCTCTCATCAATCATCAGCAGCCGTTTATTAATGGTGACGGCAGCTACTCGCGCGACTTCACATATGTCGACAATGTCATACAGGCCAACGAACTTGCTGCCACCGTCCCATCCGACACTCTCCGCCAGCGGGCAACACTATATAATAAGACTCTGCCGCCAAACTCCCCTATCGACATGGTGTTTAATGTGGCATACGGTGGTAACACGACGCTCAACCAATTGTTTGCCTGTCTGCGGAGCAATCTGGCTCGTTATGATAGCAGCATTAAGGATATCGAACCTGTGTACAGGCCCAATCGCCCAGGTGACATTCCCCACTCTCAGGCATCTATCGCCAAGGCGCAACAGATATTGGGCTACCAACCACAATATGACGCGCTGCGTGGTTTCGAACAGGCGTGCGACTGGTATTGGAACAATTTGAAATAGAAATGAAAGTAATATTTGTAGCTAGTGGCAACAAGGCGGTGGGCACTGTGAGTGCCTTTGTGCGTTCGCAGTATGACTCGTTGCAGCGGGAGGGCCTTGACATGGTGCTTTTCCCTATAACGGGGCGTGGGTGGAAAGCTTATGCCAAAGCGATAGGTCGCCTTCGGAAGTTGGTCAGGAAAGAGCGGCCTGATGTAGTCCATGCCCACTACTCAGTGTGTGGGCTGGTGGCTGCAGTGGCTACATGTTGCACCAAGGTGAAGACGGTGGTGTCTATCTTGGGCAGTTTCCCTAGACCTTCGTTCAAGAAGCGTTGGGTGAGTTTCTTTATCAAGCATGTGTGGGATGCCACCCTTGTGAAGTCGCAACGCACGGCCGACCAGCTGGGGATGGATTTGCCTGTGGTGCCCAATGGGGTTAATCTTGGACAGTTTGCCGTGGTGGACAAAGTAACGGCACGTGAGAAGTGTGGTTTTGAGGCGGATAAGAAATATGTCGTTTGGTGCTCCAATCCTTCGCGGAGCGAGAAACGTTTTCCGCTTGCCCAGCGGGCTGTTGCTTTGTTGGAGGACCCCGATGTGGTGTTGTTCCCAGTTTTTGACCGGAGTCACGACGAGGTGGTCACTTATATGTGTGCTGCCGATGCGCTGTTGCTAACTTCGGTATGTGAGGGTTCGCCAAACGTTGTCAAAGAGGCAATGGCATGCGGGTTGCCGATAGTGAGTACCGATGTGGGTGATGTCAGATGGGTGACGGGGGGTATTCCGGGCACGTCGGTAGCATCCAAGGGCGACGTTGCGTCACTTGCCCAAGGTATCCGGTCGGTGCTGGCGTTTGGAGGCCGCACCGAAGGAAGGGATAGAATCGTTTCGCTGGGGTTGACCACTGACGAGGTGGCTAAAAAAATAATGACTATATATGACACTCTATAATTATTTGGACAGATACCTTTTCCTGCCGCTGGGCGACCTTGTGTATGGGAGCAATGTGGTGGAGAAGTTGAAGGAAATGCGCCGTAGCGACATGCTTTCCGAGGCAGAGCTGCGTGACTTGCAGAACCGTAAGCTACAGCGGTTGGTAAAACACTGCTATGAGACGGTGCCTTATTACACACGCCTGTTTGACTCCTGCGGAATCAAGCCCGAACAGATACGTTCGCGCGAAGACTTGCAACAACTGCCGGTGCTCACCAAGCAGATTATCCGAGACAATTATGATGACATGTTTAGTACCGCCGTCAGCCCTAAACGCCGCCGCGGTTCGTCGACGGGGGGCAGCACTGGTATGCCGCTGAAATTTTGCACCGACAGGGCGGAATGGAGCAGTTGGAAGGCTTCCTCGCTCAGGGCGTGGGAGTGGTACGGACTGAATCTGGGCGACAAGATATATTCGTTGGGCGGCAATTCGATTAATCAGAAGGACCGTCTGCTGTCGTTTAAGGGACTCTATGACCGTGTCATCATGCGCAATTTCAAATATAGTGGCGCAGATGTCACCGACGAGGGTATGCAGCGCAACTATGAGGCATTTATGAAACTAAGGCCTCGGGCAGTGAGGGGATATGGCTCGTCGCTCTATATCTTGGCAAGGTATATTGAGAAGATGGGGTTGCCAGTCTGTCCGATAAAGGTGGTTTTGACCACGGGCGAGGTGTTGATGCCAGAATACAGGCGCAAGTTGGAAGAGGTGTTCAAGGCTCCGGTGTATGACGCATACGGAGCTGGCGACGGAGGCATACTGACTCACGAATGCCCTAAGAGGGAAGGCCTGCACATCACCGAGGAGTCGTGTGTGATAGAGATTACGGACAAGGAAGGCAAGGTCCTTCCGGTGGGTGAGACAGGATTTGTGTGCACAACAGACTTGGACAACTATGTTTTCCCGTTCTTGCGCTATCATGTGGGCGACATGGCATACATGAAGGGTGAGAAATGTTCCTGTGGGAGGAGCACAAGACTTATCGGCGAGGTCATGGGCAGGGCAGGCAGGCTGATGTACAACAAGCAGGGAGTGCCTATCTCACCGACAATCCTCCCGATGATGTTTTATCCCGAGCTGAACTATCACAATCCTGAATACCAAAAGTTGTATTATAAGATTGACAAGTTCCAAATACGTCAGGATGCCCAAGGCGACATCCGCATACTGTTGAAACTGAAGAACCCGTCCGAACCAAAAGAACAGTTCGAATATATTGTTGCCAATTACGAGAATCATTTTGTGGGTTCGCGGGTGGAACTGGCCTTTGTCGACGAGATACCCACCCTACCTTCGGGTAAGGAGGATTATTGTGTTTCGGAATATGACTATTGGGAGAAAAGATAGGGCTCGACTGGCCGTACGAGTATTTGTTGCGCCAGCTGCTCAAGCGTTCAAGTGTCGTCTCATTCAACCAATTACACGGCTGACTCCCTGTGACTTTCGATTCATTAAGGAATCATCAAGGCTTCTTTATCGCTTCGGCAGCCAATAACTGACCCATTTTGCAGTGGCGCGAGGTTGGTCGTGATTGAGAGTAAGGTGGGAACGAAACAGACTTTTGTTTAAAGGTTAAATAAACGCATTTGCTAAATAGAGAATATTATCCGATGCGTCAGCCAATTCTCTGGCCACTAACCGTTAAGCACTAAACATTAATAATAATATTTGCTATGCCAAATTTTGAACAACGTTCTTTTTTTTCTATAATTAGGGGAATATGGATAAGGCTTCTTTCAATCCTTACGATGTTTACTTTTCCCTATTTTGTTACGGTGGCGTGCCATCGTATGCGTGGTGTGAAGGTTGGGAAGCAGTCGCATATCTCGCGCGGGGCATATCTTGACGACCACAATCCGGAGTTGATAGAGATTGGCAAGGGGGTTTTTGTCACCCAGGGTGTGATGATTCTTTGCCATCAGCGTGACCTGTCTCATTATAAGCCGGGCATGTATGCTATCGACTGCCCATTTAAGGTGGGGCGTGTGGTAATCAAGGACGGTGCGCATATAGGCATCGGTGCCATTATTATGCCGGGTGTGACTATCGGTGAGGGTGCCATTATCGGTGCGGGCAGTGTGGTGACGCGCGATGTTCCTCCCTATTGTGTGGCTGTCGGCTCGCCTGCCAGGGTTATCAGGACGTTCGTCCAAGAGGGCGAGGGTTCGAATGGTGATTAGGGGTTCGACAATTGTTTTAACTAATCAGCATCATTAACACGTTTAAGCAATAATTTGTGTTTCGGTATGAAAATATGGATTGATATTACCAATACTCCCCATGTGATAGTGCTGACTCCCATAATCAGACATCTGGAGAAGGAGCATGAACTGATTATTACCGCACGCGATTTCTCGGAGACGGTTCCGTTGCTGAAGCAGCGCGGTTTCAACCCTTTGGTGTATGGCTCCTATAGGGGGAAGAGTAGGCTGAACAAGGTACTCGGGTTGCTGAGCAGGATGTTGGTCCTGTTGTTTAAAGTGCCCAAATTTGATTATGCCTTGTCTTTAGGGGGTAACTATACTTCCACGGTTGCTTTCCTGCGGGGGAAGAAGTCTGTCGTGTTTAGCGATAACGATATTTCGTTTAAATACTTTTCGTATAGGCTGGGAAGTTACTTTATGTTTCCTGCTAGTTTCGACTATAGGAGGATTCAGCGGAAGTACCGTATCCCGGACTCGCGGATATTTGCTTTCGATGGGTTTAAGGAGGATATTTATCTGGCTGACTATGTGCCGGATGATGAGTTTTTGGAGCGTCTGCCTTTTAAGGACTACATAGTGGTGAGACCGGAGAATCTGAAGGCATCGTATGTGCCGAAGGATAGTAAGACGATTGTGCCTGAGCTTTTCGAGCGGTTTACGGATTGCAATATTCTTTTCCTGCCTAGGTATGAGGAGGAGAAGAAGTATGCCGAGGGGTATCAGAATGTGTGGTATCCGGAGGGGCCGCTGAACGGGTTGGATGTCTGCCACAATGCGAAGGCTGTGTTGACGGGGGCGGGGACTTTTGCGAGGGAGGCCGCCTTGATGGGGGTTCCTGCCGTGAGTTTCTTCCCGGGAGCAGAGTTTTTGTCGGTGGATATTGAGTTGCAGAAGAAAGGTCTTGAATACAAGTCGAGGAATCCTGACGATATCCGTCGGTATGTGATGAGTGCGAAACGCGGATGTGGTTCGATGGAGAGGAGTGCCACGGTTCAGAAGGAGGTCTTTGGCATAATTGACAGGATATTAGTTTGAAGTTTGGAGGTTAACATCGAATAATTCTCAATTATTATTTCTTGCTTAAATGCTTTGGTAGTCAGGTGATAATATAGGATGAAGAAAATAGCGTTTATACTTTACTATGGGTTTGCCCAGTTTCTGCCGACTAGCAGGTTTCCTGTGGTGGGAGGGCTGTGCCGTAGATTGCGTGGCAGGATATGCAAGATGTTGTTCGTGAGTGCAGGTGACTGGATTAATGTCGAACGACGTGTGTATTTCGGCAAAAACGAGATTTCGTTGGGTAATAGATCGGGGCTTGGCGACAACTTCAGGATTACGAACTCTACGTTGGTGGTGGGCAATAATACCATGATAGCAAGGGATGTGCATGTTGTTGGCGGTGGTCATGTGTTTATGGATAAGACGAAGACTATCGGCCGGCAGGGTTCGCGCGCGAAGACGAGCCTGACGATTGGGAACGATGTATGGATAGCAGAGCGCGTGACCATTCTGTCGAATGTTAAGTCGATAGGTGATGGGGCTGTTGTGGGTGCCTGTAGTGTGGTGACGCACGACGTTCCTCCTTACGCAGTAGTTGCAGGGAATCCTGCTCGAATAATAAAATACAGACAATGATAAACGTAATTGGATTAGGATATATCGGCCTTCCTACGGCTCTCATGATGGCATCGCATGGGCAGGAAGTGGTGGGTACGGATTATAGCAAAGAGTTGGTAGCGATGCTGAATGCGGGTAGCACCACGTTCAAGGAGGATGGGCTGGAGGAGTTGTACGCGTCTGCTGTGCAGGCAGGAATTAAGTTTACAACTGAATATCAGAAGACGGACATGTATATAGTGTCGGTCCCCACTCCGTATGATAAGTTTTCGAAGAAGGTGGATGCCAGCTATGTGGTGGCTGCGGTGAAGGAGGTGATGAAGGTGTGTTTGAAGGGGAGTGTGGTGGTGGTGGAGTCGACCGTCTCGCCTGGAACGATAGACCGTTTTGTGCGGCCGGTGATTGAGTCGAATGGGTTTAAAATAGGTGAAGACATCCATCTGGTGCATGCTCCGGAACGTATTATTCCGGGCAATATGATGTATGAGTTGATTCACAACAATAGGACGATAGGCGCAGACAGCCGTGAGGTGGGCGAGCGTGTCCGCAAGTGCTATGCGTCGTTCTGCCAGGGAGAGATTGTGGTCACGGATATACGTACGGCGGAGATGACCAAGGTGGTGGAGAATACGTTTCGTGCGGTGAATATCGCCTTTGCCAACGAGTTGGCACGTATCTGCCGTCATGACGATATGGATGTGTATGAGATAATTCGTATATGCAATATGCATCCCCGGGTGAATATTCTGCAACCGGGTCCTGGTGTGGGTGGCCATTGTATAAGTGTCGACCCGTGGTTCCTTGTCGGCGACTACCCCCAGCTTGCTAACGTGATTAACGAGTCGATGCAAACAAATGACTCTCAGCCTGCCTTTGTTCTGGAGCGGATTCACGAGATAATGCGTAGGCATGGCATTACGGATTGTGGCCGGGTGGGACTCTATGGTATCACCTATAAGGAGAATGTAGACGACATACGTGAGAGTCCGACGCTACAACTGCTTGATATTCAAGAACGCCACCTTGCCAGTCCGTTGAAGAGTTTTGACCCATTCTTTACTGACAAGGTGGTGGCGCCGAACCAGGTGCTTGATTTTGACCAATTCCTGGATTCGGTGGACATGGTGGTGATTATGGTGAAGCACAATCATATCATGCAGAATTGGGATAGACTGAAGCAGAAAGTGATTTTGGATTGTCACAACATTTGCCCAATCGAAGGTGTTTATCATATTTGAATTAGGATGCTTGAAATGTGTTGATTACTGAATGCTTGAATGGCAGGCATCAGATACTCAAATAATCAAGCAGTCAGACAATCAAACAATATTTATTGGGGAATGAGAAAGGTTATGATAGTCTTCGGCACGAGACCCGAAGCTATTAAGATGTGTCCGCTGGTGCGGAAGTTTAAGGAGCGTCCGGATGTCTTTGAAACTATTGTGTGTGTTACAGGGCAGCATCGTGAGATGCTTGACCAGGTGTTGAGGATTTTTGACGTGAAGCCCGACTATGATTTGAATATCATGAAGCCTGGGCAGGACCTGTATGACGTGACCTCCTTGGTGTTGCTGGGTATGCGTGATGTGTTGAAACAACTGCGGCCTGATGTGGTGTTGGTGCACGGTGATACTACGACTAGTACGGCAGCAGCATTGGCGGCGTTTTATCAACAAATCCCTGTAGGACATGTCGAGGCGGGGCTTCGAACTCGCAATATTTATAGTCCGTGGCCCGAGGAGATGAACCGCCAGATAACGGGACGTATTGCCACATTTCATTTTGCACCGACGGCCCTCAATCGGAAGAACCTATTGGACGAGAATGTGGATGGGAAGAATATTGTCGTTACTGGCAATACGGTCATTGATGCCCTCCACATGGTGGTGGACAGGCTGGCGGCGGATAGCGAGTTGGCAGCTGAGCAAGAGAGGATACTGGCTGAGGCTGGATATGATGTGCGCCGTCTGAAAGGGGTTGGCACAAGGGAAAGGAACGGGGAGAAAGAAACTAATTCGATGGGTCGTAAACTGGTGTTGATAACGGGTCATCGTAGAGAGAATTTCGGGGTTGGATTCATCAATATGCTGACGGCCATGAAGGATTTGTCGACAGCATATCCTGATGTGGATTTTGTGTATCCGATGCACCTTAACCCCAATGTCCGTAGACCTATTCATGAGGTGTTTGGAGAGAATCTTTCGGTTTACCCAAACTTTTTCTTCATCGAGCCGCTCCAGTACATATCTTTTGTTTATTTGATGGAGAAGAGCTATTTGGTGCTTACCGATAGTGGTGGAATACAGGAGGAGGCTCCAGGATTGGGTAAGCCTGTCCTAGTGATGAGAGACACTACAGAACGTCCTGAAGCCCTTGAGGCGGGCACGGTAAAGCTTGTTGGTACGGACTATAATCTTATTGTAAGCGAAGTGGGTCGGCTTGTTGATGATGTCGATTATTATAATACAATTCGTAAGGTATCAAATCCGTATGGTGACGGCAATGCTGCCCAACGAATTTTTGATAGGATAAATGACGCACTTTGACTGACACATTCTTCAAATATAGTTTATGGACTTTACTCTTTTGAAATATAGACAGTTATTGGTCTCCCTTATTGATAGCGGTATCGCCTTTCAATTGAGGCATGATGTCGATTTGCTTCCACAAAACTCGTTACGGACGGCTGAGATAGAAAACCAGCTGGGACTTCGGGCTGTGTATTATTTTAGGATGGTGCCGGAGAGTTATGATGAGACAATCATCAAAGCTATTGCCGATTTGGGACATGAGATTGGTTATCATTATGAATCTCTCACCACTTGTCATGGAAACATGGAGGAGGCGTATCGTGACTTTTGTGATAACTTGGCAAAATTGCGTCAGATAGCCCCAATTAGTAAAATCTGTATGCATGGTTCGCCCCGTAGTCCATACGATAGCAAGGACCTTTGGAAGCACTATGACTACCGTTCGTTAGGTATTGATTACGAGCCTTATTTTGATACTGATTTTGCACAAACACTGTATGTTACCGATACTGGGCGCAGGTGGGACGGATACCATGTCAGCGTCCGCGACAAGATACCGCAGTATCAGGAGCAATGGGAGTCGCAGGGGTTGGTGTTCCATACTACCAACGACATAATAGCCCAACTGAGGGACTCCAAATCGCCTCTTCGAAAATCGAAATATGCGATGCTCATTACCACACATCCCCAGCGATGGAATCCTTTTGGATTTAAGTATGTCAAAGAGTTTTGTTCTCAAACTGTTAAGAATTGTATCAAACGCGTTCTAATTAGGAATAAGAAAAAATAATAAGAATTCAACAATTGTTTGCAATAAAAGTTTTTTTTCTACGTTATTAATTAATATTTTATCATATCATGAAAAGAGTATACAAGTTACTATTTGTTTCTTTGCTGGCAGGGATGCTTTTAACTTCCTGTCTCACGCCTGGAGAGGTGAACTATCTGCAGGACATGCGCCATGGTACTCAAATTGAGCTTGAGAATATGTTCCAGGCTCGTGTTGCTCCTTATGATGAGTTGGACATTTATGTTTTTTCATCCGACGAGTTGCAGGCAAAGCCATTTAACATGAGTTCGTTTTCTTCGAATGCAATGAATGGTTATCGCCGAGGAGCCTATCTGGTGGATGTGAACGGTAACATTCAGTTCCCAGTGCTGGGAGCTATTCATGCGGCGGGTTTGACCCGTCTGGAACTTCAGGATACTATAAGCCATCTCTTGATTGCTAATGGGATGCTGACAGATGCGGTGGTAGTGGTCCGCTTTTCGAACTTCAAGATTTTCTTCCTTGGAGCTGAAGGCGGCAAGGCTATTACCATCAGCAACGAACGGTGTACCTTCTTGGAGGCATTGGCATTGGCGGGCGGTCTGAATGCCTATACTAGCCGCAATAAGATTGCGGTGATGCGAGAAGTGGACGGGAAGATGGTGATGAGATATCTCGACCCCCGTTCCTCTTCGGTGTTCCAAGACCCATTCTTTATGCTGCAGCAGAACGACTTTATCATCACTCAGAACTATACCAAGGATACACCGCGTCGTGAGGCAAGGAATTTCGCTTCGTGGTTGTCAATCGGTTTGTCGACACTGACATTTATTGTCACGATAGCCAGCTATTTGAAGCCGAGAAACTAAATGACTAAATTGGAATTTATTTCACCCTTTCTAATATTGTAAAGATGGACAATTCAAACAATACCAATAACGCAAATCCCAATTACACCAATCTCTCGTTCCTTGATGAGAAACAGTCGGTATCGTTTCATATCAAGGATTTGGTGTTCCTGCTTCTCCGCAATATCCACTGGTTGCTTATCTTTGCCCTGATAGGTGGCTTGGTGGCCAACTTCTTGGCACGTCGGCAGGATAAGGTGTATGCCAGCCAGGCCAAGATTCTGATCCGAAGTGGAAATAGCCTTGGTATCAATGATGACGATACCCGTGAGCTTTCAATCAAGAGTGCATTGGGTCTCCGCTCGTTCTACTCTAGTACGATTAATAACGAGATGATGATTCTCACCTCGAAATCGACAATCCAAAGAGCCGTGGAGGATTTGAAATTGAACGTGATGTATAGTACCGAGACTCGCTTCTTAAAGCGTACTAAGAATCTTTACGCCATATCGCCTGTGGAACTGGAGTTTGATTCGAACGGCTTTATGTTGCCCGACTGCCTAATGCTGAAGATAGTGGATAAGGAGCATGTGCTGCTTCGCCGTGCGAATCATCATTCGTTGTTGATACCGTTGGACAAGCCGGTGATGACTCCGATGGGACGATTGATTGCCCACAAGACGTGGACTTTTGTGGACAGGTCGGTGGGTCAGGAGATTAAGGTGGAACACCGCGATGTGTCGTCCATAACGGACTACTACCGTTCGAAATTGGTGGTGAAACGCAACGATGACCGTAATACGATTCTGAATCTGTATATGAAGGACTACTCACCCCAGCGTTGTGCCGACTTTATTAACGCCGTGATTCGTGTCTACAATGAGGGTGCTGTGAACGATAAGAAACGCATTATAAATGATACCTACAACTACATCAACGAGCGTATTAACATTATCAGTAGTGATTTGGGTGCACAAGAGTCGGCTATTGCAGCATATCGTAGTAGCTCGAATGTGATGGCATCTACTGCTTTTGGTGGAGGTTATGTCAGTACAAGTTTGCGTTCAGACAACGAGGCTTCGCGCCTGCAGAACGAATTGGGTATGGCGCGCGACCTACTGTCGACCATCAAATCTAGCGATGGCACTGAGGTGATTCCGTTGGGTGCTGTCTCTAATGGCGTGGTGGCATCGTACTTGACTAAATATAATAGTCATGCCCAAGAAGTTGCTCACTATAAGGAGATGGGAACGGTGAACAACCCTGTAGCAGCTCGTGCCATTGCGAACCAGAATCAGCAACGCGAAGACCTGATCAGCATGACTGAAGGCTATATCTCCTCGCTGGAACAGCGCATTGTAAACGAACGCAATATTGCCAATGAGGCTTCTGCGAGGGTTCGTGCCGTGCCAATACAGCAGCTTCACTTGGATGAACTGGAGAGAAATCAGAAGATTAAGGAGCAGTTGTATGTGTCGTTGCTAACCCGTCGTGAGGAACTGATGATTAGCAAACCTTCCTTGGAGGGTTATGCCAAGATTATTGATCCCGCGCCAGTGAACAAGAATCCGGTGTCGCCCAATACGTCGCACATGACCTTTGTAGGTGCCATTATCGGACTGCTTGTCCCCGTGGCATTCTATCTGTTGAGAAAACTATTCGATACGCAGGTGAAGAGCTATGCAGATATTGAATCGGCTACGTCGGTCCCGTTCCTTGCTGAAATACCTGCATTGCCAGAAGATGACGATCGCAATATTGTGATTACCGAGAAAGAACATGACGGCATAGCCGAATCGTTCAGGCACTTGCGAGCCAAGATTGAGTTCTTGGGAGGCGACCAGCAAGGTAAGGCGAAGGTCCTGCTATTCTCTTCGTTGGTACCAGGTTCAGGTAAGACTTTCATGACGAGCAATCTTGCTGCAAGTATCGGATTGGCAAACAAAAAGGTGCTGTTGATGGATTTGGATTTGCGCAAAGGTTCGCTCACGCGTAAATTCTATTCTCGCAAGAAACCAGGAATTGTGAACTATCTCACGTTGAAAGAGACGGATATTGACAGCCTCATCCAGCACGATGTGGTGGCAGCAGGTGTCGACACCCTTTTCTCAGGACCCCTGCCGCCCAACCCTGCAGAGTTGTTGAGCTCGCCTCTTTTCGATAAGCTGATAGATTATCTGCGTGACAAGTACGATTATATCATTCTCGACAGTACACCGGCGGGAATGGTGGTGGATACCGACATTGTGAAGCATGTGGCTGACCATACTATCTTCTTGATTCGTGCGAGATTGTTCGACAAACGTATGTTGCTGGATGTAGAGCGTCTCTATAAGGACGGTGCATTCCCCAAGATGTGTATTATCTTGAACGATGTGAAGTATGACAAACAGCCTCTGTATGGTCGCAACTATGGTTACGGCTACGGCTATGGTTACGGTTATGGCTACGGTTATGGCTATGGTTACGGCTATGGATATGGCTATAGCGAGAAGACGGACCAGGATGACGACGAAGAGGGGAATAAAGCTGATTCTACCAAAAGGAAGGGATTGAGAAAGAGAAAGTAGTCTACAGCCCGCGGATTAGAGAGAAAAAGCGATAAGATGAATGTTACCACACCCTTACTGCCCGATTTGGACGATTTTTCCCAGATGCTGAAAGAAATCTGGGAGAGCAAGTGGGTTACTAATAATGGACGTTTCCACCAGCAGTTGGAAGAGGCTCTTTGTGCCTATTTGAAGGTGCCGTATTTAAGTCTCTTCACCAATGGTACGCTTCCGTTACTCACTGCACTTCAAGCATTGCGGGTGAGTGGTGAGGTTATAACGACTCCATATAGCTTTGTTGCCACCACCCATAGCATTTGGTGGAACGGATTGAAACCAGTCTTCGTCGACATCGACCCGAGCAACTGTGGAATGGATCCTGACAGGATTGAGGCAGCCATCACTCCACGGACAACAGCCATTATGCCGGTCCATTGCTATGGGAAGCCATGCGACATAGTCCGTATTCAGCAGATTGCTGACAAGTATGGACTAAAGGTGATATATGATGCTGCCCATTGTTTTGGTGTTGAAGTGAATGGGAAGTCAATTCTGGAATATGGCGACATCTCCACATTGAGTTTTCACGCCACAAAGGTGTTCAATACGATCGAAGGTGGGGCCATGGTGATGCACGATGCCGCCACCAAGCAGCGTATTGATTATCTTAAAAACTTTGGTTTCGAAAGTGAGACTGAGGTTATTGCCCCAGGTATCAACAGCAAGATGGACGAGGTGCGTGCCGTTTTTGGACTGCTTAATCTTCGTCAGATTGATTCCGCCATCGAAGCCCGCCATCGTGTTGCGATACATTATCGTGAGGCGCTTCGTCCTGTAGAGGGTATACGTTTTTTCGACGACATGCCGGGCGTAAGGCACAACTATAGCTATTTTCCAATATTCGTCAATGCTGAGGAGTATGGCATGACTCGCGATGAATTGTTTTTCAAGTTGCGCGAGCAAGGTATCATGGGCCGTCGCTACTTCTATCCTCTCATCAGCACATTCAGCACTTATCGTGGATTGCCAAGTGCCACCGCGGAAAACCTCCCCAATGCCACGCGCATTGCCAACGAGGTTATCTGCCTTCCCATGCACCACGAACTGTCCGAAGATGATGTAAACAGAGTGCTGGAGATAATCGTCAAATAGAACAAGATAAACTTTTATAAAAGCCGCAAGAGACGATACTTCTCTTGCGGCTTTTTTTGCATATATGCAAAAAAACAGGAGCCGCTAATGTGGCTCCCGCTTTTTAGTATGATAACTTTGCAAATCAAATAGTTCCTATTTGTCGGCCTCGTAGATGAGCAGTTGGCCTTCGGGGGTGTAGAAGAACAGCAGTGGGTCTTTGTCGCGCTTCTTCATAATCCAGCAGCCACCATTTTCGGGGTCAATCTGCATCTTGCAGTATTTGCGGCTTACCTGCTGTTCGGCAAGCAACTTGTCATTCTTGTCATAAATCTGCAGGTATGTGTGTCCGTCGGGGTCGTTGATAAGGGCATACATGTAGTCGCCGCTGATGGCGTAGGTGATCAGGTCGACATTGTAGGTCTCACGGGCATACTCTCTCACCACCACTACGTCAGTGACATGATAGTCATACCAATAGTTGTTGCAGTAGAACCAGAATCCGGGCCAGAACCAAGGACGCGGGGGGAACGGGTCCCAATAAAGTCTGTGGCAGTGAACCATGTGATGGTGATGGGGGTGCATAAAGTAGGGTGCAGGGTGCATTGGACGGTGCGAGGGAGGCATGGGGCCGTTGGGATTGCCTGGACGGGCATAGCCACCAGCGGGAGTAGGAGCCACGCCGTGCGGGCGACCGCCGCCGACAGTGCTGCCAGCAGGGCCGTCGCCACGGCGACCTACGTCACCGCGAAGGGTGCCGCCCGTGTTGCGACCTCCGTCGCGCATAGCGGCGGCGTTGCTGCGACTACGTATCTGTGCTGGCACGCTGCCAGTACGCGACTGATGGCTGCCGCCACGCGAAACGGCTGCACCGCCATCCGAACGGCTGCCATAGTCAGACGACGAACGAGAGCCCGAGTACGAAGACGACGAACTGCTGCGTATGCTGCTGCTCACATTGGGCGAGCTGTAGCTCGAGTTGCTGCGGCTGCCAGAGTAGCTCGAACTGCTGCGGCTACCAGAATAACTGCTTGAACTACTGCTGCGGCTGCTAGAGTAGCTACTGCCGCTGCTACGGCTGCTCGAAAAACCGCCGCCGCCGCCACGGCTGCTACTTACACTTCCGCTGCTGTGGCCGCCGCCACCGCTACGACCGCCGCCACCGCCGCCACGTTGGGCGTATACCGGAGTCACCGCCAAGGCGACTCCCAAAAGGGCGATGCTAAATAAACGAGACATTTTCATTTTATACTCCTTTCTTTAAATTATTATCGTTTCAACTTTATTCTGGCAGCCTTTTGTCTGCCTTTTTTCACGATGCAAAAGTACAACCATTTTTTTAGGAAAAATCCCCTTTTGTAGCCTAATTTTCCTGTAAAATTTCAGTTTGCTGTGTATTAATACGTTGTATTTTTTATAATGTCAATTGCGGTTAATAAAAGATATGGTCCTGACGAGTCACAATGTTAGATTAAGCCCCAATCCGACGGCATGATGGACAACACTTATCCTGAACCGAAGCGAATACTGATAAACTACCAGTCAAGATTTGAGGAGGATCAGGGCTAGCCCTCTTCGACGGTTATGATAGAGGCCGGATTGAGCAGGACAGGGACTCCGGACTGAAACCGATGATAACAGCTGCTGACACTTTCACTATACGATTCCACCTATCCATTTAGCGGATGAACCCAAGAAACAGTCCCTTGTCCCACACGTGCCGTGCCTACGAGGCATGTTATTCCCAGGGGTGCATCCCTTTGGCTGTGGCGTTGTATGCTTTGAGAGTGTGTTGAAGGTGGTTCATGAACTCATCGTATGGATACATGCCGTTGGGAGCCTTTTGGATGTCGGTGAAGCTCAGTTCACAAGACATTGGCGGGTTGTCGAGGGTCAAGTGCTGCATTTTTCTTATCTGCTCTGAGCTCTGATAGACAAGACGGACACGAACATATTTCTTTGGGTTCATACAATTCTTCTCCGCCCACTGCTCAAACAGAAGTTTGACTCCGATTGGGGTCTTTTCTAGGGTGTTGGAGAGTTCATACGGTTTTATTTTCAACGCAGCCAGCAAGGCCTCGATCATGGAATCGTGGGTGCAGAAGAATGCGTATTTATGGCCACTGGCCATCTCAGAGTATATCCTGTTCAGCATGCAGTGGCTAACGTTGACGGCAATAATCGGTGCCTGGGAGAATAGGATTCGGCTATAGAGATCCTTAATAGAAGCCAACTCTTTCCAGTCGTAGAATTCAAGGGGACGGCCCAAGATGGAATCAGTATCGTTCAAATAAGCGAGGATAAAGGCATCGCTGGCCATGTTGGCATGCTTCAGTCCTCCCACCATCGTGGGTTCCAGATGTCCGCCTTCACTATCGTAAAAAACGAGATTCACACCAACATGATTATCAAAGTGTTCACTGCCATATTCGGAGTGACTTATCCTTAGCATATTCTCCAAATACACATAGGAAGGGGGCGTCAGTTCACCTAACTCTCGATAAGCTTCATATTTAAAGGCCATGGTGTCAAAGTCTGGTACACTAAAGCCATTTAATAGAGGCAAATAGTCGGGGTCGAGGTAGCCATAGCCATACGTAGAATTTTTCTTTTTGTAATCGACAGGTGGTAGGGCCATGCCGGGGCACATGCCCGTCATGAAAGCCGTGGCAGTCGCAACGGTGCGTTGTTTCGAACTGGCACCGAGATAGATGTCAGCACTATCTAGCTCAAATCCTTGTTCTCTGAACCAAAGCCGGAAATACTCACCCATAAACCTTTCCAGAGTGTCGCCTTTTGGCGACAAATGACTTCCGGGCACAGTGTCTCGCTTCCAGTGGTAGCCGTCCCCCGTCATCAAGTCGAGGGTGCGGAGGTATTGTTGCAAAGGAACGCGAAGGCCATGCCGACTCACATCTACAACCTTAACTAGTTCCAGTTCTTGTGCGTGGTTTTGCTTGGTGCTGATGGCCAGAAGTAATAGCACGATAATTGAAAATTTGATTTTGTTCATAACTTTTTTGATATTTTTATTGTTAATAATGCGACGTTTGCGTATCTAATAATCAATCATGGGGAGGTGAGTTCATGACCCTTGGTACGAGGCTTCAGTAATACATCAGAGCCAAATATGCCCATTCCTCTTCTGGGGTGAGGAGTTCCCTTTCTCTTTGTACACCCAGTGGCGGATTGCAATCAATATCTTTCTTCTTTGTTTTGTTTGGTGCTGGTGCAGGGAGAGGAGCCTCTTTCTTCCTTCTCTCGACGCTTTGAGACCAAAGACGATGCAAATACAGCACGAGTTCAACAACCAAGTATACGAGTGGCTGGAGAAGTAACAGCACATACACATGCTCGAATATTGGGTTCATTAATACCATCAGAATCCAGGCGAAAAGGCTGGCTGGCAGTGAGACGGAGATGGTTTTCGCAACTTGAAGGAGGGTGTATCTTTTTCTCATTGTATTTTATTTTATATGGTTATAAATAGTAATGTTCTTCCAGAATAATTAAAATTATTAGACACGGCTATAAACCCCTACTAGTACGAGTACCTGTTGGGATTACCTCGTTGCGACCTCTTTTTCTCCGATGAAGAAAGCCTCCATCGCCGATTTCAGGATTATTATTAATAAAATCCTCTGTTATTACATCTATATCATTGGGATTTATACCAATAAACATTATTCCATCTTTGTCGAATAACAAAAAGGCTCCTTGTGCAATTGTGTCATCCACAAAAAACACTGTCGATATTTGAGCATTTAGATGATGGCCTCCTTCTTCATTACTCATGGCATTTGCCACTGCATTTACTGTACCAAAAACAGAAATATCATAAGGTGTCGCAGCCGTTGCCTCTAGAGCGCTGTTCTTGATTGAACGAATCATTTTTGTGGTTATAGACGGATGTTGAGGGATTTTTTCTATTGAAATAATATCCCCAACGGGAATGTCTTCATAGAAGAGTTGCTCAATACCGCCCCCTAGCTGACCAAAGTTAGGCTCCACCTGTCTTACCACCTTCGGTTTAATCCGTCGATTAAATTTAACCCTGTATGTTGGAGGTTCTTCCCTGGGAAGTGCTAGTTGAGATTTGGCTTCTGTTCCAGACAAGTCTCCCTTATGTGTCGCATACACTACCTTGGGGTCTCCTCTTCTTTGAATGCCTTGTTCTCTGATTTTATTCGCGCCAAAAGCGTCTGTATAATGATACCTGGGTCCATATTTAATTGCCAATTCATCTCCCAAGTCATTTAAAGATTTACGAAGCGCTTTTGCCGATGGTTTTCCCATCTTCCATCCAGAAGCAGCACCTTCTATAGTAAGTTCAATATCGAAAGTGGCCTCTCCAATTTTTTCAGGATCACCAGAGGCAATGTTTTGGTATATTGTCTTTATAGAATTTCCAATGTTTTCAAGGCTATATTTGCCAAAGTAATAGAATGTACTACTATTAACATCGCTATATTCTCTAAATGCTTGAACCAGATTATCTGGTAAATCCACAATGCTCCCACCAACGCCAACAGCTGTGTTAACACCTTGTTTTAAAAAACCATATGCAAACTTCTGTTGAGCTTCTAAAGCCTCCCCTGACTTATAGGCATCTACAATCCCATTCCAGGTATCCTTCAAAATGGTTGTTTCTTGAGCAGAATTGTTTGCTTGTTTCTGTTCTTGTGTGTTCTCTTGAGCATGACTGGCAAAGGTGATGCCTAGAACAGCGAAGACAAAGAATATCAATTTTTTCATAATAACTGTGTTCTTATTGTCATACGATATGACATGTATTGGTCTTATTTATCATTCGTATTTCTTTATGCTTGTTGGTTGGACATAGCATTATTTATCTCCATTTTATTGAGTTCTTCCTAAGTATTTCTTTTCCATTTGCTCTATTTCATATTTGAATTCTTTTTTAAGAGAGTTCCAGATAGCAATTGCTTTTTGCTTGTCCTTTTTTACTCCCCAGCCATTAAAATAACATTCCCCAATACTAATGCTAGAATATTTATATCCATACTTTTCAGCCAATACCAAGTTCTGATAGAATTGATTTAAGTCTTGCGGAACATCGCTCTCTCCATATCGATACTTTCTAGCTTTAGCATCGTAAGCTTCGCCCAGGGTTGTGTAGCCCCATTGTCTACTCCTGGGCAAATCCTCCTCGTTAATTGGAAGACCCAATGAAATGGCTTTATTAATCCACATTAAGGACAATTTGTCACTCCCGTCCTCGCCAAAAGGTACAAGTTCCGCAATAAACATCATGAGAACGGGGTCGTTCTCGGCCCCAGCTTCTATAAGGTGGTTTATTGCTTGCCTTTTAACACTATTGGTATGGTACGAAAATGCTGTACTCCAGTATCGTCGATATAAAATTATCCCTGCTTCAGCATGAGCTTCTTTGTGTCCCTGACGGGCTGATTTTTCAAACCATTCCAATGATTTCTCACCGACCAAGAAAGGGAAATAAGGGAATGTTTTACGTTCAACCTCGTTAAAGTACAGCCCGATTTGATATTGTGCTTCCGCGTCTCCTGCGTTTGCTTTGGCAAGGATAGCAGAGTCTATCGATATTTTTGGGTTATACTTGTTAATAACATTTTGTAAAGGTGATTCGTTTTGGGCATAGCACGGTATATTATTCCCCAATATGTGGGACACAACGAGGAGACAAACCATCCTTCTGATAATTCGACCTGCAAACTTTTTTGTGGTAGTGCTGACTGCCATAGTCTCTGTTCCGTTATTCTGTTTCATAATGATTGTTTTTAATGGTTAATTTATATATTTTTGTTAATTACGTTTTAACTGTAGTGTATCTCAATAGATTACGTTTTTCCTTATAATCCCCTCATTCTCTGTGTTCGGGGAAAGACGACTGTTCTTTCACGTATTAGATTGCTACCTTTTGAGAACCCGGGTGTGTATCCTTTGATAGAGGCAACCTCCTTTATTGCGGCACTCACATTATGCCCTCCAACAAAACGTGCGCCCATTGATGTACAGACAAGAGTTGGGGTTTTAATCCACGTTGAGTGTTCGTTGCGAAGAGAACTGGAATAAAAATCCATCACCTCTGCTAGGTTCACTCCGAATGGTTTGAAAATATCATTACCAGCAATAGACTTCATTTGAGATATGGATTTTGTCAGCATGCTTATCTTCAGATTATAATTGAATATTGAAGTTTCCCCTCTGGGATATGACAGGTGGTGGTAAGCCTTCTTGAATTCTGCATCCGTCATGCACATGAGGCTTGTCCGCACCTCATTTATCGCTTGTACGATTTGCTGTTCGACAAGTCTGACATTCTCATCAATTACCTGATTGATATGTTCATTTAGATTTGATTCGGTTATATTCCAATTCTCGTTTCTCCATTCAACAACATCGGGATCATTAGCATTTCGTCCACTCTCTATGATTTCTTTTCTGACATATTCATCAAATTCCTTTTTGCTTCGCTGCTTCGCAACTTCTATAGAATCAGACATTTGTCTTAGAACCTCTTGAACGGCAATGGTATGAGCTATGGTGTGGATGTCCGTGGATGAATTTGTTATACTCAATAATAAGTTTTTGACTTTTTCTTCTAAAAGGTATCTTTTTTTTGATTGTGCATTCTTATGACGGTATTGGGTATGGGCGTAAATCTGGTTGTCGTAGAACACGCTGTAGAGGAATGAATATTGCACCGCGCGAGCCAGGTCAGTATTTTGGGACTCAGCGAAATACTCATAAGCGTGCTTCTCATACTGTTCACCGATAGATGTTTTTGAATGTTGATCGTTATAGTAGGACACCGGTAGTGATCCGGTACAGGCTAGCGCATATATCGCATAGTCCGACATCTTTATTTTTTGTACTGAATTATCTGTATTCCAATTATATACCAATGTCTTTTGGCCATATTTGTTTGCCAAAATGTCGAATAATGGGTATTCGAAGGGATAAGAATTAGGGGTTGGATAGATTACGTCATGACATTTAAATCGGCCCGATTCACTCCACCCTTTTAGTAGTAGATCATTGACCGTTAAGAGATCTCCATATTCAGTATTCTCTAGGCACGAGCTAAGGTAGGTTGGACACCAGTCGTAGCCACGATCCTCAATCTTCCCACATAGCACATCGTTCATATCTAGTGATTGACTGAGAGATGATTCATTGGTGGCTGCAAGCAAAAGTATGGTTCCAATGTTTAATGGTGGAAGCTCGGATAATTTACTCTCTCTTTCTCTGGCGATAATAATTAGTTTGTTGGCATTTGAAAATGCACCCAACAGCAGGTCGCCGTCTAGGCAGAACTTCCTTGCATCTGTTTCGTTTAATCCACTCTCTTTATTTATAACCCATGATACAAAACCGGGGTTGTCGCTTAGGAATACTCCGGTTCTCTCTGATTTGAGGAGTTTTTTCACACCAAACGTATGCCCCTGCATATCGGTGAACAATTCGTTTCGGACGATGAACCAGTCTTGCAACTCTGCCAGTGAAATGGAGTAGTTAATGCTGTTCTCCGAGAAGAATATGCGCCCCTCATTTACTGGTAGTTTTATGGTGGCTCGCTGAGCCTTATAGTCTGTTGAGAAAAGCAGTTTATGAATACTGTTTGTTAATCTCATACGCTCGTCGGACGACAGGTTATTTACCACGATGAGTACGTCTTTTATATAGCCGTCGTAACCTAACTTGTTTTGTTTGATGGTTAGGGAATAATCGTGGTCAGAGAACAGTAGGCGTATGTCTTGTTCTGTAACCCTTTCTGGAGGTTCACTGATTAAAAATAGACGGCTACTATCCGGGTAAGCGGCTAACCCCACCGTTTGAAAATGGAAAGGGAATTTTTCCCGGTATCCGTGATAAACAGAAGAAGCTTCTTTTGCCGCTTGGCAATTTTGGATTTGAGCATTGGATGTTATACACACTGCGATGTACACGCAGAAAGCTAGTATGTGATTCTTGGTTTTCATTTTTTTTGACTATTGGTAAAACATTTTTTTTTCGATGCGGCAAAGATAAGTGTTTTTTTCAAATAAAACAAAAAAAATATAAGAAAAATGATTTTTTTAACATATTATATGTCATTTTGACTTCAATATCAAGTATAAACAACACTTATAATCAAGGGCATAAATAAAAGAAGGAATCGAAATTCCTTCAAGGCATATTTTTCAGTTCAACTATCAAACCAACTGTATAAATAAGTTATTTTGACATGTAAAATCATTCAATTTTCTAATAAGCAGCAAAAGGAAATCGAAAGCTAAGTCTTTCGGTCAATATATCATACTGATTATCATTAAATTCAACCAAAATAGCCGGTTTTCTGCCTGTGCCAGACTTTTCCTTCTTATCTGTCACAATCAACAGATTATCAGAGCCATTGTCCTTCTCCTTGATAAACACTCTTCGTAAATTGGCAATGTCAATTTCCCTATTGAATATATACTCATAAATGCGGCACAAATCAGATACCCGAAATTGCTTGTCTAAGGCCTCTCGTGCAATTGGTCGGCATCGGGCACACTGTCTTAGGGCGTATATGCTGCTTCTCAAAATGAGGATGTGATCAAACCGTAGTGCATAACATTCGCTATTGCGTAGCTTTGTGCTATGAATCACAAGGCCTTCATCTCCTTGGAAGAGACTGCGTAAATCAGAATCATGAGTTTCATTATTCGTATTTTTCATATTGTCTTCCACCACCCAGTCTATGGGTACCCAAGCCAAGTCGCGGTATCGGTTGACATCATCCCAAACATACCCACGACTAGCCATTGTAAGAATCGGGATTGAAATCACTCGTTTATTTACTGGTTTCCCATTTTTTAGACGATCCCTGTCTCTCCTAATCTCCGAACGTACAGGAAGTTGGGCAAGACATTCGTCCTTTTGAAATTCAACAGGATCTTCAGGGATGTCTTCATTGTGACGAGGCACATAATGTTCTGACATGCACAATTCAACGATTTCTTCGTCAGAGGCTCTGCTGAATGACTTTGCTTTAATCTGAAGGGCTTTTCTGAATGCTTGGGGAACAGTCTCGGCTTCGGGTCCGTATTCTCCGGGATATTTCTCGTCATTATTATCGCGTGTAGGGGCAGACCTTACAATACGTGCCGGAAACGACCAGGTCTTTTCTTCAGGACGATATTGGAGTAACAACCTTAGGCTTCTGTCGGAAGGAAGGTAACCAAACATTACAACGTCGACGGCCACTTCCGGACGAGGATGGGGATAAACACTTCCCTCACTTGTGATTGCAGCAGTATTTTCTTTCGCACACATCTTATTAATATAGTATATTTGACCCTTATAACGTAGTTTTATCGTTAATATTATGTTCATATACGGGAAAATATGTATATTTGCAAAAAAGGAACAAAATCAATAATAACACATATTGCACAATGGAACAGGAAGTTGAAATAGAAGAGAAAGTCACAACGAAGAATAGTAATCGGAAGAAGTACGATGTATTTATATCATATCGGCGGGTCCCTAGGGTCAAGAATGATAACGAAATCAACGATGTGGAAGATAATGATTATCACCATAGCACAAGTCTTGCCCGCGCGATAGCTCTAGAATACACCATGCAAGGGCTTGATGTCTATTTTGACTGCGGCTTAGAAGAAGATAAATATCTTGAAGCGCTCGACAATAGCAAGCATATAATCGTATTGCTTGCAGAGTATAGTTTCAATGTTGGTCCGGGATGTGGAGAAAATTACCGAAAAGAGGTCAATGCCATACTTGAGCTAATGAAGAAAAAGAGCTTGATAAAGAGTATGGAAGAGTTGAAGAAGAGCCATGAGAAGAATAATTACGAGCAAATGAAGAGCATAGTGAAGGCTGAATTTAAAAGCAGGCGTGATTTAAAGAAGGTAAAACAGAAGAGTATCTACTGGATTGATATTGACGGTCGTTTTGACAGACTCCTGCGTCTCAACAATAATGGAGGCATATACGAGGCCAATAATAGAGGAAATAATACAATATGCAAGAGTGGGGAAGAAGTAGAATGGTCAAAAGCATTCCAAACCATCAAACAAGCATATGCCAAAACGATAATAAAAATAAGAACCATAAATACATCTGATAATCTAACAAGGTATCTACCTAAAATCAAGAAATGCCTCCGAGTCTCTTTTAAAACCACAAAAATGTTAAGTTTGCTTTTTGCCGTTGCATTTGTGGCCTTGGCAATAATAACGCCCCTGTACTACGAAATAAGCCAGCCAGGAGTCATTTTTGTCGGAGGCGGTACTGTTGAAGCAGACCTGAAAGCCCAAGGAATAGATGTTAACAACTACGCTCCCAACTCAAAGTACATTCATTTGCCGAGTGGTGCTTCCATCTCAGTTCTGAAAGACATAGTAAATGAGAAAACATGTCATTATTACCCAATTATATTGAGCACTGGGAAACTTGATTATGACCCTTCGTGGATGGGTTCATTTAGAAAGACAAGAAAGATTTTACAAGTCTTTTTGGACAGCGTCCCCCTCATGGTTCAATTACAATTACCTAAAGATTATGACACAATTTACGAGAACTCAATCTCCTTAAATGAACTGAAAACACTAATAGCCAGACTTGATTATAGTGATCACTTTCATACAACATCCCCTACCAGTGGTACATACAACATGTATGCGTCAATACTGCACATCGATGATACATTTCTAAGAGTCAAACCTACTGTTTTCAATCAGCGCTACCTGCCAGAGGCTGAAGACACTATAGGCATCAAGGTTATACTGGCTAATGAAATGTACTACTATGGACAGTTTCAACCAGACGTGGCAAAGATGTTTATCAGATTGAGAGTACGTGATTCAACTGGGAAAGTAATAAAGATACCCGTATACGCCTATGCTGCAACGGAGGAACTTAGAAATGGAAACTCCACTGAGGTTGAGATAAGCCGTCCCGTACTTCAGTTTATAAACAAATTCAACGACACGATAAAGGCGAAACTCCCAATCATTGGATTAAAAAATGGAATTTTCCTGGAAATCAACCCCAATCGAAAATAGATACTTCACAAATAAAAAGTGGGACACGATGACAATAACAAAAGGGTTATGAACATACTAAACCTATTTTAGGCGAAAAACAGATGAAACCTTAGAACTTATTCGTTGTTTTTAGGATTCCCAGAGGGGGTGAGTACCATTTGGCAATTGGCGCAGTCGAAGGTGAGAGCAAACTGGTTGCGGGCGTTGCGTAGGTAGAGGTTGTCTTGATAGGCATCGGGGTTGTCGACATGCCACTTGTGGGGGTCGGTTTTAAGGCAGCAGCCCAGCTCGTAGCGCAGGCAGTATCGGGTGGTCATCAGGGCCTTGCCTTGGTAGTCGAGGGTTTTCTCTAGTCCGTATTCAGCCGTGTCGGCACCGTGGCGGAGGTAGAACTGGCGGCAATGCTGGTTGATGATGTTGGCGCGGTAGTCTACGGTGGGTTCGATATAGGGTGTGGTGTTTTGTTGCCGCTGGGCAAGGGTGGGGCAGCTGCCGCGTGTGGTCAGATGTTGGGCGATGCGGGTTTCTTCTAACTGGGCTACAGCCTGTCGGCGTAGTTGGTTGAGGGTAGAGGCGGGAAGGAAATAGGGCTGTTGGCAGGCTATTTCGATGTGGGTGGCGTGGAAGATGGTGTCGCCCAGTTTGGAAAGTTGTCGCCAGGTTTGTTCCATGGCGCGGTCAGGGTTTTGGGCGCGTTCTTTAAGGCAGGTGACGGTGGCGGAGGCTTGGCAACCGTCGGTGTCGGCGAGGTGGAGGCAGAGTCCGTCGTCGGTGTCGGCGAGCAGCATGTGGATGTCGACCTTACGACTGGCGGTATCGCCTTGTAGTAGGCGTTCGAAGGCTTGGTCGTTGTTGCGCCAGACGATGGTGCCTGCTTTGGCGGTGGCAGGCATGCGGTTGGGGTAAATAGTGTTGCGCTCCACGCGGTTGACAAGAAATCCTTCCCATTTGCCTTGCGCGTTCATGAAACAGAGACCGTCGCCTGCGGTTAATGGTTCTATACTGTTGATAGTAATGCTGTTTCGTTCGATTCGGGTGATGGTGCCGATGCGCTTGCCAATGGATTTCTGTGTGCTGAGAGTGGCCATTGGCTGGCGTTTTTTTAGGAAGTAGTCGGTAAAGCCTCGGTTGAAGGTTTTTTCGAGATCAGGGACGAAATGGAATTCGCAATACCCTGATGACGAGGGGGTATGCTCAGTTCCTTTCATGAGCGAGTCGAGTAAGTGGCGGTAGTAGGCGGTGACATTTTTGACATAGCTGAGGTCTTTTAGGCGGCCT
Organism: Bacteroidales bacterium; assembly: GCA_016281475.1. The sequence goes on from JAEEIS010000262.1 coordinate 51,939, forward strand.
TCAATCTTGAACGAGGTGATGCCTGCGGCTATCATCTCCCGTAGGTGTTCGGTGGCAGAGAAGTCGCGGAGCGAGAGCAGGTGTTCGTCGTGTCGAAGCAGTGTGCCTTGCTCGTTATATAGGTCGTAGGCGGAGCGACAGGGCTGCGAGCAGCAGCCGCGGTTGCCGCTGCGACCATTGAGGTACTGGCTCATATAGCATTGTCCGCTGTAGGAGACGCATAGTGCGCCTTGTACGAAGGCTTCGAGGTCGGCATGGGTGTGTTGGCGGATTTCCTCCATTTGCTGTAGCGAGGTCTCACGTGCCAGGATGATGCGGCTGAAACCCACCTGTTCGAGAAACTGGATACGTTCGAGTAAGGCGTTGTGGGTCTGAGTGCTGGCGTGCAGTTCGATAGGAGGGAGGTCGCACTCGAGCAGTCCTAGGTCTTGGATAATGGCGGCATCCACACCTGCGTTATAGAGCTGGTGCAGCATGGCGACGGCATCGTCAATTTCGTTGTCGAATAGTAGTGTGTTGACAGTGGCAAATACCTTGGCGTGGTAGAGGTGGGCGTAGTGTGTCAGCGATTCGATGTCCTTGATGCTGTTGCCAGCGGCAGTGCGCGCTCCAAAGGCGGGTGCGCCGATATAGACGGCATCGGCACCGTGGTTGACGGCCTCGCGACCTTGTTCAAGGTTCTTGGCAGGTGACAGCAGTTCTAATTGCATGGTGGTTATTCTATTCTAAATTGGCCGAGGATGGGTGAGCGCGACATGTCGTTGGGGTTGGTACCGGGCATGTCTTGTGGGACGGCTACGCCGAGGCTGTCGAAATGGTGTTGCCAATAGGCAGGCAGGGTGCCATCTGAGGCGTAGAAGTTCATGGGCTTGGAGGGGAAGAGACGATGCCCCTTTTGGTCGAAGAAGCATTCTTGCACCAATTCGCTGCAGTAGAGC
>JAEEIS010000039.1 GCA_016281475.1 Bacteroidales bacterium
TCCTCTTGTGCCAAGGGTTTAAGATTTATTGGAACATCCTCAAGCCACTGACGGTAGGCTTCTATGGTCTTATAGTAGTCAACCGCTGACAAGACATAAGATTCCATGTTCATTTCGGCCTGGGTGGTGGAAGAGAACTTATCCATCACACGCTCAATTTCGTCGAGGGCGGAATCGGGAACCACCTCGAGCATTTCGGCGCGGAAGGTGTCGAGGATGGCGTTGACCGCCACAGCCCATTGCAATTCGTCCTTGGCATCACCGTTTTGGTTGACCAGATGATGCATCCGCATAAAGCGGTTGGCAAGGCGCATGGCGCATGAGTCTCGCCGAGTGGCAAGGAAGTTGTTGGCATATTCGGGGGCTTCTGTGGCACGGTCAAAGTTGTTGTAGTTGAAAAGCCACTCTTCGAGCGAATGCACCTCTGCCAACCCTAATAGGTCGTCAGCGGAGATAGGACTTTGAATGACCATGTTCTCAATGTAGGCTATGCTGTCTTCGCCCAAAAGACCTTCAGGCACTTGAACAGTGTCGCGCAGGTCGATACTACCCTTTCCGTTATGGCCACATGCAATGAAGGTTAGCACTACCCCAACCATGTAGAAACATTTGATACTCATTGCTTTTATATTGTTCACCGTCGTTAGGTAATAAGTTTATGGCTAATAAAGTTATTTCGTGAAGGTTTAATCCAAACTCTACTATAGTTAGGTCATTCCGACCAGAACTGAATCCACTTGCGTTCGTCGGGAGGAAGGGTTTTGAGGTCGGGGACATAGGTGCTGTCGGGGACATACCAGTCGGTAGAGTTGTAGAAGGCTTGAAGCGAGGCATTCTTAAAGCAGTAGCCCCGTTGGGCGAAGGGGAGGTTGCGGAGAATACGGCGTTGCGCGGAGGTGTACGAGGATTTCTTGTGTGGCACCTCCCAATCGTCGGTATAACCTTTGCGGTACACATCAAAGAGTTCATCAACAGAATATTGATAGAACACTGGTCGGTAGAGGTCGAGTTCACCCTGCGGATGAAAGTCAGTCTTGTGGAAAAGCACCTTGCCGTGTCTAACATGAAACATGGCAGTAGGCTTGGTATCATATACCTCCCTCGGACATTCATTCAACCGTCCCGTACCCTGTATCTGCCATTCGGAGAGGGAGTCGAAAAAGTAGGACGGAATGTAGAACGACTGGCGGTCGCCCATGTCGAGGATGAGGGTGAAGTCGTCAATCTGATGGTTGGCCCAACGGTTAGCGGCAGTGAGGACGTAAGGAAGGTAGTAACTGTAGCCTGCCACAACGGAGGCTTGGTAGCGATAGGTGTGGTGGATGATGTTGAGACCGGGGTGGAAATGAGCTTGGAAGTGGTAGGCATAGTAGATACCCGCACTCCCATAGTATTCAGAATCGCGCAAGGTATCTAGATATTTCCTCACATCAATAGTTTGAAAACTGCCATTACTATAATATTCGGGCAGGCCTGTGCGCTCTTTCCAAACGTGGGGTTTGAAATAATCCACGTGTGCCACCTCGTAAGTAAGATGACTATTGTTCATCTCCACGGTGAAGTCGTAGATATATGGGTGGTTGGGCAACGCCTTCTCATAAACGGCGGGGTCATAACAGGGGTAAGGGTCTGCCGCCTCAAAGCCGACTAGGAGGTCTTTTGCCTTACCCGGATTATAGAACTCATAGTAGACATCCACATGGAACTGGTCGCCCACACGGATGATGGTGAGTACCTCTTTGCGGACGCTGATGTCGGTTTCGGTGATGGGGATGAGGTGGTTGCCATTGGCATAATAAATCCCGTCGTTTGCCACCATACAGAGAGGGAGCAGAAAAAACACGGTGAGAATCAGACGTTTCATGGGGGAGACGGTTATTATTAGTTTTCTTCGTTGTCTTGGTTCAACTGTAAAGCTGTTTTGGCATTCAGAGAAGTGACAGACTGAATGAGGCGGAAAAGCTGTTCGGTGTCAACGACATCAGCCAGCCTCATCTTACCATCGGGAGCTTTCATCTTCAAAGCGTGACAAGTTGTCACGGTTTCGTTCCCTTCTGCTTTGAGGAGTTGTTTCAACTTTCGCCAATATGCAGTAGGGTCTACACTATTCGTCAATACCGCTACAGCATCCGCAATGGAGAAGTACCATTTCTCTTCTGCATCGTCCCATACGGTGCGGACTCTTTTCTCTTCGAAGATTTGTATCTGGTTATGCCTAATCATAGTTTACAACTATTTTCTATTGTCCCCAGCTGTCGCGGTCGAGGCTGCGATAAGTGATGGCTTCGGAGAGGTGTGTGGTGGTGATGTTGGGAGCGGCTTCGAGGTCGGCAATAGTGCGGGCTACCTTCAATATTCTGTCGTAGGCACGGGCGGAGAGCCCCAGACGCTCCATGGCGGTCTTCATCAGTTCCTGACATGGGGCATCTAGCACACAATACTGCTGAAACAGTTTGCTGCCCATCTGCGCATTGCAATGGATGCCGGGATGCCCTTTGAAACGCTCCTCCTGTATGGCACGAGCGGCAATGACACGCTGACGGATGACAGCACTTGGCTCGCCGGGCTTCTTCTCAGCCAGCTCGCGGAAAGGGACGGGAACAACTTCAATCTGTAGGTCAATTCGGTCAAGCAAAGGTCCTGACACCTTACCCATATACTTCTTCACAGCTCCAGGGGGGCATGTGCAGGCAACAGTCGGATGGTTATAGTAGCCGCAGGGACAAGGATTCATAGCAGCAATGAGCATGAACGAAGCGGGATAATCCACCGTCATCTTGGCACGTGATACGGTGACGCGACGTTCCTCCATCGGTTGGCGGAGTACCTCCAATACCTGCCTGCGGAACTCGGGTAGCTCATCGAGAAAGAGCACCCCATTGTGAGCCAAGCTTATCTCCCCCGGCTGCGGATTGCTGCCACCACCTACCAAGGCAACATCCGAAATGGTGTGATGAGGTGAACGGAAAGGACGAACAGCAATCAGCGAGTCCTCCTTGTGCATCTTGCCTGCCACGCTATGAATCTGGGTGGTCTCTAACGCCTCCTCAAGGCTGAGCGGTGGAAGGATGGAGGGGATACGCTTGGCCAGCATAGTCTTGCCCGACCCCGGAGGACCTATCATGATTACATTATGCCCACCTGCAGCGGCAATCTCCAAGGCACGCTTGATACTCTCCTGACCTTTGACATCGGCGAAGTCGTATTCGTACTGGTTAAGATGTCGGGCAAACTCGGCACGAGTGTCGACGATGGTTTGCTCCAACAGACGCTCACCGTTGAGATGGTCAATAACCTGCTTGACATTGTCTGCACCATATACCTCAAGGTTGTTGACAATAGCAGCCTCGCGGGCGTTCTCCTTGGGGAGGATGATGCCCTTGAGTTTCTGCCTACGTGCCTCGATGGCAATAGGTAGCACACCCTTGATGGGACGCAGGCTGCCGTCGAGCGACAGCTCGCCCATAATGACGTATCGCTCTAAGTCGTCGGCCCTCACGTTGCCATTGGCGGCCAAGATTCCAATGGCTATGGTGAGGTCGTATGCGGCACCCTCTTTCTTGATGTCGGCGGGAGCCATATTGACCACCACCCGCTTGCCAGGAATGCGAAATCCGTATTGCCCAATGGCAGTTGCGATTCGCTGCTGGCTTTCACGCACCGCGTTATCGGGGAGTCCCACGATAGCGAAATTAACACCGACATCGACGCTGACCTCCACCGTCACCATCAAGGCTCTCACACCTATTATGGCGTTGCCGAATGTCTTGACTAGCATAGGCTTATAAATCGAGAGTTGAGAGTTGGGAATTGAGAATTGGCTGCCGCATATTGGTACCTCTCAATTCTCAACTCTCAACTCTCAATTAATCTAAATGGTTTTTACTTGAGGCCAAGTTTTTTCTTGACGAGCGGCATGATGTCGTCACTGTCCTGCGAATAGAGGAGGGTACCCACGCCAGCGTCGAAAATGTAGGTGTAGCCATTTTCCTTGCCAACCTCTTCGATAGCGGCCTTGGCACGGTCCACGATGGGTTTCAACAGCTCTTCCTGACGGTCTTCGAGCAACTTCTGGGCATTGGCTTGGAATTTTTCGAGACGGGCACCCATCTCCTGGATGTCACTCTCTTTTGACTTACGGATAAGTTCCGACATCTGGTCTTTCTTAGCCAGGTAGTCATTCACTCGTGTCTCATACTCTTTCTTCATGGCTTCCATCTCAGACTGGAGGTCTTCCACTTCTTTCTGTAGGAGAGCCATCGCTGTGTCGCGACCTGGCATTATCTGCATGAGGTCGTTGGAGTTGATGTGTCCAAGTTTGATGTTTTTCTGAGCCATGGCACTGCCGCCAAAGGCCAGCAGGGCTACTAATACTACGATAAATCCTTTTTTCATGTTGTATTTGTTGATATTTTATGTAATAATCAAATTATAAGGTATATGACAATGGAAGTTACAGTAGACAATACATGTTACATCTATCGCCGCACCTCCTTGCGGTCGTTGTTGGAACGGCGGTTCGCTCCAGAATCGGGTGAGGAGCCTTTGTCAGGCTTTGTGCCACCCGCAGGTGCCGACACTCCGCTTCCCGCTTCGGAGGCTGTACCAGGCTTGACTCCCAGCATTTCAAGTACAAGATTGCTGATGTCGTATTTTTCGCTAACATAGAGCACGGTGGAAGATGCGGCCTTGTCGAAGACAAAAGCGTAGCTTTTCTCACGTGCCACCCGCTCAATGGCGTTGTAGACGCGGTCTTGCACCGGCTTCATCAATTCGGCACGTTTCTGCTCAAGGTCACCCCCAGTGCCGAAACGCTGCTGCTGAAGGGCACGCAACTCGGTCTCTTTGTTATGTATTTCGTCCTGCCGACGTTGTTTGAGGTTGTCGGGCAGCAGGTACGCTTCTTGCTGGTATTGCTGACGCAATTCGTCCACTTCCTGCTGCTTAGTCTGCAGTTCTTGTTGCCACTGCTCAATGAATTTGTTTATCTTGGTCAACGCCTGGTTGTATTCTGGCACATTGCGCATGATATAGTCGGTGTTGACACAAGCATACTTCTGTGCATGCACCGAATTGAAAACTGAAAATTGAAAATTGAAAATTACGCTCACGCAGAGCAGCATTTTCAGTATGTTTCCTGAGTGTCTCATTTATAATATTTCTCAATTTTCAAATTAGTCAATGCTTTGTCCGATGCTGAAGTGGAAGTGTGACCCACCGATGGCACCGCCGTCGAAACCGTAGCCCCAGTCTATACCTATGAGTCCCAGCATGGCGGGCATGAAGAGTCGGACTCCGAATCCCGCCGAGTTATACATATTGAAAGGCTGAAATTGTTTGAAACTCTCCCAACTGTTACCTCCTTCAAGATAGCCCAGCACCCAGACAGTGGCAGCAGCACTTTCGACGATGGGCTGGCGGATTTCCAAGGTGTAGCGGTCAAAGATGGCGGCACCCGATTGCGGACTAAGCGAATTGTTGTCGTAGCCTCGCAGCGGGACCACTTCGCGACCGTCAATCATCCACGACTGCAGTCCGTCACCACCCAGATAGTAGCGGCCGAAAGGCGAAGTGCCGATGTCGCTATTGTAGTGTCCCATCATACCGAAACGGACACGGGCGTTGAGCACCACATCGCCCACCAAGTTGAGCATCCACGAACTGCGAATATTAATCTTGTAGTATTCCAGCCAGCGGTATTTCTCCTGCTCAGTGGCATTGGAATAGTCGCGACCGTTCATCGCCGAATAGGGCGGTGTGGCGGATGCCGACACCGACACTTCAGACCCACTACGGGAGTAGATGGGTGAGTCAAGAGAGTTGCGACTGATAGTCAAAGTGTAAGAGAAGTCGTTAGCAACACCGTTGGCAAATTCCAGTGCGTAACCATAGAGGTTGTAGTTATTGATATTATAGTGTCGGAACGACAGGTTGTGCGAGAGGATGAAATAGTCGTCGGGCCATTTCAGACGCTTGCCAAAGGAGACATTGGCACCCGTCAGACGCAGAGACCCATACCTCGAGTCGGTCTTGTCAACGTAGTAGCCGTTGCTATAAAGGTTGTGATACAGCTGCACGGTAAGCGACTGCGGACGACGACCACCCAACCATGGCTCTGTGAACGAACCATTGACTGCCACATAGTAGGTGCCGTTGGTGGCAGCCGTGAGCGACAATTTCTGTCCGTCACCCACTGGCAGAGGCTGCCATGCCTTTTTGTTGAAGATGTTGCGGGCGGAGAAATTGTTCAACGAGAGCCCCACCTGCCCGATAAACATACGGCTGCCATAGCCGCCCTGCAGGTTGATGGTGCTAGTGTTGCCTTCTTCCACCTTGTAGATGACATCAACAGTGCCGTCCTTGGGGTTGGGCTTGACATCGGGCATAATCGACTCTTCTTTAAAATACCCAACCGTGGCCAACTCACGACGACTGCGGAAGATGGCATCACGGCTGAAGAGGTCGCCAGGACGGGTATAGAGTTCACGCATGATGACGCGGTCGTTTGTAAGGGTGTTGCCTTCCACGATAACGTTGCGGATGCGAGCCTGCTTGCCTTCCACTATGCGTATCTCGATGTCGATGGAGTCATTCACCACACCTACCTCTACAGGGGTGGCATCGAAGAAGAGGTAGCCGTTGTCCATATACATCGACGAGATGTCCGTTCCCGACGGGTTGTAGCGCAGGTTCTGCTCCAGCAGGGTACGGTTGTATGGGTCTCCCTTGTTGATGCGGAGGTGCTTCGAGAGCAATTCGGAGGGGTAGATAGTATTGCCCGAGAAGGTTATGTTGCGGAAATAGAATTTGTGACCTTCGTGTACCTTAATTTTCACCCTCATGTAGTCGCGCTTGTCGTCCTCTTGGTCGGACTTCACGAGATATGCGGTGTCCGACAGGATACGGGCATCGCGATAGCCATTCTCATTGTAATAGGTCAGTATGCTCTCTAAATCTTCCGCAAATTTCGACTCTTGGTATTTCGAGCTCTTCCAGAATCCCGGAGTCCACACATACAACTTCTTCCAATAGTTCACATCGTGGGTGTGCTTCATTTTTCGCAACAACTTGTTGCTGCTGATGCTGTCGTTACCTTCAAAGATGACGGAATCGATTTTCACGCGCTTGCCTGGCTTCACGATGAAGTCGACAACAACCTTACCGTCCTTGTTCTCAGCGGCAGTATCCACTTGCGTCTTGGTCGTAACCGAAACATTGGTATAGCCTTTTTCCAGATAGAAGGCACGAATACGGTTCTTGGCGGTGGTGAGGAGGTTTTCTGTCACCACATCGCCTGCGGCAATCTTCATCTCCTCACGCAGCTTGGTGTCCTCACTCTTCTTTACGCCTCTGAGTGCAAACTTAGACAGTTTCGGGCGACTACGCAATTCTATCTCAAAGAATATCTTGTTGTCCTGAATGCGGGTCACATAAATCTGCACATCTTCAAAAAGGCCCTGCTTCCATAAGCGGTCCACCGCCGTAGCCAGCTTGTCACCCGGCACACGGATGACATCACCCACTTGCAGTCCGGCTATCAGCAAGATCATACGGGTATCGTAGTTTTCTGCCCCGGAAAAGGTGATACCCCCTATCTCATATTCTTTGGGGGTAAGATAGTCTATGTCATAATCATTATTGCCTATAACTACTTGGGCGGTACCGTACAACGGAATCACTAGCAATAGGAGTAGCGGTAGGAGATACAATACTTTTTTCATTCTATGCTCTTCAATATAGTATACACAAATAGCACAAAAGCGACTGGCACTTTTAGCACTTAGACATTAATAACTCCACATCGCCTATTTTATTATATTTGCCATGCATTTTTTTTATTTTTCGCCCCCATGGCGTGCCGAAGGCCTATTTTCCGTCCACCTGGTCGCCCGTCTTTCCAAAACGCCGCTGACGGTTTTGATAGTCATAGACGGCATCGTAAAAGTCCTCGTGGCGGAAGTCGGGCCAAAGCTGTTCACTGAAATAGAGTTCGGTATAAGCCATCTGCCAAAGCTGGAAGTTGCTGATGCGCAACTCGCCGCCAGTGCGAATAAGCAGGTCGGGGTCGGGATAGTTCTTGGTAACAAGATAGTTGCGCAATGTATCTTCCGTAATATCATCCTTCTTGAGCTTCCCTGTCGCCGCATCGCTGCAGATACCGCGCAGTGCCTCAGCTATCTCCCAACGAGAGCTGTAGCTCAACGCCAACACCAACGTCATGGCCGTGTTGCCCGCCGTCTCGTGAATGCAGTCCAACAGACGACTACGTGACTTTTCTGGTATGCGGCCAATATCTCCAATGGTCTCCAATTTCACATTGTTGTCCATCAGTGTCTTGGTCTCTTCGCGTACCGCTTTAATAAGCAGTTCCATCAAGCCGTCTATCTCCTCTTGCGGACGATTCCAGTTCTCGGTGCTGAAGGTATAGAGTGTCAGGTACTTCACCCCGCTTGCCACAGCCGCCTCCACCGCCTGCCGCACCGCCGTCATGGCATTCTGATGGCCGAAGATGCGTTTGTGTGCCTGCCGCTGGGCCCAGCGTCCGTTGCCGTCCATGATGATTGCCACATGCTGTGGCACCCGCGATTTGTCTATGTCTTCCAGTTTCATATTCTTGAGCGTTAAAAAGATTCAAGTGATGATAAAAAATAAGGTGAAACGATAATGGGAGCTAAAGAGGGAGTAATAGAAGGGAGTTAAAATGGGCAATACCTTCTGCAACAACGTTATATACAATTGTTTTGTCCATTTTAACTTCCACTTTAACTCCCATTTTTCCTCCTTATTGTTGTATGCTATTTTTTACTTTTACCAAAAGGCTTAAACTATCAATTCACAACTTCCATTACCTTTCGCACACTTTCCCCCTCATCCAGCCAAAGAGCATCTCCGCCGAAAAAGTCATCGAGACACTGAAATAGGAATACCAATCACACAACGCGTCATCTCCCCGCTTGACTCCTACCGCATTGACGTATCCCGGCTCCACCTCTCCACTACGGTCTGCCAACAGCGCTGTCATCGAACTGCCCGAGGTGCTGTTCAGCAGGTCCGCACCCACATACGTAGTGCTCACATCGTCCAAATAGTCGGTCCAAGTCTTCCGCCAGCCATACTCCACCGTGAGATGCGTGCTTGGCGAAATCCGCCATCGGTAGCCTATGCCGAAAGGCATCGACACCTCTATCAACTGGTATTTCTGTCGTTCAGGATAGGCTAGCGTACCCTGCCCTTCAGTGCCCAGCGGCTGCAAGTCGTACCACACCACCTCACCTGTGCCCGGATCTGTCACCATCGCCTGTGGGTTGAACTTAAACAGCCCTACCCCACAGAAAATATACGGTGTTGACCGTCGTTGCGACGACACCACCAACCCATAAGGGAAGAAGTTAAACTCCACCCTGATGCTACCCTCCACCACCGGCGATCGGAAACTGAGGTTGCGACGCTTCATCACATCGGGGTTGCCCCCTTCGATATGCCCGTACACTCCGCCCAATGCCATCACCCAACGCGAATCGAAATTATACCGTGCCTGAATACCTCCTGCCAAACTCACCCTTCCCAGCATACTCTGGTCGTTCAAGTCGCCCAGATAGTTCATCCCCCCTACCGACAGCCCTACCTCGCTACGAGCCAGCACGCCTTGTGCACACGCAAAATTGAAAATTGAAAATTGAAAAATGAAAATTATGCTCACGCAAAGCAGTATTTTATGTATGTTTCCTGTGTATCCCATTTTAATGATTAATGTTTATGACACATCAGATAATTTCAATTTTCACCTTTCAATTTTCACCTTTTAAAACTTTATCGTCCGGCAAATACTCTCCACCTGCATCAGCAGGTCGCGCTTGGTCGTCGGCTTGTTGCGCGGACAGAACACATAGCCAGTCAGCATCACCACCTTGTTCTCCGACGGCGAAAGCATCGTATACGTCACAAACGGACCACCCATAAAGTCGCCAAACGTGCGCCAGCAGCCGCGCGTCTCTATGCAGTAACTCACGCTGTCCATCTCCACTTGCCTGCTTTTTATATCCATCAGGTAATTGCCCTGCTCGTCGCGACGCCGCTCAATACCCATATAGCTGCCGGGAGCACTCCCTGGCACCTGATGCCGCATCATCGTGTCCAACCTATCCAGTATATGCTGCTCGTCAAAGGCATCACGGCTCTCATACGGCATCACGTCTATCAGCACCCCTATGCCGAAATCCTTCGTTTCCTTGCGCACCCACGCAAAATCATCAGCCGTCTTGGCGATAGTGTACTCATTGGGGAACTTCATACTGAAGCCGAACTTATCTTTAATCTTATGATTGACTTCGTATGCCTGCATACCTTTGAATATCTTAAACATGCGACGGTGCTCGGCCTTATACAGCTCACGCAGCATCACCTGCTCATACTTGCGCAGGTTCTCGTGCAGCGACTCCCTGTCCTTCATCGCAAAGTCAAACACCACCTGCGGTGCCGCATAGTCATCGATATGCATATACACCTTGCCAGAATTCTCTGGATTGACATCCAACAGCACGATATTGCGGTGTGTGCGAAACATCTCCGTGTTCCTATATGAGGAGCTAGGTATGTTGATAACCGTGAACATGCTCTCTGGCTGCGGCAGGCAATCCTGCGGTCTACCAAACAGCGAGTCTACCAATTCCTTGGTATCTCCGCGATACACATCCTGATCTGCCACCACCAGCAGTTCCAAAGTCTTGCCCGACGAACCGCGCTTCTGCGACCCATCGTGCTCATTTATGGAATTGTTACATGACCACAGCAGACAAACCGCTGCCAGAATAATAAATAGCTTTTTCATTTCTCAACAGATTGTAATTTCTTTTAATAACGCGATTTCTCTTCAATTATTGTGTCCCCCTGCCCACAGACGCAAAGATTGATGATTTTTTTGCCTTATTAGGCGACCTATTAAAATAGCCCACTAGGGCTTTTCGTTCAATAGAAATGCGTTGATTACCAACATTTATTCCCCATAGGGTATTTCGTTTAATTTTTAGAACTCACCATTAGTGAAATGGACTTCTCTCCAAACCTTTTCGGATTGCAAAAGTACAAACAGTTATCCTACCCTTTACCGATTCCTACCGCATCTTACCGATTTCTACCGCATTCTACCGATTCTTACCGATTGAATGCCCTTTTCTTGTGTTGAGAAACGCTACAAATAACGAGTAGGTCTCGCCCAAATGGTGTTTTAACCCAAATCGGTCATTAGGGTTTATGGCAGATTTGCATTTGTTGCGAGCAGATTGGCCTCATCGCTGACGAAGGCGTAGCGGGCTACGGCGAGACAGCGATGAGGACAAGATGCCGAAAGAAATGCTGATATGGCACAAACAGACCTAAAAAAGAGAAATTGATTGAAAAGTCGGCCTAATGACCGATTTGGGTTAAACCCAAATTGGTAATTTGAGTTCAATAAGCAGCCTCGAAAAGGCTGAATCTCAATAGCCCCATACAAGAAACCGACAGGTTTCGCAGTGTGGGGTCAAGGATAACCCTATTACTCAGCGTCCCGTCAGGGGACGCGACCTTGCATAACACGGTACAAGAGGATGAAGTCCTCGCAGTGCCGTGACAAGACAATCAACAGACCAGCGTCCCGTCAGGGACGCGA
>JAEEIS010000263.1 GCA_016281475.1 Bacteroidales bacterium
AGCGATGTTCCCAGGCTCTTCACCGTTATTCAGTTTCTTCAATGTATGGTGCTTGTCGTAGCCCACACGCAGGGCATCAAACACCATCTCGTCAAAAAGGAACGGCTCGCCGTTCAGCATCCTCACATCGCGGTAGAACCAAGTGCCCACCACGCTGTCGGTTTGGTAGTTCTGCGGTATGCGGTTCACCGCATCTATCAATAGCTGAGCGGCAGCCTTGGGCGAATATTCCCTCACCGTTACCTCCTTCAGCCAGCGTCCTCCATCAGAAGTGAGGGCTATGTCGCCCTTGCGCTGTGCCTTGGCAATACTGACTGTGTCGCGCAGATATCCCATCAGGGCATATACCACGCTGCAGTCCCGATATTCGGAAGGTACCTTCAGCACATATTCGCCGTCATTGTTGGTCTGGGTGTAGATGGCCTGTCCCGCCACATAGATGGTCACGGCCGGCAACCCCTCGCGGGTGTCACGGTCGGTGACTTGCCCGCGAAGGGTCAGATAGCTTTCTTGTGCAGATATCGAACTAAAAACTAAGAGATAAAAACAAAAAACCAAAATAAACTTCTTCATTTCCTTTTTTAATAATGAATGGATTTTTTAATTCTTAATTCTTAATTTATATCTGCGGGGTTCCCATGCTCTCAGTGGCACCCTGGCGGGCTTTGCTTTCCAGCTCCATCTTGCCCATACGCCAGGTGAGACCGAGGCTGACAAAGCGCGAGTCGTAACGCTGACTGCCGGTGGTCTGGTAGCTAGGAGCAGTGGTATTGTTGCCCCATTGCGCCATGCCGAAGATGTCGCGGACGTTGAGGTTCACACTCAGCTTGCGGTCGAAGAAGTCGCTGCTCACTCCAAAGTCCACGCCTTTGTTGGCAACACTCATGCTATAGAGACCCAGACGGGGAGAACTGTAGTGGGCGTTGGCGAACACTTCGAGCCAACCCCACAGCTTGGCCCACACGTTGAGACGGGTGCTCCAGCTCACCTTACTGTCAGCAAATCCTTGATAGTTGTATCCGTAGTTAAACACCGAAGCATTGAGACGCACGTTAAGGAAGCCCGTCGGGCGGTAGGTGATGTTTGCCTCCAAGCCCTCGGTGTGGCTGCTGCCGATATTTTCCGGCATGGTGTAGTTGACCAGCACCGGACCGAAATACTCAGGCGCATAGCCGGCGTATGTCATGGTGCCAATCTCATCGGTGTTGGCACGGTAATAGGCGTTGATGCCGATGTTGCCGAAGCCCATGATGTATTTGTTAAAGGCAGCCTCCACATTGTGCGTGTAGCTGATAAGCAGGTTGGGATTGCCAGTCTCGTAGCTGTAGTCGTCGAAGCGGCGGAAGGTAGACAGCTGTGTCATGCCAGGCGTGGTATGACGGCGGGTGTAGCTGAGGCTGTAGCTGGTGAAGGTCTTGGTCTGATAGCTCAGGTGGATGCTGGGCACGAGGCCAAAGAAGGCGGTGTCCACCTCGGTGGCGCCGGTTCCGTTCAGATAGTTCCATGTGCTGTGCTTCCATTCCTGTTCGCCACGCAGACCCAGCTTGGCAGTGAAGCCACCCCAACGTTTCTGCAAAGTGACATAGCCGTTGAGTCCGGTGCCACGCTCCACACCTTCGTGCGAACGTAGCAGCACTTGCTCATAAACAGTGCCGTTGAGGGTGTCAAGACAGATATACTGTGTGCCGCCGCCAAACTCCATCTCTGCACCCGCCTGCAGTTCAAACTGGTTCTTCAGCGGGTGGGTATAATCCAGTGACAGGCTACCCGAAGGATTGCTGCCACGGGTTTCGGTGCGGCGCATCAGGGTGTCGCGCATTAGGTCATAGTAGGCAAAGGTCTCGTTGCCCGTGCCACGGTTACTCCAAGTGTTACCATTGAAGCTGAAGGAGAGCTTGCGTCCGGTGGTGTCGAATCGGTGCTCCAACCATGCACCCGCATAGCCGCCCCAGCCAAAGCCGTCGCCATTGTCTATCGTGTAGTGGTAGCCCAAGTTGCGTAGCGCGGGTTGATACTCCAAGTACTGGAGGTCTATAGTGCTACTATTGCGACCCCAATAGGGATACATGCCCATCCAGGTGGATAAGTGGGTCTTATCCGTAATGTTCCAGTTGAGGTTGATTCCCGCATAGCCGCCAACGTTGTTGGCACGGGTCTTGCTCTCGCTGCTCTGGTAGCGGCTGGTGTCGCCATTGGCATCAAAAAGGGTGTTGGTACCGTCGCTCTCCATATTATGATGCGAGTAGTCGGCATTGAGGTAGAAGTTGAAGTCCACCTTCTCATTCGCCCACACGTATGACATCCACGGCGACACGCTGGGCGATGTTCTTGCCCGTACACCTACGCACAGCAACTCGTTGCGGGTAATCTTCTGGTTGGTGACGATATTGATGACACCCCCTGTGGTGGAGTAGCGTGCCGAGGGATTGGTGATGACCTCGATGCGCTCGATAGCATTGGCAGGCATCTGTTTGATGTACTGCTTCAACGCCTCCTCATTCATGTGGCTGGGGCGGTCGTTGACCCAAATCTCCACGCTGCTCACACCCCGCAGGGTGATGTTGCCTTCGGCATCCACCTCCACGCCCGGCGCATTCTGCAGGGCATCACTGGCGGTACCCGTCTGGATGGAAGCATCCTCTTTGGTGTTGTACATGTTCTTTTCGCCATCCATCACATAGAGGGGCTTCTCGGCCACGATTTTCACGGTCTCAAGTGTGGTGCCTCCCTTTAGCGAAATCTCTAGTTTGTCTAGATTTCCTAGTACTTCTAGTTCCTCTAGATACTTCTCGTATCCTACGTAGCTGGCCTGTAGCAGATATTTTCCAGGCTTCACGTCCTTGATAAC
>JAEEIS010000264.1 GCA_016281475.1 Bacteroidales bacterium
AAAAATAAGTTGTTTTAATAAGTTGTTTTTAGTTACGCCATAACTTGACAACAGAAAAGGGTCTGCTTTTAGGAGCAGGCCCTTTCTTCATATAATAGTGGTATGATGAAAAAAAATCAGTCTTTCACAGCCTTGTCTATGACATCCTCTTCCACCAGCCTCACGCCGCATTCAGGACAGCAGCCGAGGGCTTCGGCCTTGAATGTTCCGCCGCACTCGCAGTCCATGTCAACCGCCCAACCGAGGCTGAAATCGACATTCATCGGCTTACCGCAGCGGTCGCAGTAGAGCGTTCCCTTGCCAAGGACACCTATACCGTAGTCACGCTCGAACTTGTGGCCACATTTGTGGCAATGCAGTTTGCTTGTCACCCCCATATCACTACAGTTCAAAGGTTTTTATCTCACAGTTCCCCAAAGTGTATGAGGCGAACTCCTCGTTATCCATCGGCTGGAAGTAGTTGGTGAAAACGCGACAGATGCCGTTATGCGCCACCACAAGGGCATCCTCGTTCCGTTGTTTCAGCAGCTCGATGAAGGGATACACCCTGGCGGCGACATCAAGGTACGACTCACCACCCTCGTAGCGTTTGAAGTATTTGCGTTTCTCCGACTGGTATTCGGCATCGGTGCGGATGGTTCCCTCATACTTGCCGAAGTTCATCTCGTTGATACTCGCGCAGACCTCCAGACGGCAGTCCTTGTGTTTGTCGGCCACCATCTTGCCCGTGACCATAGCACGCTGGAGCTGCGAGGTGTACACCACATCCAAGTGGATGTCGGCCATCTCCTCGGCCAACTTTTCGGCTTGACGGATGCCTATATCATTGAGAGGAATGTCTGTCATCCCCTGCACCCAGTCCCTCACGTTCCAGATGGTCTCTCCGTGCCTTGTAAGGTATATCTTCATATTGTTATCTTAACCATTTGAATGAGTCATGTCCTACCACTTGGGTCGCTTTACCGTCCTTGAACAATACCACCATAGGCAGACCCGTGGGAGGTCTATCTCCGTTTTCATCTCGTGGCGTTCCCACACTATAGACGGAGTAACCTTGTTTGACATGTATGAAAGTTATCTCCGCACCCATTCCCTCTGCTGCTTCTTTTACTTGGTCTGGTATGGCTTCTTTCATTATTATACAATTTACTTGTTCATTTGATAGATACACAACGCCACCGCAGCGGCCAGTCCGAGGGAGAGCCACACAACGGCCTTGACCAACCCTTTGCGCTTGTTGGCAGCACGGATGGCGGCGTACTTCATCTGCTCCTGCAGGTCTTTGTTGGCGAGCTTGGCATCCGATACCTCCTTGGCGTACTTGTCCATAGAGTCGCGGAACGACTTGTTCTGCTCGGCCATCTGCTTCTGGAGTTCCGTTATCTGTTTGCCTTGGGTTTCTATCTGCGTGGTGAACTGCTTCTTCACCTGCTCGACCAGAGCGGCCTTGGAGTGCGCCTTCTCACCGGCGATGCGCTCCACCATATCCTTGAAATACTGGCCGAGAAGCGAGGGGGTTCCGATGTTTTTGTCCGTCACCTTGCAGACGAGAGGATTGTCCACCTGGTGGCCGATGGCAGAGACGACGGGGGTCTGCATTCCGATGACGGTCTCCGCGAGGTCAGCGTTCCCGAACACCTCCTCGATGCCGGAGCCACCGCCACGGACGAGGCAGATGACATCGAAAGCGGAAGAATCGAGCGTCTGGAGCTTGCGGATGAAGTCGGGTATGCGTGTGAAGGTCGTGCCGTTGTAGTTGAACTCTATATCCTTCTCCGAGGCTTGGATGCCTGCGCGGAAGTCCTGGTCGGTAATGCTTGCCTCAGCAAAGAGAAGTGCCACACGCGGACGGCGCTGGCCTTCATAAAGTATGGTTTCCAGAAGGCTGTCCACGTTACGGTAGCCTCGGTTGGATTTCACTTGCTGGAGTTCAAGGGCGCGCCTCTCGGTATCGTCCATCTGCTTTTCCTGCTTGCCAAGGAAGTTGGTGACACGGAGTTGGATTTGGATTTGTCCGTTGTCATTTAGGGCTTTCTCTATTGTTCCGCTGACCTGCACCATATCGCCCTCGTTCATTTGGAGACGGAGCGGTGTCGGCACAATGGCGGTGAGCTTGTGGGAGGCGTACTGCGACTTGATGGCATCGTACCACACTCCACGGTAGTCCTTGGTGCCGCATTGCACATATATTCCCTCTACCGTCACCAACGCGCCGGCCGTCTTCAACTGCTCCTTGGTAATGTTGATGATGTCGGTGGGGGAGTATACCATCGGATGCTGTATATCGTTGCTATTGTCAATCATAGTATCTCAACCTTTATAATTACGCAAGGACTCCGCAAACTTCTTCTCATCCACCAGAAGTATCATATCCTTTTCCTCCTGATAATCATACGCCTCTTTCTTTGTCATCCATCGCACATTGCAGTCTTTGTCCACCATAATATAGATTGGAGGATATGCAGGTTCAACCACTCTCCCGTCATCAATCCAATGGTCATAAAGCCTATAGCCCTTCCATTCATCTACGAAATGGACATGGACTATTTTGCCATCTATCACTTCTCCATAGCCTGCGAAATATTGAAGAAGGTATTTCCTTACAGCAGCAGCGTATTTATCCATATCCCAGTCTGTTTAATCCCACAATAATTTCATCTCGGTACTCTCCTCCACGTCCTCTATGACCTTCTTGCACTTGGGGCATCTCACGGGAGCGTCGTCGGTGAACATCCCTCCGCATTTGCAGTCAAGGTCGCCGTCCGTTACCATGTCGAAGTGATTCCATTCCTTCTTCTTGCCACATTTGTTGCAATGCAGGATCTCCACGCCACGGAAGCCGGAGCCAGTGTCCCAGTCAAACAGTTTGCCGCAGTGAGGGCATTTCATTTTGAGCGTTTTCCCCATATCAATTCACTCCTCATCAAAATTATACAACTTATCATATTCCTCCTGCGTAACCACTTCGGGGTGGTAACTCCATCCATCACACTGTCCTTCTCTGCATCCACCAGGCTGGAAGTCTGGGTCTGGAACGATGGCCACCTTCATGCCAAGGAACTCGGCCTCTTCCAAGGCGCGGTACATATTCTGCTCGTCAATCGGTTCGTCATAACCGCAGTCCCTACATGCCGCAACAATCTCCTTCTCATAGTCAGATGCCACACCAAGTGCTTCCTTGCGTTTATATGATTCGTAGATTGATTTGCCCCAAGGAAAGGGATTTTCTGAAAGGGGGTCTTCTTCAAACATTGAAGTAAACTCCTTTTCTGTGGCATATCGCACGGATTTATCCTTTCCGACCAGAATCTCATTCTCACCCTCATCCAATTCCTCGTTCTCCAGTTCTGTATATCGACAGTACCCTTTCCAATACTCATAGAAATATGCGCCTTTATGCCCATTCGCAATGGCAAAGTCATTTGCCACCTTGTCGTACTGCTGCATGTTGTTCCGAAGAAGAATAAAGTCGAGATTGTATGGAAACCCTTCGCATCGGCCAGCATGATGGGAGACGTCGAGGATAAACCGACCGTCTTCCCGTACCACAGCCCTAAGATGGGTGTCTATATTCCAGATGTCTGGCCCCTTATCATCAAACTCACTCACTCCGAATGAAGACGCTAATTCCGCAGTATAAGTCCTTGTGCCGATGGGCATCTCGGCCAATTTCTCAAAAATCTGCCTTGCAATCTTCTTTTCTATGTCCGTTATTTGAATACCCATACCTTCATTTAATTGTTTCCAACGGCCTCCACGCACTCTGCCTCATATCAACCTTGCCGTTTTTCTTGATTACCACGCCCTCGGCTTTCAGCAGCTCCGACTGTCCCTTCCATCCTGGGACAAGACCGCCGTCGGAGAATACCACTCGGTGGCACGGCAGTCCGCGCTCTAACGCTCCTTTTATTGCCACTCCCACATGGGCGGACTTCTGCGGCTGACCCATCAGGGTGGCAATCTCGCCGTATGTCACCACCTTCCCTTTCGGGAT
>JAEEIS010000265.1 GCA_016281475.1 Bacteroidales bacterium
GTGACTAAGCTGGGATTCGAACCCAGGACCCCATCCTTAAAAGGGATGTGCTCTACCTGCTGAGCTACTTAGTCTCCTCCTGTGACTAAGCTGGGATTCGAACCCAGGACCCCATCCTTAAAAGGGATGTGCTCTACCTGCTGAGCTACTTAGTCATCCTCAAATTTGAGTTTGCAAAAGTACAACTTTTTTCTCTTTCAGCAAAAAGTTTTTCTATTTATATTTTTAACAACCATTCTAATACACTATTTAATAATACATTACAAGCATTCAGAAATAGTATTTTCTAAAATAATTTGCCCAATTGGATAATTATTTGTACCTTTGTTTTCTCAAATAATTCTAAAAATTATGACTTTCGACATACATATAAAGCAAGGAATAGGCGACTTAAAGTTCGACATGCCTGTGGAAGAAGTGGTCGCTATTTTAGGCGAGGCCGACGAGGTTGAGACCATCGACAACGCCGTTGACGAGACATCCACCGTGCTCCGCTATCACGACTCGCTCACCCTCTTCTTCGAGGGCTACAACCCCACCCTCTCCTGCATCGACATCACAAACGAAAATGCCACCCTCTTCGGCAAAGAGATTTTCGACATGGGCGAGAAAGAAATTGTACGTCTCATGGTCGACAACCATTATTTCGAACAGGACATAGACAACGAAGAATGGGGCGAACGCCGAATCACCTTTAACGAGGGCAATATCGACTTCTTCCTCGAAGACGACGAACTCATGTCGGTCATCATTGGCAAATGACACCTCCCCTACTCTCCACCGCCTATCTGCCCTCCGTGGCCTACTTCGCCATCTTGGCGAGAAATACTGCTGTTCTCATAGAACAGAAAGAGACCTTCCCAAAACAAACCTTCCGCAATCGCGCCGCCATCGTCACGGGCAACGGAGTCTTGATGCTCAACGTGCCAGTAGTACGCCCTTATGGTAACCACACCCGCACCGAACAGATGACCATCTCCTACAATGAGCCTTGGAACATCCGTCACTGGCGTGCCATAGTCGCAGCCTACAGCGCTGCACCCTATTTCCTCTACTACCGCGACGGATTAGAAAAGATACTCCTACAACACCACGACCGCCTCATCGACCTCAACGACGCATTGCTTAAATATCTGCTCCAAAAATTCAAAATAAACTGCCAAGTCACCTACACCGACGACTTCACTCCCTCAACCGACCCTCCCACCGCAAACGACCTCCGCACACTCCTCACCAACAAACACACCATCCCAACCTCTAACTTTAGTTTTCAATTCCCCTCCTACCCCCAAGTCTTCGACACCCGTTTCGGCTTCATACCCAACCTCAGCGCCATCGATCTCCTCTTCAACCTCGGCCCCGAAGCCAAATCCCTACTGATGCAGACAAATCCCACTATTGAATAATTGTCACCCATAACATTCATGTTCCATGATAATAAGGCTGCTATTTGCTGCCCCTTGGGCAAATTAGAGCCAATTGACCTTATTTATTGGCATAACTATCATGCTACATGGTTCTTAAATACGACTCCTCTCTCCCATTTCTGCACCAAAACAGCATCGGCAGATATATTTCAATAGCCATAAAAAGTCCTTTTATGCCTTATACCAACTTGCCTAACATTACCCGATTGACTAGCACGGCTGGGATAATCTAAAATTCATAGAACATGATTTTTAGATGTCATGTTCCCCGTGAAACTTGATTAGATTTTGTTGAAGGCGATGAGGAGGACTGATACATCAGCGGGAGAGACTCCGCTGATGCGGGAGGCCTGTCCAATGGTACGCGGACGCATCTTGTTCAGTTTCTCCCTTGCCTCATACGAGAGCGACTGCAGGGTGAAATAATCAAAATTGTCGGGCAGCTGCACATTCTCGAATTTCAGAATCCGATTGGCGACCTCCTGCTCCTTTTCAATATACCGCTGGTACTTCAGTTGAACTTCTGTTGCCGACACCGCATCGGCTCGCACCTCTTCAGGAATACGCTCCACCACATCCTGAAGTGCGGGAGAGATCGACAACAGATTATCCATATTCACCTCGGGACGCAACAAGAGGTTTACAAGTTTCACCTTTTGCTGTAGCGCAGGCGTGCCCAACCCCTCCAACATCGCGTTCGCCTCACTCGGCACCACAGATGTGTCATTAATAAACTGTGCCAACCGTTCAGAATGGCTCACCTTCTCCTCTACCCTACGCATACGCTCATCATCGGCCAACCCTAACTGATGCGACAGTGGTGTCAGTCGCACATCGGCATTGTCCTGTCGAAGCAGAATACGATACTCCGCCCTCGACGTAAACATCCGATACGGCTCGTCCACACCCTTCGTCACCAAGTCATCAATCAAGACTCCGATATACGCCTGCGTCCTATTCAGCACAAACGATGGCTTGTCCCTTATCTTCAGCACCGCATTGATGCCCGCCATGAGACCCTGACAAGCCGCCTCTTCATAACCCGTGGTGCCATTAATCTGTCCGGCAAAATACAAGTTCTCCACCAATTTAGTCTCCAATGTATAGTTGAGCTGCGTGGGCGGAAAATAGTCATACTCGATTGCGTAGCCCGGCTTGTATATCTGTGCCCGTTCGAAACCTGGGATAGAATGCAACGCATCCACCTGCACCTCTAATGGGAGCGACGAAGAGAATCCATTCAGGTAATACGAATTCGTCTCCCACCCTTCTGGCTCCACAAACAACTGATGACGGCTCTTGTCAGCAAAACGGACAATCTTATCTTCTATCGATGGGCAGTAACGCGGACCGTGACCCTGGATGCGACCCGTGTACAATGGCGAGCGGTCGAACCCCGTGCGCAGGATGTCGTGCGTCCGCTCATTGGTGTAGGCTATATAGCACGGACGCTGATGCTGCAAGGGCACAGTATCAGTATAAGAGAACTTCAGAGGACACTCATCACCCTGCTGCTCATCAAGCAGAGAGAAATCAATAGTCCGTCCATCAATACGCACTGGCGTACCTGTCTTCAGCCGCTCCACCTCGAACCCTATCTCACGCAACTGGTCGGACAGACCCATGGCGGACCTCTCCCCTATCCTACCACCTTGCCACTTCCCCTCACCTATATATATCGTTCCATTCAAAAACGTGCCATTGGTAAGCACCACTGCCTTTGCCGGAATCTCTACACCCAAACGCGTACGAACTCCACGCACCACACCGTCCGAAACCATGACTCCCATCACCTCATCCTGCCAAACAGACAAGTTTGCAGTCCTCTCGAGTTGGTATCGCCAATTCAACGAAAATTGCACCCTGTCGCATTGCGCGCGCGGACTCCACATGGCTGGTCCCTTCGACAAGTTGAGCATTCGGAACTGTATCATCGAGTGGTCGGTAATAATTCCCGAGCACCCACCCAACGCGTCTATTTCGCGCACTATCTGTCCCTTCGCAACACCTCCCATGGCGGGATTGCACGACATCTGACAGATAGTATCAATATTCAATGTCACCAAAAGCGTTCTCGCACCCATGCGAGCAGCTGCCACCGAAGCCTCTGCGCCTGCATGGCCTCCGCCCACAACAACAACATCAAATGCGTCAAAAGTCATAGCCAATAGGATAGAGTAGGGGTCCTTTTTTCTATTGTTTCACACGAAACAGAGCCATTAAACAATTGTATTCCATATTTCTAAAGCCGCCTCTTCCTTCTTTCGCATCTCTGCAGCCTCTGCATCCGACTTGTCCGCCTGTCCCAAAAGGTGCAGCACACCATGTATCACAACCCTGTGCAATTCCCGCTCAAAGGTGGTGTTAAAGACTGTAGCGTTCTCCTTCACACGCTCCACACTAATCATAATGTCGCCCGACACCACATTGCCCTTCACATAATCGAAAGTGATAATGTCGGTATAAGTGTCATGATTGAGAAAAGTACGATTGACATTGATGAGGTAGGCATCGTCACAAAAAAGGTAATTGATATTCCCGACCCTCATATTTTGAGCACTCACGATAGCCGAAATCCATTTTTTTACTTTCAACTCGTTATCGAGCTCAAAATCGATATTCTCAGAGGAAAAAAATATTGCCATGTACTAAAAATTGCAAAATTGAAGGGAAAAGAGACCGTAATAACTTTTTAGGACGTATACTTTGATAGTAGAAATATCAATGCAATTAAATAAAAACCAATGTATTACACACTATTTAAACATTCTTTTCCCCATTTTCTTTCAAATAGAATCATTTCGATAATATTCCGTACCACGGACCCAACTCTCGTTGAGTTATTGTAGGGGAAACAACACACCCTAGTTTACATTTGTAACACTTTTACAGATGTAGGATGATAGAAATGTTCCAACACAGAAATTCGCTGGGCGGCCTCTCCACAATCAATACCCCGGATGGCGAAAGACATCTGTAGGGTAGAGGAGTCATCCGTCACCTTCACCGCATCTGCCAACATACGAATCAACACAAAATCGTCAGAACGGAAACACCCCTCCGCGCCACGAACGCAGAAAAGCATCCCATGGGCATCATAATCGGACGTAACTTCTACATTTCCAACCCCATGGTTCTCTTTATCGAAATCCATGGCATTTTTCACAGCCTCCGTCACAGGCACCGCGATAGTGGCGTAGTAATTACCTATATGATTTGTGTCGCAAATGGCTCTGACAAAATTGTCAAGCCTCACCATATAGGCACTATCTGCATGTAATACAATCTTTTCCATTATTCCGTACTAACTTTTCTTGTGCTACAAAAATACAACAATTTTTTGAATATTTAAATAAATTGTCAGAATTTGTAGAAATAATCGTTCACTTTCGCCTTGTAATAGGGTGATAGGGTAGGGGGTACCGACCTGAAGAGCTCCATATTCTTATCCTGCAGCCGCTGCAGCCGCTCTAGGTCGCTTGCCGAGGGCTGATGATTCATCTCCTTGCCCTCACGACTCTCGCGCCGTTCCTCCTTCTCGCGCTGCATCTCAGCCTTCTCGTGCTCCAGCATTCGGGTCATAATCTGCTGCTGCCGGTTGATTGTCTGCTGCGTTATCACTCTGTTAACAAGGTCATTCTCTGTTTGTTCCATCTGTTTCATCATCTGGTCAATCTCCTTGGCCAGTTTCGCGTTACCCGCATTGCCTTGCTTCAATTCCTGACCATATTCCTGCATCATCCGGCGTATCATTTCCTGTTGTGCCGCCATGCGGGCAAACTCCTCGCTCATCTGCATACTGCCCTTATCGCCAATCTTCTTTCTGCCACCAGGTTTTTTATCCTTACCTTGCTTATCCAATTGTTTCTTAAGCGATTCCATCTGCTTGTTCAGTTCTTGCTGCATCTGTTTCATCGACTTGGCAGAAGGTTTTCCACTGCCCGGCTTACTGCAATTGCCCGTTTTTTTCTTGCCCTGATTCTTGCAATTGCTATTCTGTTTTTTCTGCTGATTCTGACGCATTTGGTTCTGCATCTGGTCGAGCGACTCGGCCATGACAAGAGCCAGATTGTTAAATGCTGTCATAGCATATTGCATTGACGCTGTGGCCTGTGCATTCTTATATGTGCCATAAAAAGTCTGATTCATATTCAGCAGTTCCGACAGCGATCGCGCCACATTACTGTTCACCTCCCCCACATTCTTATTAATCACGCGCGCCACATTCAACTGCCGCTTAGCAATGGCGCGGAGCGAATCCTCCACACCTCTAAAATCATCCTTTATCTTATTCTGTCCCAAAATGATAGACTGATACTGCGGGTCTTGAATATAAGTATTGCGCACCTTGCCAATCAGCGACTCCTGGTTGAACGAGAGCTGCACCAAATTCTTCAACAGACGACGTATCTGTTCCGCATCCTCCACCAAATCCTGCTGTTCTAAATCAACCTGAGCCTCAGCTAGTTGTTCCGAGAGTTTGTCCAACTGCTCCGACGCCTCTTTCTGCTGCTTCGAGGCATCTTTCTGCTTGCCCTTCTCAAGACTCTTCTCTGCCCCTTGCTGGTTCTGGTCAATCTTATCCATCAAATCCTTATCCAGCTTGAAATTCAAGTCGTTGTCTATCTTTTTATAGTCCTGCTGAATCTGTTTCAGTTCCTGTTGTAACTGGTCGTACTGCTCCGACAGCTTCTGCTGCTCTTGCAGCATCTTATCCTTCTCGTCGCGCGACTTCGCAGATTCAGTTTTCTCCGACAGTTCACGCTGTTTTTCAGCCAGTTTCTCAGTTTTCTGGATAGCCTCCTCCACCTTCTTCTCCATCTCCAACCGTTTCATCAACTCAATATTCTGATCCAACTGCTTCTCCAGTTCCTGATTATCTAACTTCAACTGTTCCAGCTGCTCCTGCACCTTTTTCTTGTCCAATTCCTGCATCATCTTGTCAATCTCCTCCATCATCTGCTTCATCTCCTCGTTCATCACCTCGTTCATCAGTCGGTCCAGCTCGCGCTGCTTCTCCAACAGCTGCTCGCTTTGGTCGCGATATTTCTGCTCAAGTTTCTTATTCTCATTCAATTGCTGCTGCATCTGTTGCAACATCTCTTTCACCTGCTGCTGTTTCTTGGCCAACTCCTGCAGGTCCTTCTTGTCCTGCCAGTCAAACTCCTTCTTGTCCACCAACTTGCGCATCAATTCATTGATATCCTCCTGCATTTTCTTCAGTTCCGACATCGACTGTTGTGCATGCTGCTGAGCCTCGTTGCTATTGCGGTCAAGCATGTTGTCAAGTTCCTTTTCTGTAGGCACTTGCAATTCGAATTGTTGCGAAGTGGCCGACTTGGGTCCATGTATGCCGTCATTATCCCACACCTCGAAATAATACACCAATTTGTCGCCCGGCCCGAGCTCAACATCCGACAGATTAGTCGAATAATTAAACTCCTGCACCGTCTCTTTCGTAATCCCAATTCCGAATGCCATCACTTCCTTCTTCGAAGTATCCTGCACATGGGTTTTCACCAATTTAAACTCTAATTTAGAAAAGCCGTAATCATCCTTTATGCGACCGTGGAAGAACAACCTGTCGTCCACCAGCGAGTCGTGCAACTCCACCACGGCAATCATCGGAAAAGCATCCTCAATAGTGGTAACGGCATAGTTCAACGTGTCCGAAATCGGCGCATATCGGTTGGCCGCAGCAAAACCATAAGTGAACGCCTGTATCGCCCTAATCGTCAGCGAAACCCGCCCGTTGGCATCAGGCACCAAAGTCTTTACTCCTTCATTGACAAAGAAATAGAGCGTGTCGACATCCTTTGTTTGAAAGAGCCACTTCACCGACGTTCCTTGTGGAACAACCAGATCACCCTCGTTAGCCAACGTCTCCTGCAGCTTGAGCGTATAGGCAGGGTAGGAGAGGAGCACCCTGAAATCGACCACGGCGGGCTTGGGAAACACCGTCAACGTATACTGCGCCGAGGTCACTCCCGCCGCCTCAAAATGGAAGTCGCAACTGCGTTGAACCGTCTTAAACTGGTAGCCATAGTGCGTCTTGTCCAGCTGCTGCATGCGGTACACATTGCCCTCAATGTTGATGAATGCCTCACTCGGAACGGCGTTGCCTTCCACTGCAACTCGTAGCTCAAAATCCTCTTGCTGAGCCACTTCCAACGATTGGTTCTCAATCACAAAAGCGAATGGGGCGGGACGTTCAAAATGGGTGTTATAGTGTGCGATACGGTGCGACGACCCCGTGATAACCGAAGGCGAGAGCAAAAGCAGCAACAGAATCACCGCCACCGGAATTGCCACATATTTTAAATATTTTTTGTTCGACTTGATGTCGATGGCGTTCTGGAAAGGCACGGGCTTCAACTGCGCAGTCTTTTGTGCGATAGCAGCACTAAGGAGGTCGTCGGTCGAACCATCGCCCTTCTGCTGCAACTGCAATAGATTGAGCAATTTGTCCTGTACCTCAGGGAAATGCCTGCCGATAATCTGAGCCGCCTCCTCATACGTGATAACCTTGCCCATACGGAACATCTTTGCCAAAGGCAGCAACACATAATAAGTCAGCACACCCACACCCACCAACAAGTAGAACCAAAAGAGAATCGCCCTAACCGTAGTGCCAAAATAGCCAAAATGCTCCAGCACCGCCATCACCAAAAAGAGTGACAACAACAATGCGAGGGCATAAATAATGCCCTTTATCATCCTATTTTTGTAGTACTTACGGATGAACTGGTCTAGGTTCTGTCGTATCGAATCCTTCTGTTGCACGCAAAAATTTTAATCTGCAAAGATACGACATTTTTTTTGCATAGCGCAAAAAATAATTTCACCCAATCCTCGCAAACCCTCCAACCACCCACACCTTCACCCTAAATCCCTCCGCCGCCCGTCCTCATCCCACCAAACTTGACCAAAAACCCAAAGGAACGAATTCGAAACTCCCGATTGTCTTTAGCCTTTGTTCGCTATTTATACTTTAGTTATTCTTTAGTTATACTATTATAGAGCTAACAACTGAAGTATAAATATAGTATAACTATAGTATAAATATAGTATAAATATAGAATATATGAGAAAGGAAGGGGGAAGGAAAAGAGGGAGTAGGGGAGGGGTGGGAGGGGGAAATAGGAATTGTGCTTCGCGTCAGGAATAAAGATAAGATAAATCTGGGACGAATGCAAGAGGAATGTGAGACAAATGTACAACAAATGTGTAACGAATGCAAGACAGATGCATAACGAATGTGATACGAATGCGCAACGAATGTAAGAGAAATGTGCAATGAATGAATAATTATTCGTATCTTTGCACTCGGAAATAAATGACACTACGGTCGAAAAAAAGAGACATAAAATGGGTAAAATTATCATCGTCACAGGGGCTTCGTCGGGCTTTGGCAAGGCTATTGCAGAGCGGCTGGCGGAGCACGGGCACACGGTCTATGGCATTTGCCGTAGAGAGATGGAACATAGCAAAATACATTATCGTCAGGGCGATATACGCGACACCGAGCGCATCGAGCAGATTGCCAAAGAGATTTTCGACAAGGAGGGACGTATCGACGTGCTTATCAACAACGCGGGCATGGGCCTGGGAGGCGCACTGGAACTGACCTCGTGGGAGGAAATCCGGCTGCAGATGGAGACGAACTTCTACGGCTGTGTGAACGTATGCCAGAAGGTGCTGCCCTACATGCGCCGGAAGCGGAGTGGCAAGATTATCAATTTCAGCTCGATAGCGGGTATTGAGGGAATCCCGTACCAAGGGTTCTACAGTTGCTCGAAATTTGCCATCGAGGGGTTTTCGGAGGCGTTGGCGGCAGAGGTGAAGCGGTTTGGCATCACGGTGTCGCTGGTGGAGCCGGGCGATTTTGCCACGGGTTTCACGGCGGTGCGGGTGAATTCGGAGGCGACGATGAAAGACCCCGATTACGGCCCTGTTTTCGCGCAGGTGAGGGAGAGGTTCGAGAAGGAGGAGATAGGCGGCCTAAAGCCCGATTTTATGGCTAAAAAGGTAGAAGGAATCGTGGATGCCCGTCGGCCTAAGCTGCGCTACTGTGTCGCCAACCTCGAACAGCGGCTTTCGGTGGTGCTGAAAAGGGTGATTCCGGGCAATTGGAACGTTGCGATACTGCGGAGCTATTACGGTAGTTGACAGCACTATCGGATGAGGGTGACGGTGACGGTCTTGCTGAGCCATGCATCGGGGTCGGTGACTTGGCGGTAACGGAGAGTGTAGACGTATGTGGCCTGGGGTAGGGGGGCCTTCGTGGGTGGCATCCAGCGGGCGTGGATGTCGTTGCTGCGCCACGCTTGCGCACCTCGACGGTCGAATATCCATATCTCCCCGTCTATCAACGAATTGCCTACCACTTGGAAGTAGTTGTTCTGACTGAGGTTAGGGGTGATGATGCTGGGGGCGTAGATGCCATCAGAAATCAGACGGAGGGTTATCTCGGTGGTGTAGGGATTGACGGCTGTGAGGGTTATGGCAACCGAGTCGCGGTTGAGGGGATAATCGTAAATCAGCTTCTGCGAACGGCTAATCTCGTTGCCGACGGCATTCCAAACGCGACTCACGGCATCGTGGGTGACATCGGAGAGGGAGATAGCGGTGTTGTCGAGTGTAGCCATCGTGGGGTCGGCAGAGATGAGTGCTTGGGTTGGGCGTTACGACGAGGTGTGTATCGCTCTCGTGCCCATTGAGTTCGGGATTGGATGGAGAGTTGTGCCAACGGAAATAGTCTCCGCCGCCCGGGCCAGGGATGTGGCAGCATGTAAGGGTTGATTGGGTCGAGAGCGGCTCCGACGGCGTAGGAATAGCTTTCCCTTTCGCCCAAACCGTAGACATGTGCCACAAACCCACCATATAAGGAATGTATCTTGTGGCTGCCATGTGCCACCCCGACGCGTGCATACATATAGTTTGTATTGCCCTGCAAGAAGTGGAGATTTGGTACTCGTCAATGTAGATATTGTTGACATACGCACTATTAGTCACTAAAGTTTGACAAGTTATTTTGTTAATAAAATGTGACATAACGGCTTGTGCAAATCACTAATTTTTAGTAATTTTGCAGTGTAAAACAAAAAAATAACACCGCTATGTCACGATGCAAAAATACGAATTTTTTCTCAGA
>JAEEIS010000040.1 GCA_016281475.1 Bacteroidales bacterium
AAGATGAGCAGCATCAGCATGGCGGGCAGCAGGATATTCGAAAGGTAAATCGAATAGTTCAGCCCCGGGTTGCCGATGGCATGCATCTCCATCTTGATGGGTTGCAAGACGCCCATCACCTGATCGTCGGCATAGCCTTTGGCATACAAGGTTTCACGTGCGATGGCACCTGAAGCCAGTTCGGCCATCGTTTTCATGTCGCGATACTCCAAGGATGCCGCCACCAGATAGGACGGATTGGTATAGAACGACACTTTGGGCTGTTTGCTCGACAGGGCCTGTTCGGTAGTGCCTTTCGGGATGTAATAGAAGGCGTAAATCTTGCCCTGCTGCATCGCCTCGCGGGCTTCGCCGAAGTTGGCGTATTGCTCCACAATCTCCGACTGCTGAAAAGCGTCCAAGTTGCGCAGCACCTGCCTTGTGACGGCCGTATTGTCCTCATCAACCACCCCGATGGGGATGTCCATGGGAAGCCCCTGCCCCATCAGCGTCGTGAAGAAGAGGTAGCCCACCAAGGGCGCGACGACCATGCAGAAGACATACACAGGCTGCGACAGCATCCTGAGCACTTCACGCCGCATCACACGCATCAAGGCACTCCTGTTTTCATCATTCGGGTTCATTTTCTTCTATGCTCCCTTTTCACCACCACACTCATGCCCGGACGCACCTCATTCGACACTGAAAGCGGTGTGGCACGCACTTCAAAGGTCTTGAGGTCGTATTGCCCCGTTTCCTTGGTGGCTTTCCAAGCGGCATAGTCGCCAAGGTCTTTCATATAACTGACCTTCAGCCTGATGTCCTTTTCGATGGCAGGCACATACCCGTCGAACTCCGTGCCGATGCTGAAGTCTTTCAGACAGTCCTCACGCACGTTGAAGGTCACCCATTGCTCGTCCATCATGGCGATGTTCATGATCGGTGCGCCCGTTCCCACCAGTTCACCAATATGCGGGAAAATCTCCGTCACCTCGCCGTCGGAGTAGGCCGTCAGCACGGTTTCATTGATGTAGGAATTGACTTCCGCCACCACACCTTGCGCCTGCAACACCTGGGCGGCAGCCATCTCCTTGTCCTCTTTTTGCGCGCCAGCCAGGGCAAGATTATACTGCGACCTGGCCGCTTTCTCGGTGGCAATGGCGGCATCACGCTGGGCCTTCACCTCATCGTATTTCTGCTCACTCACCACACCATCCTTATACAAGTTGCTGATACGGTTAAACGACTTCTCTGCGATCTCGACGCCCACCTGCGACTTCTGCCACATCTCGTAGGCACCTTCAATCTGCTGCGAACGCGCACCATGCTGTGCCTTGGCGCTTTGGGCAATGGCCGCTTGTTCTACGGCCTCGGCCTGCGCCTTTTTGGCCTCAACTTCGGGTGCTTCGAGGACAGCCAATGTGTCGCCCTTGCGGACCACCTGCCCTTCCTGCACCTTGAATTCGAGGATACGACCAGGCACCTTGCTTGACACGCGATATTCCGTCACCTCTGCCTGACCTTGCAGGTATTCCGTTTCCTTGTGGAAGGTGAGAATGCCAATGATGCAAACCACCGCAATCACCCCACCCAGCACGCCCAGTGCAAGGTAGGTGTTCATTCTTTGTTCTTTTAATGTTGTGGACATGATATTGGATTATTTAATATTCAAAATTCAAGATTCAAGATTCGAGATTGTGATCATTTCAACACGCCAACGGCCTTGCGGAGGTTGACGCCAGCCATGATGCAGTCGATTTTGGCATCAATGTATTCCGAATGGGCTTGCAGCCATGCGGTCTGGGCCAGATTCAGCACCGACGACTCCACAACACCTTCGCGAAAGCCCGCATTGGCCATACGCAGGTTCTCGTCGGCATCATTCAGTTTTTCTTGGGTTTGTTTCAGGCGCGAGTCGGCTTCTGAAAGTTGAGTCTCACACTGACGCACCTGAAGCATGATCATCTCCTTGGTATCGTCATAGTTGTACTGCTGGATCTTCGCCTCGGCCTTGGCCATACGGGTCTTATTGTAACCCTCACCCCAATGGAAAATCGGAATCTTGGCCATCACACCGAAGTTCCACATGCCGCCAAACTCGTTTTGGAAACCATTGAAGCACGAGGGATTGCTAACGACATAATTGCCGAAGGCCCCGATGGTGGGCAGGTAATCGGCGCGGGTGACCCACACCTTCTTCGCGTAGATATCGTTGGCTAGGCTGAGACATTTCAGCTCAGGACGGTTGGCTTCAATGTCGCTCTCCGAATAATAAGGCCTGTTGTTGGTCAGCAAAACGTCGTCAAGTTTCTCATCGGCCATCGCAATATTGGAATCCAAAGGCAGGCCGCAGATCTGGCAAAGCAGCATCTTGGAAAGCGCCAAGCCGTTCTGTGCTTTCAGCAATGCCGTTTCCGCCTCGTTCAGTTTCACCTTCACGGCCAATTGGTCAGAGTTGGTGGACACACCCGCCGCGACCAACTTCTCGACATCAGAGTTCAAGGTGCGAAGCGATTCCGTGTAGCTCTCGGCCAGTTTCAGCTTGTTAGCGATGGATACGATTTGCCAATAGGCCTTGTCCGTGGTGACGATGACTTCCTGCTGCTGCATGTCGAGCTTCGACTCGGCGAGAGATTCCAAGTCTTTCGTGATCAGATTATAGGCCACAATCTTTCCGCCCGCAAAAATCGGTTGCTGTACAGTGACCATCCCTGCGTAAACATTCTTCGTGTCAATCTTGAACGCATCCGAAACCTGCTCGCCGATTTGGTTCAAGGCATCCTCGACATTCAAGCCCATCAGATCGGAAACTATCTTATTAATCGTCGGGTCGTGTTGGAGCAAAGTCCATGCAACCAAAGCCGCCGGGTCGTTCTGATACACCTGCAGCAACTCTTGACGGTAGGCATCGATTTCAGCCTGTGCCGTGGTGCCGATGCTGCCAAGCGTGGCCATGTTTTCGTCGCTCAACAACTGGAAACTCTTATTGTTGTGCATGTAAGTACCCGTCGCCGAGACCTTAGGGAGGTAATTGGCATACGAGGAATACATCTCGTAGCGCGACTTGTTGACTTCCTCTTCGGCCACTTTCACTTTCTTGTTATTCTCCAACGCCAGGCGATGGCATTCATCCAAGGTGAGCACCCGCTGTGCTCCTGCCGTCAGGGACATACCGCAGAGCGCTAACAGCAACATCATGTTTTTCAATCTTTTAGTCATTTTGATTTCCTTTCTTGTTGATGTTGCAAAGAAACGACATCATTTTCGACTAAAAGGCATCCTTTCGGAATCA
>JAEEIS010000266.1 GCA_016281475.1 Bacteroidales bacterium
GCAGGGACGGCGCGAGCGGGTGGAGCTGGTGCGCGTGGGCGAATGGGAGTACAGCCTGGACTTCGGCCACCTGCCCCCGGCACCCTACCTGCTGACGCTGGTGACGCACAGCGGCAGGCAGATTACCGCCCGCCTGCACAGTGCGAGGTGAAGTAGGAGGTGCCTACTCCAGCCTGCGACAAATATTCACCGGAAGTTTGTCCACCCTCTGAGAGCCTACCCCCCCGCCTACGGCGTACCCCCTCTCGAGAGGGGAGGGGGCGGGAGCCGTCAGTGCTATCTTAACTGGATTCATTGGGTGGTCAATATTTGAAGAAATAAGAGGGGATGGGATGGCGGTTGAAAAGCTGTTGATAACTTTTTTGACGGAGGGGTGGAAGAGGGGTGGAAATAGGGCTGAAAACACCCCGTTGAAAAGCCTTAGTTAGAGAAAAATTACATTTTGTAATACGCTGTATTATAACGGCTACAAAAGATTTTAAATTTAATTAACATTTGATGTCGGGGTGGGTGCTTTGCCAGTCGGAAAAATAGTTGTAATTTTGCAATCCGTTTCAAAGGGTAGAAATGCCCCGAAAAATGCTAGAAAATATTAGTAATTAAATACATAACAACAAAACAACAAATGCCAACAATTCAACAATTAGTTCGCAAAGGACGTCAGCAGATGGAGTATAAGTCGAAATCTCCCGCTCTGGACAGCTGCCCCCAGCGTCGTGGCGTCTGCACCCGTGTGTACACCACCACCCCGAAAAAACCTAACTCGGCAATGCGTAAGGTTGCCCGTGTGCGTCTGACCAATGGTAAGGAAGTTAACGCCTATATCCCCGGCGAGGGTCACAACCTGCAGGAGCACTCGATCGTGATGATTCGTGGCGGTCGTGTGAAGGACCTCCCCGGCGTGCGTTATCATATCATCCGTGGTGCATTGGACACCAGCGGAGTGGATGGCCGTCGCCAGCGTCGTTCGAAGTATGGTGCCAAGCGTCCGAAACAAGCTGCTAAGTAAGTTTTAAGAATTAAGTTTTAAGAATTAGGAGCTGTCGTGAACGGCTCGTTAACGAAAAAGAGAAATGAGAAAAGCTAAACCCAGAAAACGTATCATCCTCCCGGATCCCAAATATAATGACGTGCTCGTGACCAAGTTTGTGAACAACTTGATGCTGGGCGGTAAGAAGACCATTGCCTATAAGATTTTCTACGAGGCAATAGACGTGGTGAGCGACCGTACGAAAGAGGACGGTCTCGAGGTGTGGAAGAAGGCTCTGGCCAACATCACCCCCTCTGTGGAGGTGAAGAGCCGCCGTATTGGTGGTGCCACCTTCCAGGTGCCTACCGAGATTCGTCCCGAGCGCAAGCAGTCGATCGGCATGAAGAACCTGATCAGCTTCAGCCGCAAGCGTGGTGAGAAGACGATGGCCCTGAAACTGGCCGCCGAAATCCAGGCCGCCTACAAGGAAGAGGGTGCCGCCTTCAAGCGTAAGGAGGATATCCACCGTATGGCTGAGGCTAACAAGGCCTTCTCGCACTTCCGTTTCTAATAATTATAGAATACATTAAAAAAAGCTTCTTTACTAATAGCAAATAGATGTCAGACCTTAGATACACACGAAATATAGGCATAATGGCCCATATCGACGCCGGCAAGACGACGACGACGGAGCGTATACTCTTTTATACCGGCAAGAACTACAAGCTGGGAGAGACGCACGAGGGGTCGGCCACCATGGACTGGATGGTGCAGGAGCAGGAGAGGGGTATCACCATCACTTCTGCCGCCACCACGGTGTATTGGGACTGGCATGAGAACCGCTATAAGTACAATATCATCGATACGCCGGGCCACGTGGATTTCACGGTGGAGGTGGAGCGTTCGCTGCGAGTGCTGGATGGTGCGATAGCCATCTTCTGCGCCGTGGGCGGCGTGGAGCCCCAGTCGGAGACGGTGTGGCGCCAGGCGGACAAATACGGTGTGCCCCGCATCGCGTTTATCAACAAGATGGACCGTTCGGGTGCGGATTTCTTCGGCGTGATTAGCCAAATCAAGGAGCGTCTGGGTGCGAACCCCATCCCCATCGAGATTCCCATCGGACAGGAGGACCTGTACAAGGGTGTGGTGGACTTGATTTCGAACAAGGCACTGGTGTGGGACGAGTCGTCGAACGGCCAGCGTTTTGAGGAGATTCCCATGCCGGAGGACTTGAAGGAGACTGCCGCAGAGTATCGCCAGAAGTTGATAGAGGGTGTGGCCGAGGAGAACGAGGAGCTGATGATGAAGTTCTTCGACGACCCGGACAGCATCACTGCCGACGAGGTGATTGCAGAGATACGCAAGGCGACGCTGTCGATGAAGATAGTGCCGGTGATGTGCGGCTCGGCCTTTAAGAACAAGGGTGTGCAGACACTGCTGGACGCGGTGGCGGCATTCCTGCCCAGCCCGCTGGACATGAAGGAGGTGGACGGCATCAACCCCAAGACTGAGAAGGAGGAGTCACGTCCTATAGACGTGAAGGCCCCGTTCTCGGCTTTGGCGTTTAAGATTGCCACGGACCCGTATGTGGGACGGCTGTGCTTCTTCCGCGTGTATAGCGGCTCGCTGGAGTCGGGCTCGTATGTGTATAATGCCAACACGGGTAAGAAGGAGCGTATCTCGCGCATTATGCAGATGCACTCGAACAAGCAGAACCCGTTGGACCGCATCGAGGCGGGCGACATCGGAGCCGCGGTGGGCTTTAAGGACATTAAGACCGGCCACACGCTATGCGACGAGAAGCACCCCATCGTGCTTGAGTCGATGAAGTTCCCCGAGCCGGTGATCAGCATCGCCGTGGAGCCACTGACCCAGGGCGACATGGACAAGTTGACGAACGCGCTGACCAAGCTGGTGGAGGAGGATCCCACGTTCCGCGTCAAGACTGACGAGGTGTCGGGCCAGACTATCATCAGCGGTATGGGCGAGCTGCATCTGGATATCATTCTCGACCGTCTGCGCCGAGAGTTCCAGGTGGAGGTGAACCAGGGCCGTCCGCAGGTGGCGTATAAAGAGGCTATCACTACAACCGTCCAACATCACGAGATTTACAAGAAGCAGACTGGCGGCAAGGGTAAGTTTGCCGACATTCTGTTTGAGATAGGCCCTGCCGACGAAGGTTTCGTGGGCCTGCAGTTTGTGAACGAGGTGAAGGGCGGCAATATTCCGAAAGAGTATATTCCTGCTATCGAGACGGGCTTCAAGGAGGCTATGCTGAACGGTGTGCTGGCAGGTTATCCGATGGACAGCATGAAGGTGACTGTCATCGACGGTTCGTTCCATCCGGTGGA
>JAEEIS010000267.1 GCA_016281475.1 Bacteroidales bacterium
AGTGAAACTTTGGTTGGTGCAGAGATTTTCGGTCTGCGAGGCATTGTAGATTGGGTTGACGGTCAGGTTCACCGTGATGACGCTGTCGCAACCACGGACGGTGAGCAGCGAGTCGGTGTAGGTGCCCGAGACGGTCAGCTGGCGGTTGCCGAAGGTATAGGGACTGCCTTGGCAGACGTTCTGATTGTAGGAACGGCTGTAGGGGTAGTTCTCCTGTATGCAGGTGAGTGCAAACTCCTTCTCGAACGACAGGCCCGTGATGTCGGTGGTGCGGATGCGGACGGAGTAGTCGAACAATCCCGTACAACTATAGGAAGCGTTGGTGTAGAGCTTGTTGCCTTGGATGTAGAAGAGGGCGTTGTTCGCGTCGCCGCTGCCGCTGACCAGCTCATATACAAAGGGTAGGGTGATGTCGTTGTCAATAGAAGAGAGGCTGCCGACGAGCGTGCCTACAGTGGCATTCTCCATAAACGAGGCATTCGAGAGGAGGATGTCGACCGGTGCGGTGTTATTGTTGATAACGGTGTCGGGGACGGTCTTGATGGCCTCCTGGTTGCCTACGTTGTCGGTAGCGCGGGAGATAAAGCGGTATACGTTGCCGTCGACCATGGTGTAATGCGCCGTATCGGTAGGTGCGTAGTAGCCCACCGAGGTGTAGACGGCATCGTTGAGAGACACCATCAGCTCCACGTTGTCTACGCCGCTACCCTGCGGGTCGTCGGACGCTGTGAAGGTGAAGTTGCACACCATCGAGTCGGTGGCCGTGGTCTGGGCGGTGAGGTGCGAGGTGGGAGGCACCGCGTCGAAGGTGTTCTTCCACGCGTTGGTGCTGATGGCGGTGTTGTCGTCGAAGACGATGGTGGCATCCACCGACACCGTGTCGCCCGAAGAGAGGTTATTCTTAGGCAGGACCGAGAAACTCACATACCCCTCGCCGTGGTGCAGGCTATCGTTCACCAGCAGGAATCCCATCTGCGAACTGGCAGGTTCGAAACCCGTGGCAGGGTCAACACTCTGGAATATCCAGAATATTTGGTTGTTCGCCATATCGATACCGGCGGTCACATCCACCCACACGCCCAGCGAGTCGGAGACATCCAGTCGCCTGGTGTAGGAAGTGGTGTTGTTCGGCACATTGAACACAAAGCTGCCGAAGCCGAAATCAGCCAACCGCACGCTGGCAATGTTCTGCTGCGGAGGAATGGGGTAGGTGACGCGCACCCGCGAAGCGGGAGCCGTTGCGAAATCAGGGTCGTTCTCAAAGAGAATAGTGTAGCGCATCCTGTCAGCGATGCTTACATAATGCTCGTCTCCATAGCCCGTGGGGCCGTCCAGCTCGTTGGGGTCTTGAGAACACTCTTCCTTCTTGAGGTCGATGCGGACGCTGGCACTGCCCACATATCCGTTGGAGTCGGTGACGGTGACACCGTACACACCGCTGCTCCCAACAGTCTTTACATTGCTCCCCCACGAATAACGGTAGGGCGGAGTGCCGCCCGACGCGCTGGCCGTCAACGTGGCGGTAGGTGTGGAACAAGGAACAGGTGTGGTGGTTACAGATATTGAGGCATGGATGCTGCAAGCCTCCTCGCGTTCCACAATCACCACATCTTGATATATAGGTTTGTTACACGCCGTGGCTTTCACCACCACACTGTAGGCACCCGCTTTCAATCCGGTGACATATCTGCCTGTAAGGTGGCCGCCTGTGGGGGTGGTCCATTCTACAGTAGTGTAGCTAGTGAGGCTGGAGGGCATCCTCACGATGGCGGCACCGTCGTTGCCCGGATTGCACGACTCAGGACTGTCCTGTTCGCAAGTAATCACGGACTGGGCATTGGCCGTCACTGAAATGAGGGTCATCGCCGCCATGATAATTATTAAGATATATTTTTTCATGTTTTTAAGTTTTAAAGGTTTTAAGGGTTTTAAGGTTTTAAAGGTGCGCTTACCTTTTTATCTTTTTAACCTTTTAAGCGAAGCGAACCCTTTAAACAATTTATTGCTGCTCAGGATTAAACACCGTGGGGTTATTGTCCTGGGCATTGGGCACATTGTCGCCGTCGATATCGGGGTCGCACGCGTCGCCGATGCCATCGCAGTCAATGTCTCCTTGGTCTGGATTGAAGGTGTCGGGACAGTTGTCTATGTCGTCGGGCACATTGTCGCCGTCAAGGTCGTCGTCACAGGGGTCGCCCAGGCCGTCGCCGTCGCTATCCTCCTGTTGGGGGTTGGCATGGAGCGGGCAATTGTCGCACATGTCGCCTATGCCGTCACCGTCGGTGTCGGCCTGTGAGGGATTGAAGTGGATAAGACAGTTGTCCACGCTGTCGGGCACTCCGTCGCCGTCGCGGTCGGAATCCATTTCGTTAAGAATGCTGTCACCGTCGATGTCGGGGTCGCAGTCGTCTCCTATGCCGTCCATGTCGAAATCATATTGTCGGGGATTGACCACCGTGGGGCAGTTGTCGCAGCTGTCGCCCACATGGTCGCCGTCGGCATCCTCTTGTAGGGGGTTGTAGCGGCCGGGGCAGTTGTCGCAGCCATCGCCTATGCCGTCGTCGTCGGTGTCCTCCTGCAGGGGGTTGTAGCGCACTGGGCAGTTGTCGCATGCGTCACCTATGCCGTCATGGTCGCTGTCTGCTTGGTTCGCATTGGCGGTGCAAGGGCAGTTGTCGGTGGCGTTGGGGATGCCGTCGCCGTCCAGGTCGTTACCCGACACCAGTGCCGAGGGGGGATAGTCGTTGAGGAAGATGGCAAGGTTGTTAGCCATGGCCCCGCCGAGCGAGGCAGCAGCAAACTTCCACTGCCCCGACACCTGTGCCATCATATAGGTCATTAGTATGCTGCTGTCGGCATCGTAGTACAACCGTGTGATAACCACCGTGTAGACATCCTCGTTGTAGCTCATCAGATATTCGATGCTGTCAACCGAGCTGACAAATGCCAGGAACGGCAGCCTTACGCTGTCCACTGCCAGCGTTTGGTTGATGGAGGCTGCGTCCTGTGGACGGTACAATGCCACGATATTGCTGACGCTGGCACTTTGGTACGCCTGCAGCAGCCTACAGAGTAAAGCAGGTGGCGTGTTGGTGGTGCTAGCGTTTTGGGAGCCCCCCGAAAGGGCTATCATCCTGTCCGCTCCGCCGAGGGTGCCAGTGAAGGTGTAGAACACCACATTGCCGCAAAGCGTGTGTTCCCCGTCATTAACAAGTATCAATGTGGTGTCGTCGGCGAGGTTGAGCGTAACCGCCTGCGACTGTTCGCTATATTGTGGGAAGCGGTTCGTCTGTGCCATGCCCGCTACGGACAGGGCTATCATCATGAGGAAAAATATCTTGTACTTCATAATTCAATAGTTTTAGAAACTGTGGCAATGGGTTTTTCAATACTGTAGGAGACCAGGCTGGCCAATTTCACAACACCTATCACCGACAAAGTGGCACCAATCTTGATGTTATTGGCAGTTCCGATGCACCACGAAGCCTGTTCCATCACTGACCCCTGCAGCAGCAGGTCGGCAGTGAGGAGCTTGCCGCCCAGTGCGACACCCACGCCGCCGTTCAGAAACAGGCTAATGGTGACAGGGATGCACAACTGCATGCAGCTGGTGTTCAATGCCAGGATGCCATCAATAGGACCTACCGCCACCGAGCCTCCGAAGTTGCACACCAAGTCGGCCGAAGCCACATGGGGGATGCCGTAGAACGGCACCCTGCAGCCGAACGAGGCTCCCCACGTCAGCTGGCCAAACTGTACCTGCAGTGCCCAACTGGCTGTGTGGTCGCTACAGCATAACTTCTTCGGAGTGACCGAGACCGCCGCGCTCGCCTGCGCCGCGGGGCCGTCCTCCCAGCCGCAAGTCGATACCATCTTCAGGAACTGCATCTGTTCAGTCGTCGACTTCAACCCGTTGAGTGCCTCACGGGCCTTGTCCATGCTCTTCAACCTCGTCTCCGCGTTCAGCAGTTCGGCTGGCAGCCCTTGCGTCGCCGTTAGGTCGGAGTTGATGACCTTCACATTAATCTTCTTCTCAGACTTGTGGCCGTCCTTCATCAGGGTGAAGGTTAGCTCCACGTCGTCGTTCGACCATCCGTTGCTGTTCTGCGCCACTGCGGGCGACACCGTCACCTCGCCCTCATGCCCTTCGGGATAGGTCTCAATCTCAAACTGGCTGGTATTGATGGCGTCGCCGTGGTTGTAGCAGCCGTATTTGGCCTTAACGAAGCGAATCTCTGCAGAGTCCTCCACAAACACCCACACCTGATCCTCCTCCACACCGTTTTGGGAGATGCGCTTAACGTTGAAATATTCGGCATCATGGGTGGGGTTCACTGTGATTACCGGCTGGTTGGCACTGCCAACAATATGGCCGGAGTACTCTGCCGTCCAGATATAACATACGTCTGCCGTCCCGTCGGGAACGCCTACCGTGGTCTGCTGCGAGTTGTCCACCTCCCTCACCACATGCTTGTCGGGTCCGGCAAACTGCTGTGCCTGCGCACCCCATGCGAAGGCCAGCAAAAGCAGGATTGAATATATTCGTTTCATATTTCTAATATTTCTAGTGACCAGTGACCAGTGACCAGTGATACGAATGCGCTCGTTTCACAGGTCACAGTTCACTATTATTTCAATTTTTACTTTTCACTTTTCAATTTATTATTGTACCTGTTTGATTGCGAACACCAGTGTGCCTGCCGTGTAGCCATAGATGGTGATGGTGCCGTAGCTGCCTGGTCGTAGCAGCCCTTCCGGCTCGCCCTCGATGCTGAGCGGTATGCGTAGGGTCGTCGTCTGTTGGGCCAGTCCGTCCACGGTCAGCGAGATGTAGGTGCCGCCCACCGACTGCACCTCCAGTACGGGTGCCACGATGTCGGTATTGCCGGTGTTGCCAAACTCCAACATCATACTGATGGTGCGGTTGGGTCGTGGCGAGTTGGGGAACACCATGTGGTATGCCAGCCCGTCGGGGCTTTCCTCGGTCACATGGAACACGTCGGTCAACATCGCCTCGCCTTCGCAGTAGTTGAGCACGCCCATGCTGTAGTAGCCCGTGTCGGCATCCTTCAGGTCGAAGCGGGCGAAAGCCTGATAGTAGCTGCTGTATATCAGCGTGTCGGCAAACAGCGTGTCGCCGTCCTTCAGCATCCACACCTTCATGTCCGGACGGAAGCGCGACCCGTTCAGCTCTATAGTCACATCGCCGCCGGTGCCGCCCTCGTCGGGATTGATGCTGCGCAGTTCGAAGGGCAGGATGTCGGCTGTAACCGTCACCACCTGCATCGAATCGGATGGCACCGAACCGTAGAGGCTCACACCGTAATAACCGGCATGGGTGGAAGGAATGTAGAGCTCAGGATTGGCGGTATACTGCCCGATGGTCGAGAAGTTATAACTGAGGTTGTCGCCCACACGGTTGTGGGAGACATACACCATGTTGACGGCACCGTGCAGCGAGTCGTCGCTCTCCACATGTAGGCGCACCGTCTCGTTGCGGTGGGTTCCCACATTCAGTTTATAGTCGTTGGGCTCGCCGTTGTAGAGCGTATCCACAAGCGGAGTGTTGAATGGCAGCTCGCGCACCTTCACATAGAATGGGAGCACAGACACTGTATTGTTATTGTTCTCGTTGTCCTCGTAGAACGCATTGCGCACGTCGGTCTTGGCAATCAGGTAGTAGTTGCCTTCCGACACACTGCTGATGCGGGCGGTAAGTTGTTGCACCACCGAGTCGCCAGAAGCCAGGCTGATTTGCTCAACATTGGCACGACCCAGCAGGCGGTCGTTAGCGTCAAACACGTCATCGCCCGACAGGTACAGCAGCGAGCTGAGACCTCTGCCGCTGATATCGTTGGCTCCGATGTTGGCGACTGCCCATTGGAACTGGGCTCTTCTGCCGCTGACCATCGTGTCGGGCATCACAATGCGTGACACCACTAGGTCGCCAGGCGGAGGTAGTGTAATGGTGACAGGCACGGCAACCACATTGTTATCCTGCACGGTCTCATAGAAGTTGAGCTGTGCATTGGTCTGTACCAGCAGGAAACGGGACCCTTGGTTGGGTACAGGCACTGTTACCTCTACGGTGTCGCGGTAGCTCTCTCCGGCGGCAAGCGACATCTCTTTGGGTGTCAGCGTCAGCTGTTGGCTCGTACTGTTGAGAGCTGCCACATACGACATAGACACCCTGTCCGCCCAGTGGCCTTGGACCACGGGTGTAGCACTTACATTCGTCACCGTATAGACCAGCTGGAACGGCTGGCCGCTCACCACGTTGCCTAGTATGGCCACATCGCTGACTTGCAAGTCGGGAGTGGGCACGGCATTGATTGTGATAGACCGTACAAACTGGTTGTTCGATACGTCAATGTCGGGATTACTCCTGTTGTAGTCGCAGATGCCTACCAGATAGAGTGTGCTGGGCGAGCCGAAAGGTATCGTCACCTCGAAACTCACCTGATAGCTCTCTCCGGGCAGTAGTACCGTCGTGTGGTTCTGCTCCTGGTTGGCCATGTTGGCCTGGATGGACCCATCCTGCGACACATAGAGCCGGTCAACCCAACGTGGTGCCGATGTGGGTACTGTTGTGTGGTTGGTAATGGTCAGGGTATAGGTGGCCTGCTGACCCCAATCCATCGTGGCAGGACCGCTGATAGAGTCTATCTGTAGGTCAAGCGGGTACAACTTCACGAAGGCCTGGGCACTGCGCACCCTGTTGTTGCTTTCGCCAGTATGCTCGTAGAATGCGTCATTATAGTCTGTTACCGCATAGAAGTAATAAAATCCTGCATTGGCATTTGTCGGTATGATACCTGTGACGACACATGGCAGGGTGTCGTTCACATCGATATTCACGGACTGTTCAAGTGTTGCCACCTCAATATGGGGTGCACTGCCCCATGTACCACTTAACGACATAAACACTTTAGTTGTTAGGACACCTTGGGCTGCCGCTATACCTTGGTTAATAATATCGACGTCGAATGTCACAGTCTG
Organism: Bacteroidales bacterium; assembly: GCA_016281475.1. The sequence goes on from JAEEIS010000267.1 coordinate 7,000, forward strand.
TCCCACACTCATCGTGTCAGGCACATTCAGGTTACGGACAATCAGGTCGGGATAAGGACTCAGATTCACATGCATCAGTGTATTGCCATGCGTTACGTTGTTTCCTTCGTTGGATTCGCAGATTTTGTTGGTGGGGTCTATCACCAGATGCAGATAGTAGTCCCCCTCTATGCCGTTGGGCAGTGTGACGGTTCTTGTCAGCGTTATACTGCTGTCGGGTGTCAGACTCATCCGCTCACGGCTGTCCAACACTCTGTTGGCAGCGTTGGCGGTGTAGGTGGTATTGCTGCTCGAGATGTACATTGCCAAACTTACCGTGTCGTTCACTGCCAAGGTGCCTATATTACTCAGCAATATGGTTACTGGCATCTGTGTGCCTGACCAGCCGGTGTCAGCATAGTTGATGGTTGTGGCTGTCAGGTCGGCACGGTTCACTTCGTATGCAACCGTTTTAGTGTTGTTGGCGGTATTGCTCTCCAATATCTGGTTGTCCCAGTTCGTTTGGATAGTCAACTCTCCTTGGGCAGTGCTGATGCAAGTCTGTTTGAGGAGGCAGGTGACAAGGAGGCTGTCGCCAGGTGCCAGATTGCATTGCACACCTTTGCTTACAGGGGTACCGCTTATATTAAAGCGGGTATTCAAATAGCCATAGGCTGTGCCTTGTCCGATGTTCTTAATATAGGTCTGTACATGTAGCGTGTCACCTATCGATATGCTGTTCTCAAACTGTACGCTAGAGACCACTAGGTCGGACAGCACTATTTGTGAGGGCGACGTACTGGCTCCTGTGTTGTTGTCCTCGTTCAGGTATTCGAAGATGCTGTCTAGATAGTCCGTCCGCACTATCAGGTAGTACGAGCCCGTCAGCGTAGCGGGTATAGTAATGGTGGATGTCGCAGAATAACTGCTGTCTATGCCGATGACCCCATAGTGGTTTTCGTATTTCAGAAATACGGCAGAAGCGTCGTATGTAGGTGCGGTTGACAAGTAGAGGGCATCGCGCCATTGTGACTTCTCTGTCGCTGCGGCACCGGCGTTCGTTACTGTCCAACTGACGGGATAGTTGCAGCGGGGCGACAGGGTGGCAGGCATGGTCACATTTGTCACTGTTAGGTCAGCAAGGGGTGCCATCACAACTTCGATGGACTGTGACGATGCCGTGGTGTTGTTGTTCTCGTAGATACTCTCGTACACACTGTCGGATATGTCGGTCACGACGAAGATGTTGTAGGTGCCTGCATAATTAATGGGCAGGTGTACCGTGGCTGAAGCTTGATAGCTACTGTCGGTTGCTAGGCCTCCATTATGTTTCACATGGGCCAGCCTGCGGGCCTCGGCCATGTTCAGCTCCGAACCCATTTGGATATAAACATCGTCGTACCAGCCGCCTGTTGCGAGGGAAGTGCCTTGGTTGGCAACAGTCCACTGCACCGCTATGTCGCTGCCCGAGAAAGCGTTGGTGGGGTGCGAGATGTGCGTCACTACCAAGTCGGGTGATGGCGGAGGCAGGATGCTGATGACCTTGTAGAAGAAGTTATCAGATTCGTTGGTCTCATAAATACTTTGGCTACCGCGCATGGTACCAGAAAGGTAGTGATAGGGGTTGCCTGTGACTGACGGTGTGTATGGGTCTGGCGGTCCGGTAAGACCTTCAGCATAGTAGTTGAAGTCGCGCACTGCATACAGGTCGGTCATCACAAAGAGATAATAGCCGCCTATATAGTCTTCAGGAATTGTTACCGTAACCGAGTTGGTGTACGACTCACCGGCATTGAGTGATGTGAGATTCTGTACCGTTGCAAGCAACACTTCGTCCACGCCATACCAGAAACCTCCACCTACGCCGTCCACGCCTGACAGCCAGATGTAGTCGTTCCATGTCTCACCCTGTGGTGTGTTGCCCTCACCGTCGTTCTTTACAGTCCAAGTGATAGTTATGGGCTGGTTGGCAACAGGTGTGGAATTTGTAATCTGCGTCACATGTAGGTCTGGGTAAGGATTGGTACGCAATATGTGGGTGGGGCTGGTGCGGTTGATACACTCATTCCATGCCACCACTTTCCATCGGTAGTAGGCTCCGTGCGTATAGTCGGGCAGTGGATAATTGTTGAGTGCGCTAGTAGTCAAACCAGTCACCGTCGGTGTTGTGGGCTCTACATTTCCTTTCCATAGATAGAAATCGTATGATGTGGCTTCGGGCAATGCCGACCATGAGAAATCGACCCGCTGGCCGTATACAATGGTGCTGTCCGTCGGTGTGTATGTGGTAAATGCTGACAGCGGTGTCAGTGTCGAGGAGTCGCACAAGGTGATGATGGTCAGTCTTGGCGAGCGAATGCTGTATTCGTTTCCACAGTTGGCCCGCACAAAGCAGGTGTAGCTCCTATTCAGGCTCAGCCCGCTTACCGTCACGGTGGTGTCGCCTAGCGTGATGTTGCTGTCCAGTGTGCCATCGGCACTTTGGATGGTGAATAACCACTGGCTCTCCGAGCCTTGTGGCGACCAGGCGAAGGTGGCACTTGTGCCGGTAATCGCCAGACTGCGTAGGTTCAGTGGCGACGGGCAGGTGGTGCTGGCTTCGCTTTCGTAGGCTCCTATGTCAATGTTATTGCCAAGAATACGCGGGTTGCCGTCGGCATCGGTGGCAAGGTGGTTATAGGTGCTGTCACCATAGTCCACGCAGTGCGATGCCGGATGCAGGCGGTAGTTGCGTTGTCCGGGGTCGAGGAATCGGACGTAGTTGTCCGTCCCGTTGGTGCCGTCATTGGTGGGGGCAAGTTCTAAGATGTTGGTACCACTACTATAGCCGCCCTCTATCGCCACGTTGTAGATATTGAGTGTGCCGTCCATATTGCTGGCAAGGTAGTTCACCTTGTTGCCCCAGATGATGGAGTTGTAAATGGACGAGGAGTAGTTGCCGTATACGCCACCTTGGTAGTTTGAGGCGGTGTTGTTGGCTACCACGCAGTTGTACATGCTGGAATAGTATATATACACACCAGCATAATTGTACGCCTGGTTGTGGCTTACCGCGGTGTTGTAGATATGGCAGGAACTGGCATAGATGCCGCCGTAGTAGTAGCTGTTGTTGCCGTACACTTCGCAGTTGGTGATGGTGGCATCGCTTAGATATAAACCACCGCCGTACACGTATGCAGTGTAGTTGCTCGGAATCAGGTTTTGATAACCGTTGTTGCGTATCACGCAATGGTCTAGGACGGTGTCAGAGACTGATGTTCCGGTCGCGTTGACACCGATGCCGTAGTAGCTATAGGTGTTGTTGACCAGCATGATGTTGTTCTGAATGGTGCAGTTGCGCAGCCGTCCGCCTTGGCGGAGCATTACGCCCGCTCCTGACTGGTTTGTCACCAGTCCGTTCTGGATGATGAAGCCGTCAACGACGGTGGGGGTGGAGTAGCTGCCCGATTGGTTCAGCACACGGTTGGCGTGCTGTCCGTCGAGGATGGTGGGGTGTGCAGCCAGGTCGCGAAGGGCGAGGTCGTAGGTCGGGGGCTCGTTGCCCACGAAGCCGCCATACATGTTCACGCCTTCGCGTAGTGAGAATGCTCCCGATGAGGCGGTGTCGCCCGTGTAGGTGCCTTCCGCCACCCAGATGCGCGAGCATCCGCCAAGGGTGGCATAGATGAGGGCGACGTTGATGTCGCTCATGGCGTTGCTCCATGAGGTGCCGTCGCGCAGGCCCGCACCGGTGGCGGTGACGTAGACTATGCTGTCGGGATAGGTGGGCAGGGTGATGCCGCTGTAGGGCGACTCGTAGCAGCCGATGTCGCTACGGCCATTCTGTAGGCGGGGGTTGCCTACAAGGTCGGTGGCGGTGCCGTAGGTTGGACTGGTGTATAGAGTGCTGTCGTTCGAGCCGCGGTCGATGAGTATGGAGCCTTCCTGCAGCGTCCAGTCGGCAGTGGTGGCATATTCGTGGCCTGTTCCGATTGCGGGCTGGGTGAACATGGGACTGGTGATGGTTCCTGTGTTGGCGGTGCTGAGGATGAAGCATTCGCTGCTGTGCTGGTAGGCAGGCAGCTCGGATTCGAAGGCGCAGTTGAAAAAGTTGGAGCTGCCTGACGAGACTGCCTGCTCTAGCGAGGTGGGGTTGTATTCGCTACGGTTGCCCCAGAAGAGGGTGTTGTAGATGTTGCAGTACGATCCGCAGTAGTTGAGAGATGCGGAGCCGGTGCTGTTGTTGGCGACTATGTGACAGTTGTATAGGGTGCAGTTGCTGATGTATATGCCGCTGTAGTTGTATGCGGTATTGTTGGCTATCAGGCAGTTTGATAGGGTTCCGTTGTTGCTGTACAGTCCACCATAGTAGTAGGCTTGGTTGGCTGTGATGCGGCAGCGGTGGATGGTGCCGTTGTTGTATATACCGCCATAGTATGAGGCGCTGTCGGCTGTGATGGTGCAGCCTCGCAGCGTGCCGTACTGGTTGTAGACACCGCCGGCATAGTAGGCTCGGCATTGGGTCACGGTGCTGTTGGCCAGGATGCCGCCTTGGCGCAGATAGGCGCCGCCGCCATAGTCGGAACCCGCCTGTCCGCCAGTGAGGGTGAAGCCGTCCCAGAGGGAGCTGTCGTTGGTGAGTGCGGCGGGCTGGTATAGCACACGACGCACGCCCTGACCGTCGAGGATGGTGGGGTGCGCCTGGATTTCGCGTGCCGCGAGGTCGAAGGTGGCGGGCTCGGTGCCTTGGAAGCCTCCGTAGACGTGCGCTCCGCCCATCATGGTGAAGGCGTTGTCGGCAGTGACGTCGCCGTAGTAGGTGCCTTCTGCCACCCATACCTGCGGATGGCCGCAGAGTGACGAGTAGAGTATGGCGGTGTTGATGTCGCTCATGGCATTGGCCCATGAGGTGCCGTCCTGCAGGCCTGCGCCTGTGGAAGTGACGTAGATGATGCCGCTCGTGTATTCGGGCAGTATCAGGCCGAGGCTGGAGGATTCGTAGCATCCGATGTCGACCCTGCCGTTCTGCACACGGCTGTTGCCAGCCAGGTCAGTGGCGGGCAGGAGGAGGGTGCTGTCCATGTGGCCGCGGTCGATGAGTATAGAGCCTTCCTGCAGCGTCCAGTCGGCGGTGGCGGCATAGTCGATGCCGGCACCTGCGGCGGGCTGCACGAACTTGGGACTGGTGAGGTCGCCCACGTTTTGTGAACTGAGGATGATGCATTCTGTCGTGGTTCCTCCGGTGGGATACATCGCCTCGAAGGCGCAACGGGTGCAGGTGGCGTTGACGTATGCCTGCTGCCGCGGCGTGGTGTCGTTGGCATAGCGGTTGCCCCAGAAGATGGTGTTGTAGATGTTTCCGTATGAGATGTAATTGAGCGTCGTGGAGTTGAGGGTGCGGTTGGCTACCACATGGCAGTTGGCCAAGACGGTACCCGAGTGGCATATACCGCCGTGATAGCTTGCGGTGTTGTTGGCAATGAGTGTATTGTATGTGTTGCCCTCGCTGTAGAGGCCGCCATAGTAGTAGGCTTGGTTGGCCGTAATAGCACAGTTTTGCACGGTTCCGTAGTTGTACACTCCGCCGCCATATTCGGCGCTGTCGGCCGTGACGAGACAGTTGCGCAGCTTACCATAGTAGTTGAACACACCGCCACCGCTGTTGCCGGTCCGACACTGGGTGATGGTGCTGTTGGCAAGGATGCCGCCCTGACGGAGGTACGCGCCGGCGCCCGACTCGTTGGTCAGGCGTCCGCGGGTGATGTGGAAGCCGTCCCAGATGATGCTGTCGCCCGACAGGCTGGAGGTTTGGTAGAGCACACGGCGTGCGTCCTGACCGTCGAGGATGGTGGGATGCGACTGGATGTCGCGTGCCGCGAGGTCGAAGGTGGCAGGCTCGTTGCCATAGAATCCGCCGTAGACGTCCACACCCGGTAGCATGGTGAAGGCGTTGGCGGCAGTGACGTCGCCGTAGTAGGTGCCTTCGGCTACCCACACTTGCGGGCGGATATTGAATGCTTGATGAATGGCGGCGGCAGTGTTTAATGCCCAGTTGAAATCGGCTGTGGCATTCTCCCATGAGGTGCCATTTCCTGCTCCAGCACCGCCAACCTTCACATATAGGCGGTCGGTCTCCTGTAGCTGGGTGGTGAACCGGACAGTACGCCATGCGGAAGTGTCTCCCGTCGTGCAGATAGTCCTTGCACGCAGCTCGTACTGCGTGTTCTGCAACAGGCCGGTGATGGTCACCGTGTCGGCTGGTATTATTTCGATATAATTGTCGCTGTCCATCCTGCGGTACTGCATTTGCAGTGGGCCCATAGAGAGCGTGCGGTAGGTGGCAGAAGAGGGTGTTATGTTCACCGCCATTACGCTAGGTTGTGGACAGGTGGTTGCCTCACAAGTAGAGGGGATACGCATATTGGGTCGGTAGGTCGCCATTGAAAACGAGTAATTGCCTCCAACGGTGTAATGGGTGCCATCAGAAGCGATATATAAGGACTTGTAACCGTCTGTTGCATGTGTGGCAAAACGGTTGCTCGGAGAAGTCCAGCTGCCCGTATTGTCGACAACGGCAATGACCAGATTCTGTGCACCGCTGTAGCTGAATGGTGTCTGTAGCGGGATGGCGAGCCAAGTGTTGTCGTTGTTGAATGTTACCGAACCTGCAAACACCTCTGTCAGGGTGTTTCCGGGCACCATGTCGCTGTTTGAGGCAAACTCCGTCTTGGTAGTTTCGCCGAGGTATATCTGTATCGAACGGGTACAAGGCGAACTGTAATAATACTGCCAATAGAGCGTGTCGATAGTCGTCGCACCACCTATCTCGGAGGCATCCACCAACGATTGGGTGTAGCTATAATTGTAATAGATGTTCAAAGGAAGATTGCCGCCATTGGTGGTGAGATAGTTGTCTGGGTCGCCAAGCATAACACCGTGCCCACCCGCGCCGCAGGCGGTATGGAACGACAGGATGTCGGTGTAGATGCTATACTCACTTCCGCAGACGCTCTTGAGTCGTAGGAGGTAGGACGCGTCGAAAGCCAAAGGCATAAGCGTCTGCTCATGGCCCACCACGGTGATAGCAGTCCACTGCGAGTCGGCCGCAAGGGCATATTCCAGCACCACCGTGTCGCGGTCGCCCGTCCAGCTGACCATGGCCGAGAAGGCGGTCACTTCACTCACTGTCACCTGCGTGGGACGTATGCAGAAACGCTCGCCGTGGTACTCGTAGCAGCCCATGTCGGGAGCGGTGCCGTAGGGACGGACGGTGCCGTTCAGGTCGTAGCTGCTGGCGGAAGTGGCTGAGCCCATGTCGATACAGGCCGAGCCCTCCATCAGGCGGTAGTCGTGGTCGTCGGGGCTGGCGAAGCGCACATGCAGGCTGTCGTCGTCGCCCATGTTGGCATGTGCGAGCAGGAGCACGGTGCTGTCGGTGCCCAGATATGAGTCGGCCGCACAATGGGTGACGGTTAGAGAGGAGGTGTTGACGTAGTCTTCGCCACCATTGGTACGGCGATTGCCCCAGACGATGGTGTTGCTGAGTGTGTAGGAGCTGCTGCCACCGCCACAGTACAGTCCTGCCGGATAGGTGGCCGAGTTGTTCACGATGTCGCAATGGTCGATGTTGGTGTAGTAGGCATACAGTCCGCCGCCATAGGCAGAGCAGCTGTTGCCGCAGAAGAGGCAGTTGGTAATATTACCATATTGTATATAGGCACCGCCGCCATAGTAGCCTGTGGTGACGTTGTTGCGCACAATGCAGTGTTCCAAGTCCAGACGGTAGGCGTACACGCCGCCACCATAGCTGCTGTGGGAGCCGTTCTCAATGGTCACACCGTTGAGCACGGCGTTGCGCTGACGCAGGGTGCTTGTGTTGAGGTTCGCCACCTGCCGTTGGCCACGACCGTCGAGGACGGTGCGGTGGGTGGCGAGGTTGCGCTGGCTCAAATTGTAGGTCTCAGGCTCGTTGCCCACAAAGCCGCCATACACACGCACGCCCGGCACTAGGCCGAAGGCGTAGGTACGGGTGGTGTCGCCATGGTAGGTGCCTTCCGCCACCCAGATGTCGCACAGGGTGCCGTAGGAGGAGTAGCAGAGGTCGGCCATCTGTAGGGCCTCATCGATGTTGTCCATAGCATTGGCCCAGCTGGTGCCGTCGCCGTTGCCACAGGCCGTCGGCTTGACATAGAGGCGGCTCACGTTGGGGGGAAGGGTTCTGAAGGTGCGGGTGGTCCAGCGACTGGTGTCGCCTGCGCCGCAGATGTTGCGCATCCGCACTTCGTAGTTGGTGACGGGGGAGAGTCCGGTCAGCATGGTGGTGCCGCTGCCGAGGGTCACGGCCGTATAGTCAGTGGCACCTGCGAGACGGTACTGCATCTCAGCCGTGCCGCTGGCCGCCCAGTCGATTGTGGCATCGGTCACCCCGGCCACCACGTCGAACACGGGGGTGGCACAGGCGTTCAAGTCGCACTCGCCCGGCATGTGCAGCACATTGCAGTACGAACCCATATTGAAGGTGACGTTGCCGAAATTCACCGGGCTGCCGTCCCGATAGTAATAGAGGGAACGGTTAGGCGCCGAGAAGGTGAGGAACTTATTGGCGCTGTACTGCCAGGAGCCTGTCGAGTCAATCACTGCCACCACCAGGTTGTCCGTACCGTTATAGGTGAACGGGGTGGTCAGCACGATGCTGTTCATGCGTGGCGAGTTGCTGAAGGTGTAGTAGTCGTCGTACACCAGGGTCAGCTGGCTCATGGGTATCACATCGGCGACGCTGCCGAAGGCGCTCATGGAGGTGTGTCCGAGGTAGACCTTCAGCCGACGGTTGGTGGAACTGGAATAGGTGTAGAAGAAATCAAGTTGGGTGATAGTGGTGGCACCGCCTAGTTCTGAGGCCAAGTATATCTGCTGTGTGGCCGAGTAGTTGTAGTAGGTCTGAGTGGGGAAGTAGTTGCCCTCGTTGTTGATGCCAGCCGTGCTGTCTCCCACAAGCACATAACCTACCACGTCGGGGCATCCGGTCATGAAAGTCAGATTGTAGTCGTCGCTCACGCTGCCGGTGCAGACGCTGCGGAGACGCACGTCGTAGTTAGTCAGACCAGTCAGGCCCGTGAGTCGCACACTGCACAGCATCATGCCCATCGCGCTGTCCATATAGGAGTTGGTGGAGGCATTCACCGTCATCGAATCCCATGTGGAAGCTGATTGTTCTTTATAATATAGATTGTAGGAGGGATAGGAGGCGTCCCAGACCACGCGGGCCGAAAAGCTCGTCACCTCGTTGACCTGGGCATAGACTACCGAGCCGCAGATGTCGACGCCCTGGTACTCATAGCATCCGATGTCAGCTGCCGAGCCATAGACGCGGGGATTGCCCTCGATGTCTTTAGTCGTTGCAGGGGTGCCCACTGCGGCATCGATACAGGCCGAGCCGCCGTTGAGCTGCAAGTTGGTGGGAGGAGCCACAAACCTGGGGTAGTTGGCGTTTGCCACCGAGCCGATATTCTGGGCATCGAGGTTGATGTTGCCGGTGCCGGTGATGCCGCCTTCCACAGCCGAATGATAGCCTGTCAGCAGTCCGCTGACCTGAGAGCTGAGGTGGGTGTTATTATAAGAATAGGTGTTGCCCCATACAATGCTGTTCTCCAGACGGCTGGTGTAGCCTGTGCTGTACGAGCTACCGCTCACTGCCGCATAGCCGCTGTAGTTGGAGGCGTTGCCAACCACGTCGCAATGGCTCAGCACACTGCTGTCGCGCAGCGTCACCACATTGTAGCGCACCGTGTTGCGGGCGATAAGGCAGTTCTCGGCACGGGCGTTGGTCATGCGTATCATCTCCGAGCCATACGACGAGGTGTTGGAGTTGTCCACTATCGAGCAGTTCTCCAACGACACCCACGAATTGTCGGGAGCACTGGAGCAGTCGATAGACAGCATATAGCTGGACGATACTGCGTTGTTGGTGATGATGCAGTTTCGCAAGGCACCGTATTGTCTCAGGTTGGCCACGGTGTAGACCATGCCTGTAAAGGTGAAGCCGTCGGCCCAGCAGGCCGTGCTGTCCGTTGCTTCATTATACTGATAGATGCCGTTGTTGTATTGCGGGGCAATCACCGTGGGATGGGCCGCCAGGTCGCGCAGCGACATATCGTAGGTCGCAGGCTCGTTGCCCACCAGGCCGCCATAGACGTGCATGCCGGGATAAAGGTAGATGGTGGATGAGTATTCGCCCTGTGCCACCCACACCTCGGGAGCCGTGCCATATTGCCAGTAGAGCGTGGAGGCCAGATTGCAGGCATCGTTTAACGAAGCCATGGCGTTGCTCCAGCTGCGTCCCGTATACTCGCCGCTGCCTGTGGATGAGACATAGATGATGGGCATCCACACGGCATTGGTGCTGAACCATACTTCGTTCCAGCCGCTGGTGTCGGTGCCGCACAGCGATGCCACCTCCACCCTGTAGTCGCTGTTGTGCATGAGGGAGGTGAAGGTGTAGAAGGTATCGGTGGTTGTCACCGTAGTTAATAAGGAATCCCAATTATAATAAAGTTTCAATATATAGTTGTTCGCACCAGTCAGCGACCACGTGACGGTGGCGTGCGAGGTGTCGATATTGGTTACATCTGCCCATGCGGGATAAGGGCAGGCGTTGCAGTTGTTCATCACTGAGGCGAGCGTGTCGCCGTCGTAGAGGTCCCATCCCTCGCCTTCCGCCAAGAGGTGGTGGCTGAGGTCGTATATCATAAACTGGCTCTCATTGTCCTCGCCCACTTGATGCCACACCAGTGTCAGGCTGTCGTGGCACAGCGGCAGAGCCACCGAGTCGTAATAGCCGTCGGTCATCGTCACAAAGTCCATCAACGAGCCCCGTTGGTAGACATATATGCCGTTGCCGTTCCAACCGTCGTGGTTGTAGTCGCGCAACATGAACGTCACGTTGCAGGTGCTCTCGCCACAGAGGGTGGCGAAATGCCCCATGCGGGAGGGGCTGGTCTCGCTGGTGCATGTGGCGGTCACATACACATCATACCAATGTGCCGAATCCAGACCCGTCAGCGTCACCGCCGGTGTGGTCACGGTGAGCGTAGTGCCGCTGCCAGGCGTAAAGCCCGCTGCGCCATACTCCACCTGCCACGAGGTGCTGTTTCCGCTGGTGTTCCATGCCAGCGACAGCATGTTGTGGGTTCGCGACACCAGATGCAGGCCGCTCGGACGCGGACAGGTGACGCACTGGTTCATCACCACACCCATCGTGTCGCCCGTGGAGTAGTCGGAAGCATCCGGCACATACAGCAGCGTGTCGCCGTTTTCGTCGGTCACCGCAAAGGAGACTTCCCCATCGTAGTAGCCCGACGACCAGATAAACGTTACCGAGTCGGAACAGACCGGTACCGTACTCTCGCCGTTCGAACCACTATTGAGAGTTACCGTGCCCCTCAATGTGGTGCCTTGGTAGACATACAGTTGGCCTTCGTTCCAACCGTCGCCGAAGCTGTCGTGCATCTCAACCAGTATCTGGCATTGTGGCGTGTTTCCGGCGCATTGCGCCCCCACGCTATTTGCAATAGCCATTACTGCGATGCATGAAAGAAAGAATAGTAGTTTCTTCATGTTTTTATATTTTTGTCAATAATTCAATATCATTTATTCACTAATTAATGCACTTCTAACCAGTCCATTGTGAACAATGAGCTGTTAGTTTCTTTTTGGTTTATGCGGTGCAAATATACAAAATTTTCCTAAATAATAACTTTTTTTGACGGAAAATGTCGCTTTTTTTTCAAATAGTATTCATCCCCAACCATCCAATATTTATTTTTGACAAATGCGAACTACACGAACAACAATATTGAGATGGCAACCTCTAAAATAGCCCGTCAGGGCTTTTCGTTCAATAGAAACGCATTGATTAACAATATTCATTCCCCGTAGGGGATTTCGTTTAATCCTATTTTTAGAGCCTGCCAGATGTGAATTTAACCCAAATCGGTCATTAGGGTTTATGCCAGATTAGCATTTGTTTCGAGCAGATTGTCCGCATCGCTGGCGAAGGCGTAGCGGGCTACGGCGAAACAGCGATGTGGACAAGATGCCGAAAGAAATGCCGATATGGCATAAACAGACCTAAAAAAATCGAGAAAGAATATAAAAGTCGGCCTAATGACCGATTTGGGTTTAACGCAATTTGGGGATTGCGTACTGAAAGTACGCTATCCTATTAACCCCACACTGATGGGGTCGCGACCTCACGGGAACAACTCCCATCAAGTGTATGGGTGGATATAGGATAATGAAGCGTGCCAAAGGTACGCTACAATATTGAGATGGCAACCTCTAAAATAGCCCGTCAGGGCTTTTCGTTCAATAGAAACGCATTGATTAACAATATTATTCCCCGTAGGGGATTTCGTTTAATCCTATTTTTAGAGCCTGCCGAATGTGAACTAAACGCAATGTGGGACTTGCGTACTGAAAGTACGCTATCCTATTAACCCCACACTGATGGGGTCGCGACCGCACGGGAGCAACTCCCATCAAGTGTATGGAGGGTATAGGATAATGAAGCGTGCCAAAGGTACGCTACAATATTGAGATGGCAACCTCTAGAATAGCCCGTCAGGGCTTTTCGTTCAATAGAAACGCATTGATTAGCAATAGTTATTCCCCGTAGGGGATTTCGTTTAATCCTATTTTTAGAGCCCACCAGATGTGAATTTAACGCGATGCGGGGTTAATAGGATAACGTGCAAACGGCACAT
>JAEEIS010000268.1 GCA_016281475.1 Bacteroidales bacterium
CCTCTCTTGTTTTTGGGTAAGTCAATACCTGCAATTCTTGCCATAGATTCTTTTTATACTTTTTTGTTAGTTAATCATCCTTGTCTTTGTTTGAACTTAGGATTCTTCTTGTTGATTACATAGACGACCCCGTGGCGGCGAACCACCTTGCACTCGGGGGATCTCTTTTTTACAGAAACTCTTACTTTCATTTGTTTATCTTATTTATCTGTTGTTCTTGTTTACATTCGACTCTCATGCGCCTATTTGTGGCGATAAGTGATACGGCCTTTGGTCAAATCGTAGGGCGACATCTCGATGGAGACTTTGTCGCCGGGGAGAATCTTGATGTAATGCATGCGCATCTTGCCGGAGATATGGGCTATGATCTGGTGCCCGTTCTCCAACTCAACTCGGAACATTGCGTTGCCCAGTGATTCGATGACTGTTCCGTCCAACTGTATGGATGCCTGTTTTGCCATGTACTTATCGTGCTTTTATTTGTTTTCAATGAAATCGAATGTGGTTAGGATGTCGGGACCGTTTTTGCCAATGGCGACAGTGTGCTCGAAGTGGGCGGCGGGCTTGCCGTCCTTGGTGCGGCAGGTCCAGCCGTCTTCCTTGGAGAACTTGACGTTCTTGGAGCCCATGCAGACCATGGGTTCGACGGCGATGACCATGCCTTCCTTGAGGAGGGGCCCGGTGCCCTGCACCCCGTAGTTGGGGACGTTGGGGCTTTCGTGCATCTTGAAGCCCACGCCGTGGCCACAGAGCTCGCGGACGACGGAGTAGCCGTTTTTCTCGCAGTGTTGCTGTACGGCGTGGCCGATGTCGCCGACGCGGTTGCCCGCCTTGCATTTTTCGAGTCCGATATAGAGTGCTTCTTTTGTGACTTTAAGGAGACGCTGGACTTCGGGGGAGCATTCACCGCAGGTGAAGGTGTAGGCCGAATCGCTGACGTATCCGTTAAACTCGATGACACAGTCGAGGGAGACGTTGTCGCCCTCGTTGATGAAGACATTGTTGCTGGGGATGCCGTGGACGACGACGTCGTTGACCGAGATGCAGAAGGCCGCGGGGAAGCCCTCGAACCCTTTGCACAGAGGAATGCCGCCGTGGTCGCGGATGAACTGCTCGCCGATGTTGTCAAGGAAGGCAGTGGTGACACCCGGACGGATGTGGCGACCCACCTCTGCGAGAGTTTCTCCCAAGAGGCGGGCACTGTCACGAATCAGTTCTATTTCTTCTTGTGTCTTTAAAAGAATCATTCAGTTTGTGTTTTTATGCCTGTATAGACATGGAGGTACGACCTTTGATACGGCCGGTCTTGGTGAGACCGTCGTAGTGGCGCATGAGTAAGTGGCTCTCGATCTGCTGGAGGGTGTCGAGGATGACGCCGACAAGAATCAGCAGGGAGGTGCCACCGTAAAATTGTGCGAACTGGGTGTTGACGCCAAACAGACGGATGATGGCGGGCAGGATGGCAACAATGGCGAGGAAGATAGAGCCGGGGAGGGTGATCTTGGAGAGGATGTTCTCAAGATACTCCGCGGTCTTCTTGCCAGGCTTGACACCGGGGATGAAGCCGCCATTCTTCTTCATGTCGTCGGCCATCTGGTTGGGGTTGATGGCGATGGCTGTGTAGAAATAGGTGAAGAGAACCACCAGGATGAAGAAGACGAGGTTGTACCAGAATCCGTTGAAGTCGGTGAACGCCATCCAGAACTTGGAGTCGGAGTTACCGCTGAAACCCATAACGGTGATGGGGATGAACATGATGGCCTGTGCGAAGATGATAGGCATGACACCGGCAGCATTGACCTTGATGGGGATGTACTGACGGACACCACCATACTGCTTGTTGCCGACAATGCGCTTGGCATATTGCACGGGGATGCGGCGAGTGCCCTGCACCAGCAAGATGACCAAGAGGATGACAGCCAAGAGGACAATGATTTCGATGAGGAACATGACCAGACCGCCACCGGCCTCGGAGAGACGGGAGACGAACTCACCGAAGAGGGCGAAAGGCAGACGGGCGATGATACCGATCATAATCAACAGGGAGATACCGTTGCCGACACCTTTCTCGGTGATGCGCTCGCCGAGCCACATGACGAAGAGGGTACCGGCGATCAGGATGATGATGCTGGAGGCCCAGAACGTCCACGAGGGGGAGGAGCCGTCGAAAGGATAGATGGCGGTGGAGGAGGCACCCAGCTGGTACATCATGTTGGTGATGTAGGCAGGAGCCTGAAAACCGGTGATAGCCACAGTGAGCAGACGGGTAATCTGATTCATTTTTCTGCGGCCGTTTTCACCGTCGCGCTGCATCTTCTGGAAATAGGGGATGACCATGACGAACAGCTGTATCACGATGGATGCAGTGATGTAGGGCATGATACCCAGGGCAAAGATGGAGGCGTTGGAGAAGGCACCACCGGAGAACATGTTCAACAGACCCATCAGACCATCGGAACCCTGATTTTGCAAATTCTGCAGTTGTGTGGGGTCAACACCAGGCAGGACGATATAGCAACCGATGCGGTAGACAAGCACCAACCCAAGGGTGTAGAGGATTCGTTTCCGCAGGTCTTCAATCGACCAGATGTTTTTGATTGTCTGTATAAATCTCTTCATTAGTCTTTAGTTTTGTCGTTTCGAAGTTGACATAGCATTGAAGTTGATGGAGGATTTCGTGCTCCATCAACTTCAAAAAGCTTTCCTTTATTCAATTACTGTAGCCACGCCGCCCTTGGCCTCGATAGCCTGTCTGGCAGATGCCGAGAAGGCATGGGCAGTGACGTTGATGGCCTTGTTGAGTTCACCACGACCGAGAATCTTGATGAGATCCTTGCCAGAGATGAGACCGTTCTGCTTGAACACGTCGACATTGAAATCGGTGATGTTCTTGGCTTCGGCGAGAGCGTTGAGGGTATCGATGTTGATGCCGACGTACTCGACGCGGTTGATGTTCTTGAAACCGAATTTGGGCAGACGGCGATAGATGGGCATCTGACCACCTTCAAAACCGACCTTCTGGTGATAACCCGAACGAGCCTTTGCACCTTTGTTACCGCGGGTGGAGGTACCGCCCTTGCCAGAGCCTGCACCACGACCGACACGTTTTGAATGCTTGATAGAACCTTCTGCGGGTTTGAGATTGCTTAAACTCATATCTATTCTATTTTTTATTCTCCTAGGAGCTTGTTACACTCCCACGGGAATGAATCTAACAATTAAATTTCCTCAACGGTGATTAAGTGTTTCACTTTCTCGATCATACCGAGAACCTGCGGAGTGGCGACCACAGTGCGCTCATGGTTGATTTTTCTCAAGCCAAGAGACTCCATAGTCCTCTTCTGACGGGCAGGATGTCCGATGACACTTCTCACCTGCTTAATCTTCAAAGTCTTTTCTGCCATGATTCTATTCTCCTATGATTAACCGTTAAACACTTTATCAAGGGTGATGCCACGAAGTTCGGCAACCATGCAGGGATCCTTCATCTGCAGGAGAGCATTGATGGTGGCCTTCACCACGCTGTGGGGGTTGGAAGAGCCCTTGCTCTTGGCAAGCACGTCCTTCACACCGACGCTTTCAAGCACGGCACGCATGGCACCGCCAGCGATAACACCGGTACCGGGGGCAGCGGGTTTCAGGAAGACGCGGGCGCCGCTGTACTTACCACACTGCTCGTGGGGAATGGTGCCTTTCATGACGGGGACCTTGATGAGGTTCTTCTTGGCATCGTCGACACCCTTCTGGATGGCAGCCTGCACCTCCTTGGCCTTACCCAAGCCATAACCCACAACACCGTTTTCGTTTCCAATAACGACGATGGCAGCAAAGGTGAATGTTCTACCACCCTTGGTAACCTTGGTTACACGATTGATCGCAACCAGACGATCCTTAAACTCGATTTCGCTCGATTTAACTCTTTTAACGTTTACTTCTGCCATGACTTATTAGAATTTTAATCCACCTTCTCTGGCACCATCGGCCAACGATTTAACACGACCGTGGTAAAGGTAACCATTGCGGTCGAAAACCACAGTATTGATGCCGGCGGCAATAGCGCGCTCAGCTAAAAGTTTGCCGACCTTGGCGGCCATTTCGGTCTTTGTTCCACTCTTTTCGACACCTTTCTCCAAGGAGGAAGCTGCGGTCAGTGTCACACCTTTCTCGTCGTCAATAACCTGTGCATAAATTTCCTTATTGCTTCTGAACACAGACAGACGCGGTTTTTCAGCAGTACCACTAATCTTATGACGGATGCGGTACTTGATTTTTGTTCTTCTTATATCTTTTTTTGTTGCCATGATATTATTATTCTTTGGCGTTCTAATTATTTTTATTTAGCAGCAGCCTTACCAGCTTTCTTACGAACTTCTTCACCCTGGAAGCGGATACCCTTGCCCTTGTAAGGCTCAGGCTTGCGAAGGGAACGAATCTTTGCCGCGGCCTGACCCAGAATCTGCTTGTCGCAGCAGGTCATCGTGATGATGGGGTTCTTACCTTTCTCGGTGACGGTCTCGACATGGATTTCGGGAGCCAGCTCGAAGAAGATCTTGTGGCTGTAACCCAGGTCCATCTCCATCACGTTGCCATTGGCCTGAACCTTGTAACCCACACCAATAACTTCCTGAACGCATTTGAAACCCTCGGAAACACCTTTCACCATATTGGCGACAAGCGCACGATAGAGACCGTGCATGGCCTTGTGCTCCTTGCTGTCGGAGGGACGCTCAAAGGTGAGTGTGCCGTCCTCCATTTTCATGGTGATGGCGGGGTTGACCTGCTGGGTGAGCTCACCCTTGGGTCCTTTGACGGTGATGACATTCTCAGGAGATACCTTAACTTCGACACCTGCGGGCAGGTGGATGGGCAATTTACCTATTCTTGACATTTCTTATTCTCCTTCCTATTAACTGATATAACAAATAACTTCGCCACCAACATTCAGCGTGCGGGCTTCCTTGTCGGTCATAAGACCCTTGGAAGTAGAAATGATGGCGATGCCAAGACCATTGAGGACGCGGGGCATCTCGTCAACGGAGACATAGCGACGCAGACCGGGGCTGCTGACGCGCTTGAGTTCGGAAATGGCCGAAATCTTCGTCACAGGATGATATTTCAGCGCAATCTTGATACTCTGGTTATGCGAACCTTCGTTCTCGAACTTATAGTTCAGGATATAACCTTTTTCGAACAAGATCTTGGTAATCTCTTTCTTCAAATTGGATGCAGGAATTTCGACGACTCTATGCTTGGCTGCAATGGCGTTGCGCATACGGGTCAAGTAATCTGCGATGGGATCTGTTACCATGTTTTTTTCTTGATTTTAAGTTTTGTAGTATTGGTTTTGCCAACTTGCAAAGCTACCAATGTTTTTAATTTTTACCAACTGGATTTCTTAACGCCAGGGATAAGGCCACTGACAGCCATCTCGCGGAAATTGATACGGGAGATACCGAACTGACGCATGTAACCCTTGGGACGGCCCGTCAACTGGCAACGGTTGTGCATGCGGATGGGGTTGGCGTTCTTGGGGAGTTTCTGGAGGGCGATGACAGCCTGTTCCACCTCTTCGGGGCTACCCGTGCGGACCATTTCCTTCAAAGCAGCACGTTTGGCAGCATAGCGCGCCACCATCTTGGCTCTTTTGCGTTCTCTAGCTTTAATTGATTCTTTAGCCATTATTTCTTATTTTTGTTGATTCTTAAAAGGTATGCCAAACAGCTTGAGCAGCGACATGGCTTCCTTATCGGTATTGGCAGAGGTGACAAAGGTAATGTCCATACCCTGGATACGGTCGATCTTGTCAATGTCGATTTCGGGGAAGATAATCTGCTCAGCGATGCCGAAG
>JAEEIS010000269.1 GCA_016281475.1 Bacteroidales bacterium
ACTAGTAATGTTTAATTATTGCATAATTTGCAACAGTTGAGCTATCAGGTAACCAAATAATCACTTGTGATATTAAGCGATACAACGTTGATGTTTTTTATTAATATCTTTTCGGAAAACCTTAACAACTTTTAACCGAAAGTCAACCTGTGCAAAAACGCACTAGTTCGAAATAATTGGAAAACAAATGGATAAGCGGGCTCATCCCTACGCAAATCCACTTTCATTAATAGTACCAATTAAACAAACTTCACGATACAATCAATGCAAGTAGGTCTCTCAGCGACATCGTCTATGAACACATTGGCTGGATGCATATCCTCGAGTGCCAGCCGATCTGAAATATAATTTACACCATTTCCGTCGCCATTATCGCGAAAGCCCATCTTCATTACCATCACATCAATCTCAGCCTTGGTGGCAAGTCGCAGACATCGAATGTAGGGCTGCGTCAAAATGATGCGTAACAACCCATCGCTATCGCGGGTGAATCCAACAACGCTCATTGCTGTTTCTGGAAACAGATAATTGTGTAGGGCAATAGCATCAAGGGCTTTCTGAGTAGTAGAATAGATAGAAGTACGTTCCTTGACCACCGAAGTGTCTCCTTCTCGGTAGTATACCTTTGCTTCCGCTCCCTGCGCTATCATCGGACCATAATTGCGGACGATTATACTCTCTGAATCATCTACCCAAAGTCCCGCAGCCTTTGCCCATTGTTCAATGAATTGCTCTTGCAGTTGGTCTATCTGCCAACGGTTTGGGCAGCCTCTTTCGCCGCCTGCAGCATCGCCACTTGCTCCAAGGCTTGCTGACGCGTAGCTCGCGACGATGGACGCCCCAATAAGAGGCGCACCCGCCGTGCAGAATCCAGCATGCTCTGGTTGAGTGAATCGAGGAAAGTCTGTTCTCCCATTTTGTATATCATTTATATAATTATCAATCAATAGTATGGTGGTTCCGACAAAGCCGTCACGCGTTATCGCTTCATATATTTGCCGTATAACTACCATCTGTTATTATTTCAAAAACGATTTTTCTTGTTTTTTAGTATGAGTGACTAAGGAAAAAGGCCCACACATCCATGCTCCACTTAATATACTTGAACAAGTCTGACACTCTGACCTCTTGTTTTCTCTTGGGTGCTTGAGGCACTAAACTCAGTTGCTTCAAACCACAAACAATAAGGATTAGAATTATCTGAATTCCAAGAACTAGACCAATAATAGCCAGATGTGCCAACACCAAACACTTGGATTGCGCCATTATTATAATCATAATAACCCGCAGCTGGTAAGAACACTGCTCCTGCAAGTCTCATTTTGTCCCAATCAGTCGCATTATAGCTATTTCCCGTCCAACCAGTGTTGTTACTAGGACTATTTACTCCGGTTGGAATGTCTACACCACTAGGATGCTCATACTCATCAGGAAAAATAATCAGGCCATGAGCACCACCCACTACAGCTTTTGCATACCTACCATTCTTAACTGAGCCAATTGTCGACGCGCCACGCCTATTTAATAGATACACCCACTCGTTTTTTGTCAAGGTGCGCCAGCTCCCTGTTGCCTGATAAATCACATTCGTCCCCCAATCCACAAAGCTAGTTCCCGTCGGACTCGCTGTCGGGTTGTTCCCTGTGCCCCATCCAAACAAATCAATCACACCATTGTTTGCAAGGTTACTTACGTTAGCACTGCTCAAACAGTCATAATCATGTTCTGCAAACAAGTATCTCTCATTAGCCAAGTCATACTGGAGGTTTCCGGGCGAAAACATTACTCGCGTACCAGCAGTATCTATTCTAAATGCACCTCGTCCCATACTTGTGAACGAAATCCCTTCAAACAAGACCGAAGTGTAGCAACTACGGGCAATATTGATATTTTCAGGTCTGCCGTCCGTACCATCTCCCCCTCTAAACACCTTCTTGCACATACGATCATCATCAGTCCAAATTCTTATCTCCATATAGGGATAATTCCCTGTCGGGAGGTAAATACAGAAATCCTTACCAGCACCACTAATATCCTGAGGGGTAGGACATCTGAGCGTCACGTTAGGTGTTCCGACCTCGTTATTCGCAACACTTGACCAAATCACATAAGGTTTACCATCGCTAGTAGTCTGTCGGCTGAATGTACCCGCAATAGGATGGGAATTGTCTGTCGTTATCCGGATAGTTGAGACAGCATCCCCTACGCTGCCCGACAGATGAAGTCGGAGTATTCCACACATATTCTCAAACTCTAACGTTAAGTTACTCGACACAGCATACATGGGCATTCCCTGCATCTTGCCGTCCATCGTAGCCGTCTGCACGGTAGGCAGTATTATCTTTGCATTTGAGCTCTGAGTGGCCGCTGTTCCCCTAATCCCGGCAGGATAATAAGCGACATAATCCCCCGTACCGTTACTTGAATTTGTAATATCTGTCCCTTCTGAATAGTTAAATATGGCATAGTTACCCGATTGGCTACTGACAGACGTTTCTTCAATAGTGTATGTTCCCATTTTCACCTTATTCGAATTACTGGGATCCGTCCTGCACACCTTAATTTGGTCGCCACTCTGCCAACAAAAGCCATTTGACATATCAAACGACACCTTTCCATCCTTCGTCTGAACCCTTTCTATCTTAACCTTGAACTTACCACTCCCCTCCTGCGCCTCTTTCTGGCACGATATCAGCGTCAATATAGCTAACGCCATAACAAATATAAACGTCTTCTTCATCACAATCAATTTATTAGTTATCACCAAAATATCTACCATAATCGTGGCTTCCGTCATCATTAGTGATAGAAGTATTCTCGTAAATGGTTTCGAAATTTCTCGAACTTGATTCGACTTTATTAATGCTATCGAACCCCTGCTCTACGCAAAATTGCACCACCTTAATGGTTGGTTGACGATAAATCTGTTTTTGTTGCATCATATCAAAAAAGCATTATTTTTAGCATTAACAACTGATATTCATCTATATATAGAATTCTACCATACATATTTCCGACAACAAAGTTACACTTTTATTTTCATTTCTCAGACAATTACAATAAAAAAAACAATCACTCCTTTCTTGTTGTTTTGAGCAGAAACCTCTCCGTCCTCAAAGCCACGTTGCGGCGGAGGGCGTGGCGGTAGAGACTGATTTCGAGGCTATGGTAGTTGCCGGGGCGGCCGATGTAGGGAATGGTAAACTCCATGCTGTCGAAACCACTGACATTCAGCAGCAACGTATTCGTGTCGAGCACGACCGTCACCGTGTCGGGCTGTCCGCTGTCGGAGGTGACAATGGGGCTTACCTGCATGGCGGGCGTGGCATCGGTGCGCCAGTTGACAGGATTGATGGCCATGCGGTTGCCATCGCTAATTAGGGGAATGGCGCACGAGTTGTCGCGCACGGAGTTGTAGCATATCGTCACCCCCACGTCCGCGCTGTCCTTTGCCGGACGGATATAGGGAGTGCGGGCCAGGTCGTCGTCGGTAATATGCCAGCCAATCACGTATGCCGCCACCATGCGGCTGTAGGCGGCGGAGTCCATCTGCCTCAACAGCTCCACCACTGCCATCCCACCCTGGCTGAAGCCAGCCAGCACAAAAGGCCGTCCGCCGTTAAGGTGCGCCAGATAGTAGTCGAAAGCCCGCCGCACATCGTCCATGGCAAGAGGCAGCTGCCGTTGCATATCCTGCTCGGACACAAACGTCTGCAACACACATTGGCGATAGTAGGGCGAATAATAGTTCAGCCTGGCTTTCCCCTCTTGAGAAGGGTGCTCCGAAGGAGCAGGGCATGTTAGAATCCTCTCCACCCCCATCATCTCGCCCAGCAGAAGGCGGCGCGTGCTGTCCATATAGGTGTCGGCATAGGGGCACAGACAGCCATTCACGAAATAGGCACCCGTCTCCGTCGAGACGATATAGAACAAGTCCGCCGGTGCCTGCCGTTCCACAATATACCATTGCGTAGAATCCGAATAATCCGGTTCGGAAGGATATATTTCAGCAACTGGGAGATTGACGACACACCTGTCGCTCCTGCACGACACGCAAGCCACAAACAATGCAACCTGCAAGAAAACAACCATTTTCCTCATAAATAACCATTTACTTTACAACTGCAAATATACACGTTTTTTTTCGATTGCAGGCACCTTTTTGTCGCGCTCCTCTCCCCTACCATTTACCTGTACCTTCTGCCCTCCTGACTCCCGCGAGAGGTCGGTATATCAACGCTACATTAACGGTCGTTTATTGCCCAACTAGCGAAGAAGTATACCTATCAACACTACAAACCAGACATTTAAGGCGGGAGCTGGTAGGGGTCAGTGACCTGGGATGGAGGGTGTGAATAAGTTTTTTGGCACTATTTCAGAATTAATGTGTATATTTGCATTTTGAACTGTTTATCCAATTCCTGCTATATTATGATGAACTTTACACACTTGCACGTACACTCGCACTATTCGATGCTCGACGGGATGTCGAAGATACCCGATTTGATAAAGAAGGCAAAGAAAAACGGCATGTATGCCATGGCATTGACCGACCATGGCAACATGTATGGTATCAAGGATTTTGTCGACACCGTGGCGAAGGAGAACGGCAAGGTGAAGGATAAAATCAAGGAGCAGGAGGCCATATTGAAAAACGACGGTGCCACGCCGGAGGAGAAACAAGAGGCTGAATACCAGATTGAGCAGCTCAAAGGGCAGATATTCAAGCCCATCATCGGCACCGAGGCCTACTGCGCCCGCCGCACCCTCTACGACAAGGACAAGGATGTGAAGGAAATCAACCCCGAGACGGGGCGCGAGCGCATAGTGGACAGCAGCGGCTACCACCTGATACTGCTGGCCAAGAACTACAAGGGCTACCACAACCTCTGCAAGCTGGCATCGATAGCCTACACCGACGGCTACTACAGCCGCCCGCGAATAGACCACAATGTGTTGGAGCAGTATAGCGAGGGGCTGATAGTCTGCTCGGCCTGCATCGGCGGCGAGATTCCGCAGCTGATAATGGCGGGCAAGCTGGAGGAGGCGGAGCAGGCGGTGCTGTGGTTCAAACGGGTGTTTGGCGACGACTACTACCTGGAGCTGCAACGCCACAAGACCGACAAGCCCAACGCCAACCGTGAGACCTACGAGCTGCAGGAGCGGGTGAACCCCGTGCTGGTGGAGCTGGCGCGCAAGCACGGCATCAAAATCGTCGCCACCAACGACGTCCACTTCGTGGAGGAGGAACATGGCGAGGCCCACGACCACCTTATCTGCCTTGCCACACAGAAGGACTATTTCGACCCCGACCGCCTGCACTACACCAAGCAGGAATGGCTGAAGACCCCACAGCAGATGGCAGACATCTTCGACGACCTGCCCGAGGCCATCGAGAACACCATGGAGGTGGCTGAGAAAGTGGAGATATACAGCATCGACAGCGACCCCATCATGCCCATGTTCGACATACCTGCCTCGTTCGGCAGCGAGGAGGAGTACCGCCAGCGCATCACAGAGGAGGAACTGTTTGACGAGTTTACGCAGAACGAGAAGCACGAAGTGGTGATGGACCGCGAGGCGGCAGAGAAGAAAATCAAGAAGCTGGGCGGCTACAACAAGCTGTACCGCATTAAGTTCGAGGCCGACTATCTGGAGCAGCTGGTGTGGGAGGGTGCTCGGAAACGGTATCTGCCAGACATGCCCGAGGGGACTGAGGTGTCGAAGATTAAGGAGGCCCTGACCGAGGAACAACGAGAGCGCATCATATTCGAACTGCACACTATCAAGACGATGGGATTCCCGGGCTACTTCCTGATAGTGGCGGACTATATACGCGGCGCACGCGAGGAGCTGGGCGTGAGCGTGGGACCCGGACGTGGCAGCGCGGCAGGCAGCGTGGTGGCCTACTGCCTGTGGATCACCGACGTGGACCCGCTGAAATACGACCTGCTGTTTGAGCGATTCCTGAATCCCGACCGCATCTCGCTGCCCGATATCGACGTGGACTTCGACGACGCGGGCCGCGGGCGTGTGCTCGACTGGATTACAGAGAAATACGGCAAGGAGAAAGTGGCCCACATCATCACCTACGGCACCATGGCCACCAAGAGCGCCATTGCCGACGTGGGGCGGGTGGAGAAGATACCGCTGGCCGAAGTCAACAAGCTGAAGGAGATGATACCCGACAGGAGCTTCCCCGACAACGTCAAGGACGAAAACGGCAAGTCGCCCAAGGTGAACCTGGTGAACTGCTACAAATATGTGCCAGAGCTCAAGCGTATCATGGAAGACGAGGGGCAGGAGGAGCTGAAGAACATGCTGACCTACGCCGCCGAGCTGGAGGACACCAACCGCCAGGTGGGCATACATGCCTGCGGCGTGATTATCGGGGCCGACGACCTGACCAAGTTTGCCCCCGTCTGCACGATATACGACAAGGAGTCGAAGCAGGACGTGCTGGTGACCCAATACGACGGCCACGTGGTCGAGACGGTGGGACTAATCAAGATGGACTTTCTGGGACTCAAGAACCTCTCCATCATCAAGAACGCCATCGACATGATTGAGAAGAACCACGGTGTGAGAGTCGACATCGACCACCTGCCCATGGACGACGAGAAGACCTACCAGCTTTTCTGCGAAGGCAACACCGTGGGCACGTTCCAGTTCGAGTCGGCGGGCATGCAGAAATACCTCCGCGAGCTGGAGCCCCACGCCTTCGAGGACCTCATTGCAATGAACGCCCTCTACCGTCCGGGTCCAATGGACTACATCCCCGACTTCATCGACCGCAAGCAGGGCCGCAAACCCATCGAATACGACATCCCCTGCATGGAGAAATACCTGAAGGACACCTACGGCATCACGGTCTATCAGGAGCAGGTGATGCTGCTGAGCCGCCAGCTGGCGGGATTCACCCGCGGACAGAGCGACACCCTGCGCAAGGCCATGGGCAAGAAGCAGATCGACAAGATGAACGAGCTGGAGGTGAAATTCTACGAAGGTGGCGAGAAAAACGGACATCCGCACGACAAGCTCCACAAGATATGGGAAGACTGGAAGAAGTTTGCCTCCTACGCCTTCAACAAGTCGCACGCCACCTGCTACTCGTGGGTGGCCTACCAAACGGCCTACCTCAAGGCGCACTACCCAGCCGAATACATGGCTGCCGTGATGACCAGCGGACAGAGCGACATCAAGCGCACCACCGAATTGATGGACGACTGCCGCAAGCATGGGCTGGAGATTCTGGCACCCTCGGTCAACGAGTCGGAGATGAACTTCTCGGTCAACAAGAAAGGACAGATACGCTTCGGCCTACAGGCCATCAGCGGCATGGGCGAGGCGGCATCGGAAGCCATCATCTCCGAGCGCGAGAAAGGCGGCCCATACAAGGACATCTTCGACTTCCTGGAGCGGGTGGACATCCGCTCGGTGAACCGAAAGAACCTCGAGGTGCTGGTGAAGGCGGGAGCCTTCGACGGAGTGGGCGAGATGCACCGCGCCCAGTACTTCTACAAGGAGAACAACAACGAGGGCACGCCCACCTTCATAGAGAAACTGATGCGCTGGGCGGTGCGCAACCGCGAGAACGCCGAGAACGCACAAATGTCGCTCTTCGACATGTGCGAAGAAACCAAGCAGGAGAGCCTCCCCCCCATACCGCAGTGCGAGCCGTGGTCGGTGGTGGAGCAATGCCGCGAAGAGCTGGGAGTGATAGGACTCTACATGAGCGGGCATCCGTTGGACAACTTCAAGTACGAGATGAAATTTGTCGCCACCACGCCCTGCTCGGCAATGGCCGACATGACGCAGCTGGTCAACAAGGAGGTCAGGCTGGGCGGTGTCGTGACCGAAGTCACGGAGGGCGTGATGCGCAACAATGGCGACCCGTTCGGCCGTCTGACCATAGAGGACTATACGGGGTCGTATACCCTGGCACTCTATCGCGACGAATTTCTGAAATTCAAGTCCTATTTCCAAAAAGACCTCTTTGTGTATATCAAAGGATTTGTAAAACAAAACTCGAAAGTCAACCCCGACGGCACCGTGACAAAGTTCAGACCGATGCTGAAGGTTAGCCAGATGTCGATGCTGATCGATGTGCTGGAGTCGAACACAAGCAAGATAGTCTTCACCATTCCACTGACTGCCATCACTCACGACCTCTGCAAGGAGCTGTCGAAAACAGCAAAGAAGCATAAGGGGAAAGTGCCGTTGGAGGCACTGATAGTGGATCGCGAACACGACCTATTCCTGACCATGAAGAGCAACCTCCTGAAAGTGGATGCCAGGTCGTTTATGCCACTGCTGTCGGAAATGCTCGGTGTGATTGACGTAAAACCCATATTAAGAAATTGAAAATTGATAATAAATTGATGCGTCAGCCGTCCCCTCTTGAGAGGGGTACCGCGAAGCGGGGGGGTATGTCCCCTAACCTCTAACCCACAAAAATGATGAAACTGGCAACGACTGTCGACATATCGCCCCCATTGGTTGGCATTGACTACAGCACTCCCCTGCTGCTGCTGGGGTCGTGTTTCAGCGACGAGATTGGGTGCAGGCTGCAGGCCGCAGGGTTCGACACGCTGAGCAACCCATTCGGCACGCTCTACAACCCATTGTCGATAGCCGCCTGCCTCAACCGCGCCATCGCAGGCAGGCCGATGGAGGCCGACGAGTTGGTACGGCACGAGGGGCTGTGGCACTCGTGGCTGCACCACAGCCGTTTCTCGCACGCAGACCCAAACATCTGCCTAGCGCGCTGCAACGAGTCTATCGGTCAGACCCATGCCTTCTTGGAGAGAGAGCCTTTGCTGCTGATAACATTCGGCACCGCGTGGGTATTCTACCACCACGGCAGCGTGGTGGCAAACTGCCACAAGATACCGCAGCAGCAGTTTGAACGGCGACGGCTGGCAGCGGAGGAAGTCGTGAGGGCGTGGCAGCCGCTGATAGAGAGGATGGGGTGCAAGACCATCTTCACCGTAAGTCCCATCCGCCATTTGGCCGACGGTGCGCACGGCAACCAACTGAGCAAAGCGACACTGCTACTGGCCACCGAGATGCTGGTGGAAGGCAGCAGGCAGGCAGGCTATTTCGACAGCTACGAGCTGCTAATGGACGAACTGCGCGACTACCGATTCTACGACCGCGACCTATGCCACCCGAGCGACGTGGCGGCAGACATTGTGTGGGAACGGTTTCAGGAGACATATATGACAGCCAACACACGCGACCGCGTGCGCCAGCAGGAGAAAGCTTTCCGCCAGTCGCAACACCGGAAAATAATTGAAAAATGAAAATTGAAGAATGTGTTAACGTGTGAATGTGTTAGTCAGACTTACGAATTAACGAATTATCACATTAACGAATTCTACTCTAACCTCTAACCCCAAACATTTAACATATCAACAATAATACCATGCAAAAAAAGAACATTGCCCTGATAATGGGCGGCTACTCGGGAGAACACGACATATCCATCATGAGTGGATGCCAGGTATACGAAAACCTCGATCACGAGAAATACAACGTCTACAAGATTGTTGTCGACCGCGACGGCTGGTATTGGCTGGCGGACAACGGCTCGCACCGAAGGGTGAATCGCGACAACTTCACCGTCGAGGGGGTAGAACGGTTCGACCTCGCCTTCATCATCATCCACGGTAACCCCGGCGAGAACGGCGTGCTGCAAGGCTATTTCGACATGCTGGGGGTCCCCTACACCACCTGCGGATTCTACACCTCCGCCCTCACCTTCAACAAAGGCTACTGCAACCCTGTGGTGCGCAGCATGGGGCTGGTGAGCGTGGCCAAGTCCAAGCTGCTCTATGCCGACCAGCCCATTGACACCGAGGCCCTGCTACGCGAATTGTCGCTACCCCTCTTCGTCAAGCCTGCCGCCGGGGGCAGCAGCGTGGCCACCACCAAGGTCAAGCGGGCCGAAGACCTGCTGCCAGCCATCCAGGAGGCCCTGACCGAGGACCGTGGCGTGCTGGTAGAAGAGTTTATTCAGGGACGCGAGTTCGACTGCGGAGTGCTGCGCACCAAGGAGAAGAAATACGTCTTCCCCATCACCGAAATCATCCCCACGGGCGGTCATGAATTCTTCGACTATGCCGCCAAATACGACGGCTTCAGCAACGAGGTGACCCCCGCCGAAGTGGAGAAGGCCGTCAGCGACCATATTCAGGAGGTATCGTCAAAGCTCTACGACCTACTCGACTGCCGAGGCGTAGTACGCTTCGACTACATCTACGATACCACCAAGCAGGAGCTCTTCTTCCTCGAGGTGAACACCATACCCGGACAGAGCGCCGAAAGCATAGTGCCCAAGCAGGCCCGCGCCATGGGCATCAGCACCAAGGAACTGTACGAGATGATAATCCAGTCGTGCCTAGAGAATTGAAAATTAATAATTAAAATTTGGTGCGTCAGCCACTCTAACCACTAACCATTATAAATAGAACCCATCTTGAGCATTAGTACCCATATATCGCAGTATCGCATGCCGTTGTGGCTGACAGCCTTTCTGATGCTGTCTGCTCTGTCGGCATTTGGCCAACGGCCCTGTCGCGACACGCTGGTGTATCGCTACGACTCTATCTGCGAGGGCGAAACCTACGATTTCAACGGCAGGGAACTGGACTACACCGGTCTGTTTTTCGACACGATACAACGTGCAAACAGCGACTGCGACAGCATCATCATCCTGCGACTCACGGTGCTGCTCATTCCCGAGGCGAATATCTATCCCTACCGCCGCTGCGAAGGCAATAAGGGCTACGACCTCTACAGCTCCAGCTTGGGCAACTATTTCCGATGGTCGTCGGTCCCGACGGACACCATGCTGCGCAACCAGATGCACAACTCGTGGGTGCACGTCAACCCCCAGCAACCCACCACCTACTACCTGTATGTCGACTACCGCCCTACGCCGCAATGCCCAGATTCGTCCAACCGGTTGGTCAACCCCATCGCGCCCGTTGTCGCCCGAATGCATATCACACCTGACGAGCTGACCCTCGACCACATGGAATTCACCGTCGAGGACTTCAGCACCGGCACTAGGGAATACTACCAGGACGGCTGGGGAGGACGGCACTGGTATATCAACGGAGTACACCAGGACAACTATAGCGAGTGTGCCACCTTCTCCGCCGAACCGTGGTGGCCCGACACCGTGGAGGTGATGATGCTCGGATTTTCTCCCACCTGCCTGGACTCAGTAACAAAACTCATACCCTTCAAGAAGATAGCACTCCACTTCCCCAACCTGTTTACACCTGGGAAGGAAGAGAACTCACTTTTCAGGCCTATACTATTAGGAGTCACAGCATTCGAGATGTGGATCTACGACCGACGTGGCACGCTGGTGTTTCACAGCCAAAGTGCCGACACGCCGTGGGACGGCACCTATCAGGGCACGCCCTGCCCGTCGGGCAGCTATGTCTATCGCTGCCGCTACCGCGACATCTACACCCCCGAAGGCGACCAGACGCTCATGGGCACCGTCACCCTCCTACGATAACAACAAAAAAGAGCCATCCGACGGGATGGCTCTTCTTTTGTGTTGAGGTCGCTTCCGGATTTGAACCGGAGTAGCAGGTTTTGCAGACCTGTGCCTAGCCCCTCGGCCAAACGACCTTTTCTGCCTTAAAAGCGGGTGCAAAAGTACGAACTTTTTCCCAATTGGCAAAATATTTTTTGTTTTTTTATTGTGAAAACCTGTCTTTATGCACATTACATTTTCATCACATTAGATGTAAAGCCATGCTTTTTCATTATTTTGGAGCAGTAATTCTCACTTTTTCACCCTTTGCAGCCCATATTAACAGACACCTAATTGCAAAAAAAAATCCGCACCACAACAATGGGTGCGGATGTATCTAAGACAATAGTTGATGACTATTCGACAGGAATGTCTTTGTTGACATTCTTGCTGCCCCAGAGGGCGTAGAAGAGGATGTAGGCGAAGCCAAGCACCACCAGCCAGTAGCTGCCCACAAAGCCAATGCCGTCGGCAATCATATTCTGGAAGAAGGGCAGGATACCTCCACCACAAACAAGGGTCATGAAGATGCCGCTTGCCATGGGAGTATACTTGCCGAGCCCCTCGGTAGAAAGGTTAAACACAGCGCCCCACATTACCGATGTGCAGAGACCGCAGAGTGTGGCGAAGACAATCTTCACCGGCAAGTCGACGACACCGGTCAGAATGTGGGCCGTCACCGTCTCGGGAATCATTATTAGGCATAGCAGGAAGACGATAGCCAGAATTGCCGCCGTGCTCAGCATAACTTTACTACTGACCTTGCCGCCAATCAGCCCGCCAATAAAGCGACCGCAGAGCATAAGGAACCAGTATGCACCTACAAACCAGCCTGCTGTGCTGGCACCTAGACCAAGGCCACCACCATCGGGATGGGTGGTCATGTATAGGTTGAGCGTGTTGGGAATACCCACTTCGACGCCGACATAGAAGAAGATGGCAATGGCACCCAGCACGAAGTGACGGAAGCTCAGAGGAGAGTGGCTATCCTTCTGCTTGGCGGCGCGCATCTCGCGGGTCTCGAGATGGGGCTCGGGAATTTTGGTAAGCATGATGACCACAAAGGCGAGGGCAAAAATAGCCATGGCAATAATCATGGCAGGTGCGGCATCGCTCACATTGGCATTGATGATCGAACCACCGATGAGGTAACCCAAGAGTATGGGAGCCAGCGTGCCGCCCGTGCTGTTGATGGTGCCGCCCCACTGGATGAGTTGGTTGCCACGGTTGCCACCACCGCCCAAGGTGTTGAGCATGGGATTGACCACAATGTTGAGCAGACACATGGAGAAACCGGCCACCAAAGCTCCCGCCACATAGACGGCAAAACTTTCAACATAACCGCTGAGGAACTGGATGCCGACACCGACAAAGCCGACAGTGACGGCCAACAGCGAGGTAAACTTATAACCTCTGCGGCGCAGGATGACACCCGCAGGTATGCCCATGCAGGCATAGGCGATGAAATTGGCGAGAGTGCCCAACTGGGCGACGGCATTGCTGGTGCCAAATTGGTTCTTGACAATGACGCCCATAGAACCAGCGAAGTTGGTGACGAACGCTATCATAAAGAACAGCAGGAACATCACGATAATAGGGATAGTGAAGTTTTGTTTCTTTTCCATGATATAGTAGATTAAGTGTTTAAAATAGAACTATCAGTCTTAGTTGGCTGCGACCACCTTGCGCATCGCTCCATTGCCAAGGCGCACGACATAGACACCGGCTCCCGGCAGGGCTATCGACATGGCGTGATAGCTATCAGAATGGTAGACCCTGCGACCTAGCGCATCGTAGACGCTGAGCACAAGGCCGTCGGCTCCACGAACGAAAAGGCTGCGGCCCTCGACGTAGGTAATCATGTCGTCAGGCAGGGCATTATCGATGCCCACCTCGCCCTCGGCGAAGATGGCACGAATTGTCTGGTCTCCCCTCACATAGTATATTCTGGGATTGTCGGTGTTGTTGTCACTCCATCGCTCGAAGTGATAACCCTCTTCAGGCGTGGCCACAAGCGTTGCCGCCTGTCCATAACGATAGAGGCCACCACCCGTCACTTTACCCCACCTCTTGTTGTTGGTGGTGACGTTGAGGGTATACTCGTTGCGGTCGTATGGCATATAGGCACGCAGCATCCATGTGGCTCCAATGCCTTCGTCCGAAAGCGGTTGCCAGACGAGCCCGTTGGTCGAGTACCAACTGCCATCGTCGTTGCCACACCATGTGCTGGCTGTAGCCGGAGCATCATCGGAGGAACAATAGAGTGATATCCAAAGCGGTTGACTATAATCGATGACCAAAGCTGAGTCGAGTTCCCTCTC
The DNA here is from genome assembly GCA_016281475.1 of Bacteroidales bacterium. Next base: position 13,879 of record JAEEIS010000269.1, read on the forward strand.
CACCCAACGATAGCGCGTCTGGCGAGCTTGATAGAATGTGTTTGTGTACACCTTGTTACTCAGCAGCGGCTTGTTACCTTGATGGATGTTGAGGGTGTAGTAATCGGAACGGACATTGTAGAATTTCACACTTTGGAGTGACACATGCCCCACCAATTGGGAAGGGGGTATGCAGATGGCCCAGTATATTCCATCTTCGCCGCCATAGGTGCTATTGTAGGTGCCGTTGTCGTAGTGGAGAGTGTCGGTACCCAGGTCATCGAAACGTGCCGTGAGCGTTCGGCTTGAGGTAACGGTAAGTGTGCGAGGGTTGTCGGTGCCCCCATCGTTCCATCGGGAGAAACGATAGCCTTCGTTGGCGTGGGCGACGACTGACACACTCTCGCCAAAGGCAATGTTGTCGGAGGAGCCCTCCACATAGCCACGGGTGGTGTCGTTGACCGAAGTTGTCAAGGAATAGGTCATCGTTCCCAATCCACCGTTACTGAGACAAGGGTTGACAATAAGGAATGTGTCGCCGTCAGCAATGGCTTCATTCGGGTTGTGGTTTACCCACACCACCCCGTCGGCATTCTCAACGAAGAAACCGCAATCGCCATCGGCCGAACCACTGTGCCATGTCAGCACCACCGTATCGGGACATACAGCGTATTCGCCAATGCCGTATGTGCCGTCCAACAGCCGCATCTCGCCAAACAAGGCACCCGAGGTGGAGGATAGCGTGAGCCAGCCATCGTTCCAACCGTTGCCACGATTGTCGTAGGCATTGACGGTAAGGGTACACATGTCGCCCGTGGCACAAGTGAGCTGCTGCACACGGACTAGTACGGTATCGCTCCCCTGCACAAGGGTGATGGCGGACACGCGGTCGTGCCCGCTGTTGTTGGCGGTGACGGTGACGGTAACCGGCGTCGTGGACCCGTTGCCCGAGCCCGTGGTGGGATTGAGGGAAATCCATGAGGCATCGCTAGTGGCCGTCCAGTTGGCGGGATTGCCGTATGTGCTGGCGATGTCAACTGCCTGGCTGCCTCCCACCATTGGGAATGTCAACGCGGCGGGGTTGCTGCCCAATCGTGGCTGGGGTTCCACTCCGATAAGTGCCTGGTTAGACGAGTTGAAGGTGTTGGAGGTATTGGTACCCACGCCGCCGCCACCAGGATTGAGGGCACCCATGGAATAGAAACCGTTGTAGGAACCGCCCCAACCCCAGTTGACGTGGAACTGGCTGCTGCTATTGTATCCGTCGAACACGAAGGCATGGCCCGCAGAATTGTCGTAACCAGCATACAGGACCGGACGGCCCGCTTCAATTTCGTCCATCAACAGGCCTATCCATTCCGCGTCGGAATAGGAACTTTTGTGAGCACCCCAGAGGCTGCCTTTATAGCCGAAGTAGTTCTTCAGCGCACTCTGACCCGATGCGCCATAGCCATAGCCCACCAGGCTTGCCCCACTGCCATCGGTGGAATAATCCATCTCCACCGCCACGCCGATATGGTAGCTGAGCTCCGCCACCGCGTGTATCTCCTGCATAGTGCTGGAGCTGGAGAGGCTGTTGGGCATGTTGGCCCAATCGTAATAGGTGCTGTCGAAATTGGCACTCAAAAGGCCGTAGGTGGTGTAATAGCTGTGACTGCCAGTGCCTTTGACAGGATGGTTCCAATACTTCATCACCTGCGCCATGGCGGTGGCAACACAACCCACCGGACATGACGACGGGCAATAGTAATTGTAGATGGGGCTCTGATTCCAACGCGTGGACAGTAATGCCGGCACCATGTTGACACTCTTGGGCTGAGCCCATGTGCCAGCCAGCAGGCTGTTCCACTCGCGGGCTATATAGTCGGCAAGCACGGCATCGTCGTTGCGTATCACTCCCGATGCCAAAGCCTCAATCTCACGTTCGTACTGTCCCAGCCAGAAACGGGTTTCGGGGCCCATCTCGCCAGCCACATCGTCGGTGCCGTAGGCGAGGATAGGATAGGCACAGTCGTCGGCAGCCACCACGACAAAACCCTCTGTCTCGTTCACATGGAAGATATACATGTATTCGAACGCAGGCTCTTGAATCTGCTCGACATGCCCCTGATGCGAGGTGACACTCCTCCAGAAATTTTCTGCAACGCGCAACGCAGCCTGCTGATTGACAGGAGCTGCCATCGCACTACCCATTCCCAACAAAAGGGCCAATACAAAAAGACTTTTTCTCATAACATTCATCGTCTTATACTTTTCTTAATTAAACCAACTGGAATTCACCAAACAAAAAATGGCACACGGGGTTGCCCCGCATGCCATAATTCGTAAAAATAAGTTGACCATTGAATAAAAATAATTCTAACCTTTGAGAGCCTCAGAGCCGCTAACAATCTCAATAATCTCGTTGGTGATAGCTGCCTGACGTGCCTTGTTATAGCTCAATCTCAGTTCCTTGAGCAGCTCGGTAGCGTTGTCTGTGGCCTTCTGCATGGCGTTCATACGGGCACCGTGCTCCGAAGCCAGCGAGTCGAGCACCACGCGGTAGAACTGCGACCGTAGTGTCAACGGTATTATCTCTGCAAGTATCGCCTCCTTCGAAGGCTCGTAGATATAGTCGTTGGCTGTCTGTTTGACAGCGGTGCTGCCACTTCCACCGGCCGTGTTTGTCACCACAGGCAGGAACTGCTCGGTCATCAGTATCTGCACCAGCGAGTTCTTAAACTGATTGTAGATAAGCTCCACACGGTCGTACTTCTTGTCGCAGTACTGCTGCAGGATGTCGTCGGCGAGGGTGGCAATGGCATCGAAAGATGCATTGTCCAACAACTCGTCGTAGCTGCCTACAATACCGTCGAACCGCTTGCTAAAATACTCGCTGCAGCGCTTGCCAATGGTTATCATGCTCAGCTGTGCAGGCTGGTCGGCAGTGGCATTGGCCTTGTAGTAGTCTATCCGTGCCTGGGCCTGCTTAATGACATTGCTGTTAAACGCACCGCAGAGACCCTTGTTGGAAGTGACCACCACCAACAGCACATGCTCCAGCTTACGAACCTCGTGATAGGGGGTCTGTACGCCGTCGCCCGTGTCAATGTCCGACACGATGTCGCCCAACTGGTTGGCGTAAGGGCGCATACCGATGATGGCATTCTGGGCACGGCGGAACTTCGCGGCAGACACCATCTTCATCGCCGAGGTAATCTGCTGCGTCGAACTGACCGATGCTATACGGGTGCGGACTTCTTTTAGATTTGCCATACTTTTTTATATTAGTGATTGGTGATTAGTGATTGGTGATTCGACAAATGCATTTGTCCATTCACAATTCACACATCACCATTCACAAAAATCAATTATTACTTAGCGTATTTGCCAGCCATGTCGAGAGCCACCTTCTTGAGTGTCTCCAGATCCTCGTCCACCAGCTTGCCCTTGCGCAGGTTCTCTAGGATGGGGGCGTGGTTCTGGTGGAGGAAGAAGAGATACTCTGTCTCGAAGTTGTGCACCTGGTTGGTAGGCACCTTCTGCAGCAATCCCTTCGTGCCGCAGTAGATGATGGCCACCTGGTCCTCCACAGCCATGGGGGTATACTGGGGCTGCTTGAGGATTTCCACGTTGCGCGCGCCCTTGTCGAGCACCGCCTTGGTGGCGGCATCGAGGTCGGAGCCGAACTTCGAGAAGGCCTCCAGCTCGCGATACTGTGCCTGATCGAGTTTCAGCGTGCCGGCAATCTTCTTCATCGACTTAATCTGTGCCTTGCCACCCACGCGCGACACCGAGATACCCACATTTATGGCGGGACGGATACCCGAGTTGAAGAGGTTGGTCTCCAAGAATATCTGACCGTCGGTGATGGAGATGACGTTGGTGGGGATATAGGCCGACACGTCGCCAGCCTGCGTCTCGATGATAGGCAGTGCGGTGAGCGAACCGCCACCCTTCACCTTGTCCTTCAGGCAGGCAGGCAGGTCGTTCATCTGGCGGGCAATCTCGTCGCTCTGGATGATGCGGGCGGCACGCTCCAGCAGACGGCTGTGGAGATAGAACACGTCACCAGGGTATGCTTCACGTCCCGGCGGGCGACGCAGCAGCAGCGACACTTCGCGATAGGCCACAGCCTGCTTGCTGAGGTCGTCGTAGATGACCAGTGCGTTGCGTCCCGTGTCGCGGAAATACTCGCCGATGGCGGCACCTGCGAAGGGTGCGTAGAACTGCATGGCGGCGGGGTCGGATGCAGTGGCGGCAACAACAATAGTATAGGCCATTGCGCCCTTCTCCTCCAAGTTCTTCACCAGATTAGCCACCGTGGAACCCTTCTGACCGCAAGCCACATAGATGCAATACACGGGGTCGCCGGCATCGTAGAAATTCTTTTGATTGATGATGGTGTCGATGGCAATGGCGGTCTTACCGGTCTGACGGTCGCCGATGATCAGCTCACGCTGTCCACGCCCGATGGGAATCATCGAGTCGATGGCCTTGATACCCGTCTGCAGGGGCTGTTCCACCGGCTGGCGGAAGATGACGCCGGGAGCCTTACGCTCGATAGGCATCTCAAACAGCTCGCCCTCGATGGGACCCTTGCCGTCGATAGGATGGCCGATGGTGTTGATGACGCGGCCCACCAGGCCCTCGCCCACCTTGATGGAGGCGATGCGCTTGGTACGTTTCACCGTGTCGCCCTCATTGATGGTGCTAGCCTCTGCCAGCATCACCACGCCCACATTGTCCTCCTCCAGGTTCTGGACGATGCCCTGCTCGCCGGTGGAGAACTCCACCAGCTCGCCCGACTGGGCGTTGTTGAGGCCGTAGATACGCGCAATACCGTCGCCGACGGTGAGCACGGTGCCCACTTCCTCCAGCGCTACGTCGAGGTCGACGTCTGCCAGTTGTTTCTTCAGAATTGCCGATACTTCGGCAGGCTTAATTTCTGACATATCTTAATGTTTATTTTTTAATTTCTAATCTACAGTTTGCTCTCGTACACGTTCTCGTCGAAGGCGTGGCGCAGCTTGGAGAGATAGGTGCTGATTCGGGCGTCGTACATCCTGTTGTCGAACTCCATCGCCAAGCCTCCAATAATCTTCGGGTCGGTCTTGGCCACCAACTCCACCTCCTTGTGCGTATAGTCGGCTATCACCTTGGTTGCCAGTGCGCGGGTGTGGTCGTCGACAGGCTGCGCAGTGGTGATGTGCGACAGCACTATGCCGCGGCTCTCACGGTATAGGTCCAAATAGGAGGCACTGATGCCCTTGAGGTTCACCGAGCGTTTCTTGCGCACCACAAATTGGAGGAACGCCATAGTGGTCTTGCAGACGCTCGCGCCAAAGATGTCCTCCACTATCGCCACCTTCTTGGGCGACTTCACCTCGGGATTACGGAAGACAATGTTCAGCTCGCGGTTCTCGGCACACACGTCGTTGACCAGCCGCATGTCCTCCGACACACGCTCCTGATCTCCCGTCTCGTCGGCCAGCAGAAACAGCGCCTTGGCATAATTTATATTGATTCTATAATCTTGCATGATTAGTGATGGGTGATTGGTGATTAGCGATTCGTGATTCGACAAATGTATTGTCTATTCACAATTCACATATTCACAATTCTCAATTTAAGTGTGCGTTCTCCAATTCGCGTGCTATTAGGGCGTCGGCCTTCTGACGGTCGCTCAGTTCCGCCTTCATCAGCTTCTCGGCGATGTCGATAGAGAGCGACGCAATCTGGTTCTTCAGGTCATGCATGGCCTTCAGCTTCTCGTAGTTGATGTTCTCGCGGGCATTCTCCACGATGCGGTCGGCCTCTTCGGTAGCCTTCAGGCGGGCATCCTCTACAATCTTCTCGCTCGTGAGGCGTGCGTTGCGCAGCATCTCGTCGCGCTCCACCTTGGCCTGCTTCAGCAGGTCCTCGTTGTGCGCCACCAGCTGCTTCATCTCCTCGCGTGCCTTCTCGGCAGCGTTCAGCGAGTCGGCTATGGCATTCTCGCGCGCCTTCAACGCCTTCAGCAGCATGGGCCAACCCCACTTGCCGAGGATAAACACCAGCACACCAAACGACACCAACATCCATACGAATGTACCCAGACCGGGATTAATTAACGGATTGTTCATGTATCTCTATATTTTTTCGTTTCAAAGGAATAGTTAGCTTCAAACAGGATGTTGGCGCCAATCGCGCCAACATCCCATTCTTTCGTCGGATACTACTTGAGGACAACCAGCAAGCAGACAACCACTGCGAAGAAGGCAACACCTTCAACCAGTGCGGCGGCGATAATCATGGTCGAACGGATGTCGCCACCAGCCTCCGGCTGACGGGCCATGCCTTCCATGGCACCCTGACCAATCTTACCAATGCCGAGACCTGCACCAATGGTGGCCAGACCGGCTCCGACGGCTGCACCGAAATAGCCCCAGGCCATCTGAGCAGCAGCTTGTAACAAAATAAGTAATGACATAGTTGTGTTTTTTATGTTAGTTAATACGTTTATTTATCTATTTCTCAGTCTCCTACGCACAATCCAATCCCTTATGGCACACTGCCATTTGAGGGAACAAAATTAGTCAATTTTTTTTAACTACACAAGTTTTTAACTCTTAAAATCGAAAAAAATGTCCTAACACCCTAATTTTCAACAGTCATTTCTCCCCTCTAATTTTTAAATCCATTCCTTAACACCAACACCCACGACACCCCCTCTTTGAGGGGGAAAGTACAAAAAATCCATAACCGCGGCCTCGTTGTCTCCTTCATCACCATTGACTGATTCCCGACTTCACCTAGGGTGACTCCCGCGAACTCCCTATTTTCCTAGAGCCCATGGCCACTTCTTCTTCGCTATAGGACCCTAAAAGGAGACCCCAATCGGTAAGAATCGGTAAAATGAAGTAGGAATCCGTATGATACGGTAGCACACAGCAGGGGGCGTATTCGATGCTGGGACATTAAAGGAAAACGAATTGCCGACTTGCGGACTATGCGTCGGGGGTGAGGCTGGCGGCGATGCGGCGGAGGGCATCGAGGAGGGTGGCGCGGGGGCAGCCGAGATTGATGCGGAAGCAGCCACGGTAGTCCTTGCCGCCGAAGGTGGTGCCGTCGTTGAGGGCCACATGGGCACGGTGGAGGAGACGGTCGCGGATGTCGTCGTGGTCAAGCCCCGTGTCGGAGAAGTCGAGCCAGGCGAGGTAAGAGGCCTCGGGGAGGACGGCCTTGACCTGGGGCATGCTGTCGGCAAGGAAGGTGCGCAGGGTGTCGACATTGCCCTGCAGGTATTGCAGCATCTGGCGCAGCCACTCTTCGCCCTGACTGTAGGCGGCTTCGGCACCGGCAAAAGCAAAGATGTTGCCGTTGGCAACCTCGTAGCCGTCGAGATAGCCGAAGAAGCGTTGGCGCAGCTGCTCGTTGGGACAGTAGCAGACCGAGCTGGCGAGGCCGGCGATGTTGAAGGTCTTGCTGGGTGCGACGAAGGTGATGGAAATGTTGCGGGCGTTGTCGCTCACAGTGCTGAAGCTGGTGTGGCTGTGACCGGGAAGCACAAGGTCGGCATGTATTTCGTCGGAGACGACATTGACGTTGTTGCGATAGCAGATGTCGGCGATGCGGGCGAGGGTTTCACGGTCCCACACGGTGCCACCGGGGTTGTGTGGGTTGCTGAGTATGAGCCAGCGGCATTGGCGGGCACGCCACTCGAAGTCGTCGAAGTCGATGGCAAAGCGGCCGTCGGCCACCTTGAGGGGGCTGCAGACGAGCTGGCGATGGTTGTTTTGAGGCAGGTTGAGGAAGGGGGGATAGACGGGGGTGGTGACGAGGATGCCATCACCAGGGTTGGTCATGGCCTGCAACACGAAGGCGATGCCGGCCACGATGCCGGGGATGAAGTGCATCTCGTGGCGGGAGGGCGATATATTGTAATGTGCACGGAGCCATTGGGCAACTGCATGCCAGTAGCTGTCGGGGGCGGTGGCATAGCCCAGCACCTCGTGGTCGAGACGGCGACGCAGGGCGTCGATGACAAAGTCGGGCGAACGGAAGTCCATATCTGCCACCCACATAGGCAGCAGGTCGTCGGTGCCGAAGAATTGCTGAAGGGCGTCGTGTTTGACACAATTGGTGCCCTTGCGGGGGATTATCTCGTCGAAGTTGTAGGTTTTCAAGTGAAGAGTTTTTTTACGGAGTGGGCGGAGTAACCTGATTATTCAGAGGGGGATTATTTGTCCTTGAGCAGGTCGATGCTGTAGTGCAGGCCTACGTTCTCGCGACGCGCGCGCGCCATCTTGATAATAAGGTAGGCGCAGGCTATGAGGTTGCGGAGCTCGCTGAGTTCCTCGGTGAGGACGGAGCGGTTGTAGAGGTCTTCGGTCTCGCGGAAGATGAGGTTGAGACGGTCGAAGGCACGTTGCAGGCGAAGGTCGCTGCGGACGATGCCGACGTAGTTCCACATGAGTTCCTGCAGTTCGCGCTTGGTCTGGGTGATGAGCACCATCTCTTCGTTGAGCACCATGCCTTCGGCATTCCAGTCGGGCACTTGATGGCAGAACTGGCGTGTCTTGACCCGCTCGATGGCACTCATGGCCGCGTTGTGGGCGTAGACGACAGCTTCGAGGAGCGAGTTGCTGGCCAAGCGGTTGCCACCGTGCAGGCCGGTGCAGGCGCATTCGCCCGCGGCATAGAGATGGTGGATGGAGGACTCGCCGTCGCGGTCCACCTTGATGCCGCCGCACTGGTAGTGCGCCGCCGGACGGATGGGTATCATGTCCTTGGTGATGTTGATGCCCAGTTCAAGGCATTTGGCGTAGATGGTGGGGAAGCCGTTGATGAGCTCGTCTTTGCCGATGCCACGGGCATCGAGATAGAGGTGGTCGACACCGGCAATCTTCATCTCGTTGTCGATGGCGCGCGCCACAATGTCGCGCGGGGCGAGGGAGAGGCGCTTGTCGTATTTGTGCATGAACTCGTTGCCCTTGAAGTCCTTGAGGATGGCACCCGCGCCACGCATCGCCTCGGTGATGAGGAAGGCGGGCTTCTCGGCAGGATTGTAGAGCGAGGTGGGATGGAACTGCATGAACTCCAAGTCGGCCAGCACACCGCGGGCACGGTGTACCATGGCCACTCCGTCGCCAGTGGAGACTAGGGGCGTGGTGGTGGTGGTGTAGACGTTGCCCATGCCGCCAGTGGCGAGGAGGGTCACCTTGGCGAGATAGGTGTCGATTTGGTTAGTCTTGCAGTCGAGGGCATAGACACCATAGCATTCGATGTCGGGGGTATGTTTGGTGACACGCTGACCCAGATGGTGCTGGGTGATGATGTCGATGGCAAACTGATGTTCCTTAACCTCGATATTGGGGTGGCTGTAGACAGCTTCGAGGAGGCCTCGTTCAATCTCCGCTCCAGTGTTGTCCTTATGGTGGAGGATGCGGAACTCGGAGTGGCCGCCCTCGCGATGGAGGTCGAAACGGTCGCTGCCACGGCTCTTGTCGAAATTGACACCGTACTGCACCAGTTCGCGGATGCGGTCGGGAGCCTCACGGATGGTCATTTCGACCACCTTGCGATCGCAAATGCCATCGCCCGCGATAAGGGTGTCTTGGATGTGTTTTTCGAAGCTGTCGCTGTCGTACATCACAGCAGCGATACCGCCCTGCGCATAACGCGTGGAGCCTTCGGCCGCCTCGCCTTTGCACAAAATACACACCTTGCCATAAGGGGCAACCTTGAGGGCGAAACTCAGCCCTGCGATACCCGAACCAATAACAAGAAAATCAACCTCGTATCTCATAGCCTATATTGAAACGATTGGGTTGGGACTTTCAAAATAATCTGACTCCTTCAGAATTGTCGGAATATTCTGAATAATCAGACAGACACTGACATGAGCCTACATGCCGAATACCAAGCAGATGGAGGGCCAGTAGATAATAATCGCAGCGATGGATGCCAACACTGCCAAGCTGAAGCAGACAACGAAAAGGACCATCAGATAGTGCCACATATAGCGAGTCTGGCGAAGATATTCTACCGAGGGGACTAAGTCGTTGTTGATGCGCACCTGGTTGGCTGCATTGACGGCACGGCGCATGCAGACGATGGCGGGCAACAGGGCGGCAGCCAGGATGATGAGAGCGATGCCGGCAAAAGCGAGCAGATTGTCGACATAGTAGGCGGTTGCCTCGTCAAGATATCCGCTGACAAACAGGAGCACTATGCCGCCTGCCACCAAAAAGAGGACGCTGAGTACGGCAAAGATTGAAAAAACATTCATCCATTTACCTGCGCGAACAATGTGTTTTTTGCTATTGTTCAAAATGATAAGTTCGTTTTCTTCCATAAATCACCATTATTTATTATTTTGCAAATGTAACACTTTTTTTCAAATCGTTAAGGAAAAATGTTTAACTATTTAATTGTTGATAAGTTTAGTGTTGATATATTGGGCGATAAGCCTGCCATTTCAACGTATCAACATATCAAGAAAAATAAAGCAAAATCTGTGTATATTGAAAATATTACGTACCTTTGCAAAAAGTTTATCGACGGTATAATGCGGCTATTTTTTATAACTTTGCGATTTACGACAAGACGGCTTTTCAATTGGATGGTGGTCGTTGCCCTAACGGGGGTATTGGCGACGGGATGCCAAAGTGGCACTTCGTCGGAGGGGATAGACCTGCGGCTACGGGGATGGGTGGACAGCCACAACAAGGCTTCGTTTATGAACCGCTACCAAGACCCGCAACGCTCCATCGACGAGGCCCGCACAGCCTTGGCAATGGTGCGCGACTCGCTGCCCAACTACCACGACGGCCGCCTGCGGGCCTATAACAACCTCGCCTTCGGCTACTACATGCTGGCACAACACGACTCGGCAACAGTGTATGTCGACAGCGTACTAGCCACCCCAGGCTCCGCCACAGGCAGGCATCTGCGCCAAAGCCGCAACACCGAGGTGGAACGGCTGATAGCCCAACTGATGAAGATACGCCTGCTGCAACGCAGCTGCCGCATCGCCGACTCGTACCAACTGCTCTACGACATAGACCAGTCGGCCCTATTGAGGAACAAGGGCGACAACTACCTGTACGCCTATGCCCAGATGGAATACTACATCACCTCGCTGACGCTCAACTACCACTACCGCAACAGCGCGGTCGCCTCCTCGTCGGGCACCCTGCTCGACATCAGCACCCAAAAGACGTTGGCAGACATGCTGCATGAGGTGGAGGAAGACAGGCCGAGACTGAAATGCGACTACGCTGAGGACATGTCGCTCAACTACGCATTGGCCCACAGCTACTACCGTCTTGCATCGGCATCGGGCAGCGACGCCCGCCTACTGGCCAAAGCATACCAATACCTATCCGAGAACCTGAAGATAATGCTACGGCCCAACCAGCAGAGTATCTACCACTTGGCCAACGTGTTCCAGCTGCAGGCTTTCATCGTGGCCGACACCAACATACTGCCTGCCTGCTACCAACGGCAATGTTCGGCACGAATAGCCGAACTACAGCGGTTGGGCGACCGCATGTATCCCTACGACTCGATAGCGGTGACGGGAGACTACGGGCTGGACATGTTTGACGTTTCCACCGACCTCTTCTTCCAAACCCCCGACCCCTACCAGCACCTCGGCGCGGTGGTGGCTGCGGCAGAATACTGCCTGCGCAAGGGCGAGTACGACCTGGCCTATGGCTATTACGCTCGCGCTTTGGCCGACAGCAGTTGGCACGACGGCATGGCTCCCAAATTCGAGGCGATGCTCTACGACGGACTGATACGCATGGGTTTCTCCCCTTCGCTCGAAGAAAACCAACAATGGTATGCCCGCGAGATGGAACTCCTCACCTTTATCCGCCAAAACGAGAGTGCCGACGCCATGCTGCAAGACCGTCTGACGCAATCCCAAACACGCAATCGCAACTACGTGCTTGCCATCATCGTGGGCTCGGTGTTCCTATTGTTGCTGGGAACCATGGTGCTGCTGCTCCACAGGAGGTCGAAGGTGCTGCGGGCGGAAAAGGCTGCCTTGCAGGAGGTTCGCCGACAGAACATCGAGCGCATCGCCAACGTAGAGACCTGCCTCTCGGTGCTGCGTCACGACATCAACCCTTTCCTCACCTATCTCACCAACCGCCAGCTGAGCAGCGAGATGCGGCAGGAAGTGCTCGACCAGTTGTTGCGTACTTTCGCCAATATCAAGAGCTGGACCAACCTCTCCATCCCCAGTGGGCTACAGTTCCAGCCGTCGGTGTTCGCGCTTAGCGAGGTGTTCGAAAGCGTCGCCGCCTCATGCGTGAGACTGGAACATGACGTAGACTGCATATTCTATCCCACCACATTAAAAATCAATGGCGACCGTGGGCTCGTAGAAATCATGCTCCGCAATCTGGTGAACAACGCCTTGCAGCACACACATTATGGGAAAGTGACCATCTACGCCGAAGTCTATCCCCAAGACTCCCGCTTTGTCCATATCGAGGTAGACGACACCGGCACCGGCATGGACGAGGAGACACTCGAGAACCTCTTCCGCGCCGACAAGAAAGTAAAGACTCCCAACGACCCATCGGCAGACCACGGCACCGGCTTCGGGCTGATACTATGCAAATACATCATCAAACGCCACGACGACAACACCGTACGAGGTTGCCGTATCTGGGCGGAAAGCGAACCAGGAAAAGGCAGTACTTTCCACTGTCTACTAGCTGGCGACGGCAACGAAGGCTGGCAGCCCGAACCTTGGAGAAAAAGCAATCAATCCTCATGAACTACACAATATGGAACCTATCAAAATAATGATTGTGGACGATGAGCCCATCATTCGCAAAGCTCTCAAGCTAGAACTGGGCGGGCAGCCCCACAGAGTGGCGTGCGGTATGAACGACGACGGTGAGGTAGACTATCGTGATGTGACGGTGCTCGACACCTTTGCCAACGGTGCGCAGCTGATGGCGGCACTCGACAGCCCAGTGCCGCATGAGATGCCCGACTACCTGCTGCTCGACATCGAGTTCCAAGGCGAACCCACTGGCGGCATTTTCATCGCCGACCGCGTGCACAAGAAATACCCCGACATCAAGATAGCCCTCTTCTCGGGCCGTTTCGACAACCCCCTGCCCGACGAGGCCGACCGCCACGACCGCATGATGGAGATAGCGCGTGTGCTGTTCGAATCGCTGCAGCATGGCGTACAGGCTTTTGTCAGCAAAAACGCCGCTGGCGGCTTCTCGGTAGAAAACGTGCTCCGTGCCATCGAATCGCTAGAACGCGGCGAACGCTACTATTTCAACTATCCCGTGATGCTCACACTCAAAGAGGCGGCAGAGCTATATGTCAAGCGTGTCGCCGACCAGAAGTGCAACATAGTCGTCAGCGACACCGAGCAACGGCTACTGCTGCTAGAGGCGGCTGGCTGCACTGCCTCCGAAATAGCCTCTACGCTGAACGAAACTGACAAAAGCATTCAGGAACGTCAGAAAGAGCTGTCGCGCAAACTAGACATTGTCAACAAGTCGGGCGCCCGCATCGCCAAAGCCATCCAATACGGCCTCATCGACCCCAAGGAGATAAAATACCTGAAGAGGTGAAGACGAATTCAAAAAGAGTTGTTTTAATGTCCTAAACAACATAGGTCTCTCGCCTTCTCCCATGCCATCAGCAGGTGTACTTCGTCTATTCTGCCTGCACCGAAAGCGATGTTATCGACAAGAGTGTCGCCATTTCGGATGAACAGGGTCTTTGTGTCGTAGTCTTTGTTTACAACCACCCTTTCGGCGTGGGACATAAATAGGTCGGAAGGATTGTTCTCGTCAATCAGCCCAATGGAAAATACGGCTATGCTGTCCCGCACTATTACTCCACAACAACCACGACTGAAATAATAGAACGAGTCAACGCTCGATGCGTCTATTTTAACACAGAGCAGGGTTGATTGCTTGTAGACTGGCGCATCTATCACCATGCCTTCGAAATAGACAGACTTCACTAACGAATCGATTTCCTGTTCACACTTTTGGTCCTCCCAACGAGAGAGACGAAGGAAAAGAAAGGTGATTAGGCAGAACAGGACCAAGAATAATATAACCGATAATATCTCTTTCTTCCTTCCCATGGGCAGCATCATTCTCCTTGTAACATTTCTTCTCCATTCATCTGGATAGATGTCAGCTTCCACGTGCCGTCGGGTTGCTTAGAATACCTATATTTATATACGGTCTGCGTAGGTCGGCTGTCTTCGTCGTAGGTGGTCTGGATGCAACGGGTGCGGTTGCCGTGGCGGTCATAGCTGTTCACTTCGGTGTAGAGCAGGTACTCGTCGGCGGTGTAGACCTCTTTGCGCACGGGACGGCCTTGGCGGTCGTAGCTTTGCAGCGTGCGAGTCTCCACCACGCCAACGCTGTCGTAGGCATAGGTGACGAGTACCGCCAAATGGTCGTCGGCATCAATCACGCTATGCGAGGAGCTCACCACCCGTCCCGTCTCGTCACGTACAATCTGCGCCGAAAGCGAATTGAAAATTGAAAATTGAAAATTGAAAAATAGGAATATGAGTATTATCCTTTTCATAGGCGTATGATAATTGAAAAATGAAACTTTGCGGTGGCGGGTCATTGGTTGCTCCTGCGAGATTTCATTTTTCACCTTTCAATTTTCACTTTATAAGTTTCTTGTAGCGCAGGCGGTGGGGAGTATCGTCACCGAGGCGTTTGCGACGGTTCTCCTCGTATTCGCTGTAGCTGCCCTCAAAGAAATAAACCTGCGAGTCGCCCTCAAAGGCAAGGATGTGTGTGCAGATACGGTCGAGGAACCAGCGGTCATGGCTGATGACCACGGCACAACCAGCGAAGTTCTCCAAGCCCTCTTCCAACGCCCGCATGGTGTTCACGTCGATGTCGTTGGTAGGCTCGTCGAGCAACAACACGTTGGCTTCGCTCTTCAACGTCAGTGCCAGATGCAGGCGGTTGCGCTCACCGCCGCTGAGCACACCCGCCTTCTTGCTTTGGTCGGTGCCGGTGAAGTTGAAGCGTGACAAATAGGCACGTGCATTCACCAGCCGTCCTCCCATGGGTATGAGTTCGTTGCCTTCCGACACCACGTCGTAGACGCTCTTCTCGGGGTCAATCTGCACATGCTGCTGGTCCACATAGCCTATCTTCACCGTCTCGCCCACCGTAAAGGTGCCCGTGTCAGGCTGTTCTAATCCCATGATAAGGCGGAACAGCGTAGTCTTACCGCAACCGTTAGGGCCGATGATGCCCACGATGCCGGCAGGTGGCAACGAGAACGTGAGGTTTTCGTATAGCAGCTTGTCACCATACGCCTTGCTCACGCCTTCCACCTCCAACACCTTGTTGCCCAATCGCGGGCCGTTGGGAATGAATATCTCCAGGTTCTGCTCCTTCTCCTTCACGTCCTCATTCATCATGCGGTCGTAAGCGGCCAGACGCGCCTTGCCTTTGGCGTGACGGGCTTTGGGAGCCATGCGCACCCACTCCAACTCGCGCTGCAGGGTCTTGCGACGTTTGCTTTCCTGTTTCTCCTCCATCGCCAGCCGCTGCGTCTTCTGATCCAGCCAGCTGCTATAGTTGCCCTGCCAGGGGATGCCCTCGCCACGGTCGAGCTCCAATATCCATCCCGCCACGTTGTCAAGGAAGTAGCGGTCGTGCGTCACCGCAATCACCGTGCCCTTGTATTGGCGCAGATGCTGTTCC